>JBJMQW010000377.1:0-3069 GCA_045802495.1 Allostellaceae bacterium | reverse complement strand
TTCAACGTTACGGTCGCCAGCACCCTACAGCTCAGAGCTCGCGACGATGTGCGCGGACGCGTGATGGTCATGTACAGTATTGGGATCCTCGGCAGTGGCCTTATCGGCGCCCCATTAGCTGGAACATTGGCCGATACGGTTGGCGTGTCGGACACGTTCTTGATCATCGCAGTCATCTGTGGCAGTACCGCAGCCGCGATTGCGTTGACTTGGTCGAAATACGAAAAATTGCAGAAGTTGATGGAATCGCCGAGTCAATATTCAACAGACGATCATTAGCAGGCCTGAGTAGGCTTTGCCGAGAAATTCGATCCGGCGGCACAGCCGACCGGCGGCCGCGCCTATCTCGCCTGGACCCTCGGCCGACGCCTGTGCTGACGCGCCGCCGGCCCCGGCTCCCCGGGATACAGCCGCCGGTCGGGTCTGGTCATGCTCCCAGGCGGGCGGCCGGCGTCGAACGCGAAATTTCCAGCTCTTCCTCGGTCATGTCGGCCGGGATGTCCGCAAACAACGGCGTGCTCAGATAGCGCTCGCCAGTGTCGGGGAGCATGCAGAGGATTGTCGCCCCCTTGGCCGCATCACGGCACACTTGGAGGGCTCCCGCAAACGTCGCCCCCGCCGTGATGCCGACAAAGATCCCCTCCTTTTGGGCGAGCTGCCGGCTGCAATGCATCGCGTCGGCGGTGGAAACCGTCAGAACACGTTCGATCACGTTCATTCCCACCGCGTCGCCGGTCAGCTTGGGAATGAAATCCGGGCTCCAGCCCTGCATCGGGTGCGGCTTCCAGGCCGTGTGGGCCGTCACCGCGGACCCGTCCGGCTTGCGCTCCTGCGGCGCGCCGCTCGTCAGCATCGGAGCGTCGGCCGGCTCGCAGACGACGATCTTCGTCTCGGGCCGTTCCTTAGCGAGCACGCGCGCAACGCCTTTCAGCGTGCCGCCGGTGCCAAAGCCGGTCACCCAATAGTCGAGCGGCTCCCCTTCGAAATCGGCCAGGATCTCCCGCGCGGTCGTGCGCGAATGCATGTCGGCATTGGCCTCGTTTTCGAACTGCCGGGTCAGGAACCAGCCATGGGTGTCGGCAAGCTCGATCGCCTTCTTGACCATGCCCATGCCGCGCTCGGCCGCCGGCGTGATCACCACCTTTGCGCCGAGAAAGCGCATCAGCTTGCGGCGCTCGACGCTGAACGTCTCGGCCATCGTAACTACCAGCGGGTAGCCCTTCTGCGCGCATACCATCGCTAGACCGATGCCGGTGTTACCGCTGGTCGCCTCAATGACGGTTTGCCCGGGCTTCAGCTTGCCGCTACGCTCCGCGTCCTCGATCACCCCAAGCGCCAGCCGGTCCTTTACCGAGCCCAACGGGTTGAAAGCTTCGATCTTCACGAACAGGTTCACCTCCGGAGGAGCGAGCTTGCCGATCCTGACTACCGGGGTGTTGCCGACGGTTTCGAGTATGTTCGCAAATTTTCGCCCCATCGCCTTCACTGCTCCTGTCTCAATTAATGCGGCACTTTTGACCGACGCTTGCTGAACCCGAGGAGGGGAGCATAGCCTGGGCCAATCCCACCACCAAGCGATCAGGATCGGAAGTATCCGCACGGCGCACGCATTCACTTAGGGTCACGATCGCGCGGGAATGGCATCCGATCGGCGGCACCGTGTATCTTGGGCGAACCCGGGCCGCCGCGAGGGTAGCCTCGGCGAGAGCCCCTTGCCAGCTTGTCATTGGGAGTGCACATGATGCTCGAAAACCGTGAAGGAGGCTGTCATTGCGGGCGCGTGCGGTTCCGCGCCCGCGTCGATTTGGACTTGCTGTCGCAATGCAACTGCAGTGTTTGTACGAAGAAGGGGATCCTTCACCTGGGGGTCTCCCTCGACGATTTCGAACTGCTGCGGGGTAAAACGTCACTGACCAGCTACACCTTCGGTACTGGTGTGGCGCAGCATACATTCTGCTCGCATTGCGGCATGCACGCCTTTTACATTCCGCGCTCTGAGCCGGATCAGATCAGCGTCAATGCGCGGTGCCTCGACGGTATCGACGGGCCGAGTCTGAAGCCGACGCGGTTCTTTGACGGCCGCCATTGGGAAGAGGCGCAGCGCAAACGGATCGCCGACGGCGCACACGCCCCGGCAGCCGGGTTGAATGGCTCAGTCACGCTGCAGCGCATTCTCGACCGCGCGGCGGAATAATCGTACGCCAGGCCCTGAGATCAGTCTCCGTGCCCGGTCGGGATGAAGTGAAAATCCTCGGCCGGAACGCTCTCGAAAAACGCCTTGTGCTCGCTCTGCGGGAAGGGCCATAGGACGGGCGTCGACTGCCGGCTGGTGTACCAGTTCTTGCAGCCGCCAACCCAGACGGTGCCGGGAAAAGCGGCGCCGAGGCGGGCGAGGAATTTCTCGGTCGCGGCAGCCGTCGGCGCGACCGCGGCATGGCGGGCGCGGGCCTCGGCGATCAGCCGCATGATGCAGGCGATCTCCTGGTCGAGGCCCAATGGCACCGGCACGTTGTTGACCGGCGCGAACGGCCCGTAGAGCATGAACAGGTTCGGAAAGCCCGGCAGCGCAATGCCGCCATAGGAGTATATCTTTTCCTGCCACGCCTCGGCGATTGTTATGCCGTTGAGGCCCGTCACCGTCATCGGCCGCATATAGGCGTGCGGGTCGAAGCCTGTGGCGTAGACCAGCACATCGAGCGCCACCCGCGTCCCATCGGCCATCACGACGCCGTCCGGCACGATGCGGGCGATCTCTCCCTTGACGATGTGCGCGTTCGGAAGCTGCACCGCCTCGTAATAGTTCCGGTCCGATTTGGGGATGCGCGTGCAACCCAGATTGTAGTCGGGGGTCAGCTTTTGCTTCAGCTCGGGGTCCTTGATGCCGTCGAGATAGGATAGGAATTCGCGCTCCATCGCCTCGCGCGGCGGCCCGGGCTGGAGGCGCCAACGGTCGGTCTCGTTGATCAATTGCCACAACCGCTGCTGCTCACGCCGATAGCCGCCGGGCAACCGCAATTTCAGCCGGTCGCGCCAGGTCGAGTACGGGTTCTCGCGGATATGCACCCATTG
>JBJMQW010000376.1:0-9332 GCA_045802495.1 Allostellaceae bacterium | reverse complement strand
GTTCTGAGCCGAAGGCGTTTTGCCGGGATGCGATACTTCAGCGTCGTAATGTCATTCAAGCGGGAGGCAAGGCATCAAACTCGCCTCACTACTCGGATTAGGCGCCCAAGAATTGTACAGCCTGCCCAATCCCAGCCCTGAGTTGTAACCGATATTGGCACAAAGAGGAGAAAACCAGTGGTCGCGCAGAGCCCACATTTCCAGAAATCTGCGATCATAGTGTTGTAGAACCAGGCGCATCTCGTCACGCTCGGGGAGAACCTTATCCGCCGACTGTTACGGATCAGGGTCACGAAAATTGCAGGATTGTGATTGGTGATCGCCCGGTTATTGAGCGGCCGATTAGAACTGAAAACCCGATTCGTGCCCGATTCGTTCAATTAAGAACGGAACATGATCAACCTGTGGTTGGGAAGCTCTCTCGCGATCTGGCGACGCCGACACCGAGCACCTCAATATCGCGCGTGATAAGCTTGCATCTTGGGGAAAGGTGAGCCACCTGGAGCGTGCGCTTTCGACGCCGGCTGAGCGGGAGACGACCGAAGATGGCCACACTCGACGACATCGTTTCGGCCGCCGCGAAGGTGTTCCGGACCAAAGGCTATCACGCGGCCACGGTGCGCGACATCGCCGACGAGGTCGGCATCCTGAAGGGCAGCCTCTACCACCATTTCGACAGCAAGGAGGACTTGCTCTATCTCGTCGTCAAGGAGCCGATAGCGCAGATGTATCGGACGATTGCCGACATTGCCGCCACCGAGGGGTCAGCCACCGAGAAGCTTCGGCGGGCGATTCTGGCGCATCTGGAAGCCTTCGATCGCCATTATCCCCATCTTTTTGTCTATCTGCGCGAGCGAGAGTCGGTAAAGCGCCGCTTTCGCGAAATGATCGGCTTTTCGCCGAAAGAGTATGAGCGATGCTGGCAGCGGATCATCCGAGAGGGCGTCGGCAACGGCGAGTTTCGCCAGGATCTCGACATTCAGGTCGCCTCGTATGGGCTGCTCGGCATGCTGAACTGGCTTTACAAATGGTACGACCCGCAAGGCCGCCTTAGCGTGCAGCAGGTTGCCGAACAATTCACCGCGCTGGCGCTCGCCGGCCTCTCCACCGCGCCCGCAGCTGCGGACGGAAGCGGCATCGAACCGCGATTTCGTCCTGCGCGACCCCCTCATTTCAGCCGCGGCAGCGCCCGAGCGAGCACCTCGTAGGCTTCCTCGTCCGTGCGATCGTAGCGCAGCGGCGTCACGGCGATGTAACCCGCGCGAACGGCGTCAACGTCGCTTTCCCCGCCCTGCTCGCGCGGCCCTCGGCGAAAACTGACCCAGTGATAGGTCAGGCCTCGTGGATCAATGCGCGTTTCCACCTCCATTCCTTGGATCAGCCCCGGGCCCTGGCGCGCCAAGATCAAAGGCCCGACCTCAGGCGCCGGGAGATCCGGGAAGTTCACGTTCAGACAGGTCGCGGCGTCCCAACCGACCGCCAGCAACTGACGCACGACGCCCGTGCCAAGCTCCGCTGCGGTCTCCCAGCGCACATGCTCCCGATCGGTCCAGACCTGGCTCAATGCGATCGACGGAACGCCGAGCAGCATACCCGTCATCGCTCCGCCGACCGTACCGGAGAACACGGTCTCCAGCCCGAGATTGGCGCCGCGATTGACCCCTGATAGGAGGAGTTGCGGCGGCGCAGCGGCCATCAGATGACACACGCCCATGACGGCGCAATCTCCCGGTGTTCCGGTAAGCCCGAACCGACGCACACCCCGTTTACTGAGCCGGATGGGGTGGTGCAAGCTGACGGCGTGGGAGACGCCGCTCTGGTCGTGCTCCGGCGCAACCACCCAGATCTCGCGGGCAAGCTCGCCGGCGATGCGTTCCAATACCTTGAGGCCCGGCGCATCGATGCCGTCGTCGTTGGTGAGAAGGATGCGATCCAGCACTATGCGGCTCCAACTTTCGATCCGGCGATCCTACACCCGCGGAGAACCATGGAAGCAGGTACAGTGGCCGCAGCCGGTACGCGCAATTTGATCACCGATGTGCCGGGCATACTCGTCGGGCAGGCGGAGGATCGCGAATGCGTCAGTGGAACCACCGTCGTGCTCGCCGAAGAGGCAGCAGTAGCGGCAGTCGATGTGCGTGGAGGCGCGCCAGGGAGCCGGGAGACCGAGCTGCTTGCCCCCGAGACCCTGCTGGATCGCGTCGACGCGGTCGTATTGTCCGGCGGCTCAGCCTTCGGGCTCGACGCGGCCTCTGGCGTCGTGGATTGGCTCGCCGAGGCAGGCCGCGGCTTCGCGGTCAAATCGACGGCACGGTTGCCGATCCTTGTGCCGATCGTCCCAGCCGCGATCCTCTTTGATCTCGGGTTTCCGGGCCGTCGCGGCTGGACTGGCGAGCCGCCCTTTCGTGCGCTCGGCCGCGCCGCTGTGACGGCGGCATCCCGGGAGTTCGCCTTGGGCAATGCAGGGGCGGGGCTTGGCGCGACGGCGGGCCGTCTGAAGGGCGGCATCGGCAGCGCGTCGCTACGCCTCCGGGGCGGCCAGACAGTCGGTGCGATTGTCGCGGTCAACAGCTGGGGCGCAGCCGTTCGGCCCGATTGCGGACGGTTCTGGACCGCCGACCTCGCGCTCACCGGCGAGATCGACCCGCAGGCTGCCCTGCCCGACACTCCGGCTGATCCGGAAGACTATTCAGGATGCGGCGCCGATGCGGCTGCCGCCAATACGACGATCGCGGTGGTCGCCACCGATGCCGCGCTCGACAAGCGCGGCTGCCGGCGTCTCGCAATCATGGCGCAGGACGGCCTTGCGCGCGCAATCCGCCCGGCGCACACGCCGTTCGACGGCGATACGGTGTTTGCGCTGTCGACCGGCAGCGGACCGGTGGTCCCACCCGCCGATTTGCTGATGCTCGGCAGCGCGGCCGCCGATTGTCTCGCCCGCGCGATCATGCGCGCCGTGACTGCCGCCGAGCCGCTGGGCGGCGTTGCCGGCTGGCGGCAAAAGTGGCAAAGCAACCCGGCTTGACGACCGTCGAACGTCATACCATGCCAGATCGCCGCCTATTCCGAATTCGAGGGTCGACCCATCGGGCAGCAAAATTCCCTTGTTGCGAACACGATCAGCGCTTGAACAGCGCTTCGGCGCCCCGGCGCTGCCCGAGTTTGGCCGTGATCTCCGCTCTCACCCGCGCAATTTCGTTCTCGAGCTCGGCGATATAGGCCTCGAGCTCGGCGATCCCCATCAGACTGAGATCCTTTGGCTGCGGCGGTGTGCGCCGGGGCTCGAGTTCCGCGTCGTCCATTGCCGTCTCGCTCTCCTTTATCGCCTTCCCTGGGCGCGTCGCCGCGATTATATACTGCTTAACTAATTTGAGGTCGCGCTGCTGCAGGCTCGCGATCTCCGAACCAGGATTCCAGTATGGCCGCTCCGTTGATGCCCAAGGCGACAGCCGTATGGCTGGTCGAAAACACCTCGCTGACTTTTGAGCAGATAGCCGATTTCTGCGAACTCCATCCGCTTGAGATCCAAGCCATCGCCGATGGCGAGGTTGCCAACCAGATGCAGGGCTTGGATCCGGTGGCGAACGGGCAGACGACCGCGGATGAGATCGAGCGTTGCCAAGCCGACCCCGAGGCGCGGCTGAAGCTCTCTCCCCAAGCGCTGCCCCCACAGCTGGTCAAGCATAAGGGCCCGCGTTACACTCCGGTCGCCAAACGTCAGGACAAGCCGGACGCGATAGCGTTTCTGCTGAAAAGCCATCCCGAATTGTCCGACGGTCAGATCTCGAAGCTCATCGGCACGACAAAGCCGACGATCGCGGCGGTGCGAGACCGCACACATTGGAACAGCCCCAACATCAAGCCGCGACATCCCGTCGGCCTCGGCCTGTGCACCCTCGAAGAGCTCGATCAAGCAATCAGCCGCTCGCGTGCGAGGAGGCCCGCCGAAGCTGACGAGCTCGATGAGGCGGAAGCAGAGCGGACCGAAGGTAGCCCTGCCGGGGACTTAAGCGCCTCCGATTTCTAGCCGGGTGGCGCTCCGGAATACCCGGCTCTCACAAGAGCCGTGCTGATTTCGTCGAGGACCGACGCGTCGTCGATCGTTGCCGGCAGGGGGTAAGCCTCGCCGTCGGCGATACGGCGCATCGTGCCGCGCAAGATCTTGCCCGACCGGGTCTTCGGCAGGCCGGCGACAACCAGCGCGGTCTTGAAACTGGCGACCGGTCCGATGCGGTTGCGCACCAATTCGATGGCCTCGCGCGGCGCCAAAACCTCCTCGATCTCCCCAGTCGAAAGCCGGTAACCGGCGACGTCGCTGGTCCGCATCCTGCGAGCGACAGTCACTCATGCCGATCGTGGCGGGGATTTTAATGGAACCCCGGTGTCTGCGTGATAGGCGTGGTATACAGATTTGCCGACGACTCAGATATGCAGAGCCGCTGGGATGAAATCAAACGGTTCCAAGGCCTTACGATTTGCACAATTACGGTTGGCGAACTGGAGAAACTTCGTCCGCGTGCAGGTCGCACTGCAAGGGCGTGTATTTCTTATCGGACCGAATGCCTCGGGCAAGTCCAACCTCCTTGATGCATTCAGATTCCTTCATGACTTGGTTGCGCTAGGTGGGGGCTTCCAAGAGGCCATCGCCAAACGGGGCGGCGTGTCAAAGCTTCGCTGTCTTGCAGCGAGACGCTATCCGGACGTAGAGATCGGCGTTGCCGTGGGTAGCGAGGAGGGGCGACCTGATTGGGAGTATGATCTAAGCTTTACCCAGGACAACCGCCAGCGGCCGCTTCTCCGGCGGGAGATTGTGAAGCGTTTGGGGCAGGAGATACTTCATCGCCCCAACACCGATGATGAGCGTGATCCTGCTCGGCTGCATCAGACGCACATCGAGCAAGTTAATGTCAATCTTGGCTTTCGTGATCTTGCACAGTTCTTGCAAACGGTTCGCTATCTTCATCTCGTTCCCCAATTGGTTCGAGAAACAGACCGTTACGTCGGGCGCGGACAAGACCCATTCGGTTCGGATTTCTTGGAGCAGGTCGCGCGCACGCCGGATCGTACCCGCAATGCACGTCTGCGAAAGATTGGCGACGCGTTGAAGGTCGCCGTGCCGCAGCTTCAGGAATTCCAATATTTCCGCGACGAAGTAGGGACCCCTCACCTTCGCGGTCGATACGAACATTGGCGTCCTCAGGGAGCCTGGCAAACGGAGGAGCAATTTTCCGACGGCACGCTGCGGCTTCTCGGGCTTCTGTGGGCTGTCCTCGACGAGTCGGGACCGCTATTGCTCGAGGAACCCGAGCTTTCGCTGCATCCCGATGTGGTTCGTTTCCTGGCGCAAATGTTCGCGAGAACGCAGCGACGCACCGGGCGGCAGGTGCTTGTCAGCTCCCATTCTGCCGACCTGCTGCGCGACGAAGGGATTGGATTGGACGAGGTGTTGCTCCTCAAACCGGCTCCCGAAGGCACGCGCGTCGAGGTCGCAACCAATCTCGCTCAAGCCAAGGCATTGGTCGAGGGTGGTGTACCCTTGCCCGATGCGTTGCTTCCCGAGACGCGACCGCCGAAACCGCAGCAACTCGCGCTCTTTGGAGTTTAACGCGTGCTCGCGGATGTGCGGCCGGTTGTCACTGGGGCGGTGGAAGGGGATTTGGACGAAGCCTTGCTTCGCAGAATATTGGATTACGTCGGAATCTCCCTCAGGGTGGTCTATGGCAGAAAGGGAAAGCGGTTCCTGCTACAATCCATCAACGGATACAACAATGCCGCGCGGCTTACGCCTTGGGTCGTCCTTGTTGATTTGGATCGCGACTGTGATTGCGCCCCACCTTGCGCCCAGAGGTGGCTCGCGAGGCCATCCGCCCGGATGTGCTTTCGAGTCGCTGTTCGGGCAATCGAGGCGTGGCTGCTCGCCGACCGAGAACGTTTCGCCCAGCTATTGGGGTTAGCGTGGCTAAGCTGCCGAAAAATCCCGATTGTCTTGATGATCCGAAACGGGAGCTTATCAATCTAGCCCGACAATCCCGCCGACGAGCCGTTCGGGATGATCTGATACCCCGGCAAGGAAGCGGCCGTTCTGTGGGTCCTCTATATACGACGCGGATGATTGAATTCATCCAGGACGAGACTGCGGGCTGGCGGCTGGACCAGGCGCTCCCGGTATCGGAGAGCCTAGAGCGTTGCGTTATTCGGCTGCGAAACTTAGCTGAGGCGACGCCATGATGCCGCCCGACTCCCGCCCGGGCACGCTTCTTCATTGGTGCCGGTCTGATCGTCGCACGCTCGGCTCAACCCGGCGCTATAGACGAATGTGTTACGTGTGTCTGTCTCTGGCCACCGTGCCGTATCCGGCTTCTTCGAGGATCGCTTCGATTTCGTCGAGGACCGACGCGTCGTCGATCGTTGCCGGCAGGGGGTAGGCCTCGCCGTCGGCGATACGGCGCATCGTGCCGCGCAAGATCTTGCCCGACCGGGTCTTCGGCAGGCCGGCGACAACCAGCGCGGTCTTGAAACTGGCGACCGGTCCGATGCGGTTGCGCACCAATTCGATGGCCTCGCGCTCGATCTCGTCGGCGGGGCGGTCGACCCCGGCCTTGAGCACCAGGAGCCCGAGCGGCACTTGCCCTTTGAGCTCATCGGCGACGCCGATCACGGCGCATTCGGCGACATCGGGGTGCGCCGCCAAAGCCTCCTCGATCTCCCCGGTCGAGAGCCGGTGAGCAGCGACATTGATGATGTCGTCGGTGCGGGTCATGACATGGATATAGCCGTCGCCGTCGATGAAGCCGGCGTCGCCCGTCTGGTAAAAGCCGGGAAACGCGCTCATGTAGGACCGGGCAAAATTGTCGTCCGCCTGCCATAAGGTCTGCAACGCGCCGGGCGGCAGCGGCAGCTTGACCGCCAGCGCGCCGATTTCGCCGGCGCCGAGCTCGTACGGCGTTTCTCCTGCTTCGGCATCGAGGACGCGGACATCCCAGCCGGGGACGGCACGGGTCGCCGAGCCATGCTTCACCGGCAAACGCTCGATCCCGAGACAATTGGCGGCAATCGGCCACCCCGTCTCGGTCTGCCACCAATGGTCGATGACTGGGATGCCGAGCTGCTCTTCGGCCCACGCCACCGTTGGGGGATCGGCGCGCTCGCCTGCGAGAAAGAGAGCGCGGAACTGGCTGAGGGCGCGGTCGCGGATCAACCGGCCCTCGGGGTCCTCGCGCTTGATCGCGCGGAAGGCTGTCGGCGCCGTAAAGAAGACTCGTACCCGGTGCTGTTCGATGACCCGCCAGAAGGCGCCGGCATCGGGCGTGCCGACCGGCTTCCCCTCATACATGATCGTGGTGCAGCCGAGCAGCAGCGGCGCGTAGACGATATAGGAATGGCCCACCACCCATCCGACATCGGACGCGGTCCAGAACACATCGTCGGGCGCCACACCGTAGATGAAGCGCATCGACCAATGCAGCGCAACCGCGTAGCCGCCATTGTCACGCACGACTCCCTTTGGGACGCCGGTCGTGCCGGAGGTGTAGAGGATATAGAGCGGATCGGTCGCAAGCACCGGGACGCAATCGGCCGGCCGCGCCGCAACTGCCAGCTCCTGCCAATCCCGGTCGCGGCCCTTAGTCAGCTCGGCGCGGCACATCGGGCGCTGCAGGATCACACAATGCTCGGGCTTTGACCGCGCTTCGGCGATTGCCGCATCGAGCAGCGGCTTATAGGGCACGACCCGGCTGACCTCGATGCCGCAGGAGCAGAGAGAATCACCCGCGGCTTGGCGTCATCGATGCGCGTTGCGAGCTCGTGCGCGGCAAACCCGCCGAAGACGACCGAATGAACCGCCCCAATACGGGCGCAGGCAGCATCGCGAAGGCCGCCTCGGGCACCATCGGCATATAGATCAGCACCCGGTCGCCTCTGACGACACCGAGGCTCATGAGAACGCCGGCGAGACGCGCGACCTCGTCGCGCAGCTCGCGATAGGCGAACCTCTCGACCCGCCCGGTCACCGGACTGTCCCAGATCAGCGCGACGCGCTCACCCCGTCCAGCCGCCACATGACGGTCGACTGCGTTCCAGCAGGTGTTGAGCCGGGCTCCGGGGAACCATCTGACAAAGAGCAAGCGGCTGGCGTCGAGAACCCGGTCCCAGCGCTGCTCCCAATCGATCGTCTCGGCAGCCTCCGCCCAGAATTCCTCCGGCCGCTCCAGCGAGCGGCGGTACGTCTCGGCATAACCGGTCATCGGCCGTCTCCCAAATCCGCCAAGTCAAACGACACCGCTTGCGCTCGGGCGCTCTGATGACTAAGGTAACTTAGTTTAGTCAAGTACACACGATGCGCACCGTCAACATTCACGAGGCCAAGACACATCTGTCGCGGCTGGTCGATCGCGCGGCAAAGGGCGAGCCGTTTATCATCGCCAAGGCTGGAAAGCCACTGGTCAAGGTGGTGCCGCTCGATACCCCGGCCGCCCGCATCCCGCAACGGTTCGATTTCCTCGCGGGGAGGATCGCCGTGCCAGATGATTTCGATACCATGTTCCGCGAGGAGATCGAGAAGGAGTTCTATGGGGAGAAATGAGGCTGCTGCTCGACACGCACCTGCTGTTGTGGGCAGTCAGCCAGTCGGGAAGGCTGTCGTCGCCGGCGCGGCAACTGATTGGAGATCCGGATAACGAATTGTGCTTCAGCATCGCCAGCATTTGGGAGGTGGCGATCAAACACGGCCGAGGACGCCAAGAGTTCCAGGTGGACCCGCGGCTGCTCCGAAGCGGGCTGCTCGACAATCTCTATCATGAGTTGCCGGTAACCGGAGAGCACGCGGTCGCGATCGCCAGCCTGCCGCCGCTGCATCGCGACCCGTTCGACCGCATGCTGGTGGCCCAGAGCATTGTCGAAGGCATTACGCTCTTGACCGCCGACCCGCTGGTCGCGCAATACCCCGGCCTGGTACAGCGCGTGTAGGTCATCCCGCCACATCGAGGCTCGCTCATTCCGCCTTGTCTGGCGCCGGCCGCAGGGCGAAAATCGCGTCGCAGCGCCGGTTTGGTGGGTTTCCCCCGGGAGACGGACATGGAGAGAACGGCCTCGTGTCATTGCGGACAGTTGCGTGCGATCACGTCGGGTGAGCCCGGCAACGTCTATGTCTGCCACTGCAAGGCCTGCCAGCGCCGCACCGGCGCCATCATTCATAACGGCAGCCGCTGGCAGAAGAGCCAGGTCCGCATCGAAGGCGAGCACAAGGTCTATGGCCGGGTCGCCGACAGCGGGTTCGAGATCCGCTTTCATTTCTGTCCCAATTGCGGCAGCAGCGTCTTCTGGGAAGGCGATCG
>JBJMQW010000375.1:0-8138 GCA_045802495.1 Allostellaceae bacterium | reverse complement strand
TGGCCGCGGAAGCGCTGTGCCCGCTTTAGGCCGCCGGGATCGGGCGCCACGACGGCAAACTTTTCCCGGTGCGGGCCGAACCGCGTCACGAAATACTGAGCAAAGGCCAATCCCGCTTCGAGATGGCGGGTCGGGAGCCGAAAGGCGTTTTCGAACGCGGCCGGTTCGTGCACGTCGATTGCCAGGACGCGGTCGGTCTCCACCGCTTCGAAGAGGGGCAACGTAGCGCAGTGCCAGCGGGTCGCCTGGTGCAGTGCGGCGGTCGGCACGCGCATAGCACAGATAGGGGACGATCGCGGCAACGGAATCGGCACCGGCATCCTTCAGCGTACCGATGAAGAACAGCAGATCGCACAGCTTGTCGCGCGGGCTGTAGCCCGGCTCGCCATGAAGCGCGGCAACGACAAACACCTCTTGGCCGCATACCTCGACCAGCGGGCGCAGTTTGCGCTCGCCGTCGGCGAACTGCTGTTCTTCGTAATCGCTCAGCGCGAGGCCGAGCCCGCCGGCAACGCGCTCGCCATAGTCGCGGCTGGAGCCCACAGCAAATACGATTGGTAGGCGAGGATTGGTCGTCATCCATTCACCCGAACGGCGTCCATGCTTCACCTTGTAAACACCGCTGAAACGTAGAGGGATCCGCCTGACGCGCCGAGTCGACTACGACCCTGGCAGTCATCGCTTGTTTGTGGCCGAGCTGATTGCTGATCGGTTCATCATGTGCAGCATGCCGCCCCACGGTCATAACGAAACGGGCACACCAAGAGGCTGATGCCACCCTTCCCAGCGGATGGATGCGCTCGATCTGGCGCTGGAAGCCAGTGCACCGCGGAAACGTTCGGCAATGCCCGGCGTTGGCAAATTCAAAGGTATTGTGCAGGAGCCCCAACGGATTGGATAGGTAATGAGCGCTACCGGTTTAGACGTATTCGACAAGACGGTGCAAACGACCAACATCTGGCTCGACGAAATCATGGCCCGGCTGGGGCCCGACCGGCATCTCGCCTGGCATGTTCTAGGAGCGGTTTTGTGCACGCTGCGCGACCGATTACCACTCGACGAGGCGGCACATCTCGGCGCGCAGCTGCCGCTGCTGGTCCGAGGACTCTATTATAGCGAATGGCGCCCGGCCTCGGGCATCCGCAAGCACCGGCGTCAGGAGGAGTTTCTCGCCCATGTCGCTGAAAAGCTGAACGGCGCCCGGCCGGTCAACTCCAAAGAGGCGGTGCGCACCGTGTTCAGCGTTCTCGCCAAGCACATTGCGGCTGGCCAGGCGCAGAAAGTGGCTTCCTCGTTGCCGGCTCAGATCCGCGTCCTGTGGCCTGCCGGCGGCGAGACGGCGGAAGCGCCTGCGGAGGTGGACGAGAGCGCAGCGGCTGAGATCTGACGCGCTCTGTCGAGGAGAACAGGTCCTATGCCTCGCCCGCATACAGACCACCGTATCGCTTTCGAGCCGAGCCCCAAGCATGTGCGGGTCGTTGCCAACGGCAAGACCGTCGCGGACTCCCTGTGCGCAGGCTTGCTGCTTGAGACGGGGCACCAGCCGGTCTACTACTTCCCGCGCGACGATGTTCGCACCGATCTGTTGGAGCCCACCAGCCATCGGACGCAATGCCCTTTCAAGGGGAACGCTTCTTATTGGACACTGAGGGCGGGCAACCGGCTCGTCGAGAACGCAGTGTGGAGCTACGAGGAGCCGAATGCGATCGCCGCACCGATCAAAGGTCTACTGGCCTTCGATTGGCATAAGGCCGACCACTGGTTCGAGGAGGACGAGGAGATCTTCGCACATCCTCGTGACCCCCATCACCGGGTCGATGTGCGGCCGAGCACCCGCGTGGTCCGGGTCGTTTTTGCGGGCGAGACGATCGCCCAGACTGGGCGCGGGTTGTTTCTGTTCGAAACAGGCCTTCCAACCCGATACTATATCCCGCCGGCGGATGTCCGGATGGACTTCCTGACCCCAACCCTAAAGACGACCACCTGCCCCTACAAGGGCGAGGCGTCGTACTGGACGATACGAGTCGGCGACCGTGCCGTGGAAGACGCAGTGTGGAGCTATCCGGAACCGCTGCCAGAATGCCCTCGGATCAAGGGTTATTTTTGTTTCTACCCGGAGAAGGTCGAGCGGATCGAGGTCGAGGGCGAAGGCCCGCATAAGGCCGCCTAAGGCTGCGTATCCGCGAAGTACGGCGGCGAATTCCTACCGGGCAAGAGTACCCTTGCGCCTGATCTTTTGTTGCAGCAGCAGGATGGCATAAAGCAGCTGCTCTGCCGTCGGCGGACAGCCCGGGACGTAGAGGTCGACCGGGACGATGCGATCGCAGCCGCGCACTACCGAGTAGGAATAATGGTAATACCCGCCGCCATTCGCGCAGGAGCCCATCGAGATCACATAGCGCGGCTCCGCCATTTGGTCGTAGACCTTGCGCAATGCCGGCGCCATCTTGTTGCACAAGGTTCCGCTGACGATCATCAGATCCGCTTGCCTCGGACTGGCGCGGAACACCAGGCCAAAGCGATCGAGATCATATCGGCTTGCTGCGGTCTGCATCATTTCAACAGCGCAGCAGGCCAAGCCAAAGCTCATCGGCCAAAGCGATCCGCTGCGGGCCCAATTGATTAGCGACTCGAGCTTTGTGACGATATAGCCGCGGTCCTTTATCTGCTCGGATGCGGCCTCCATCAGGTTGTGCCGCTGAGCACCCGGCTCGATCGCCGCTCGGGGGGTGGCGAGCAATGACATCGCAATACCCGATTTTCGACAACAAACCAGCCCGCAACCGAGTCCATAAGACAAGTAACGACGGGCTAGGCCTTTTTTTAAAACAACAGCCGGTTCCGGGCCGTTCCGCTGACGCCGTGAGGAAAGCGCTGCCCCGCGCTGATGAACTCGCCGCCCAGGATGATTACAACGGCGCGGCTGTCTGGCGCCGCATCACCAACGCCGTCGGCCAGCTCGCCAACCAGACCCGGTCCGCTGTACTGACGACCAAAATCTCGTTCCGAACCCGGATCGAACGATCTCGGACCGAAAGCCCTCGCTGACCAGCCATCTCACCAATGATAACGTCCTTTCCCATCGGTGAGATCGTTCCGCAGTCGCATCGATCTCGCGATCCGATCCAACCCCCTTCCGGATGCAGGCGACTCCGTGGCGAGCGTCACCCCGAACCACGAGTGCGTCCGTCCGGTCAGGCTGGAGGTTTCGAGCCGGCAGGCGGACGATCGTTTGCTCCGTTTGCAGTTCGCGATCATCTTGGTGCATAAGCGGAAGGCGAACTTGCGGCGTCAGAAAAAGGGCACCTAGTCAGAGGCGGGCATGGAGAAACGACAAAATCATCGCCGTGGTGCGGGGCGCGTCGAATCTTGAGATTCGGGCCATCTTTCGAGCACTGGCCGATAAGTGGCAGCCGGATGTTCGTTAGGTCGGGCTCGTCGCAGAAAAACCACGGGCTCCCTGATCGGCATTGTCAGGCCGGTATCTGCGGAATCTCACGACGGGAGCACGATTTTCGATCTTTCACGATCTAGGCCCCCGCATGGCTATGTGTCACCTTGATGGAATCGGCGCCGTTGCCGCTGCGGCCGCGGTGCGGAGGGATGTCACAGCGGGATGTGACCTTGTCCTGCTGAACAAGTTCGGGAAACTCGAAATTGCTGGGGATGGTCTCGCCAGCGCATTCCGAGCGGCAATCACCGCCGGCCTTCCCCTGCTGAATCCGACGGGTGTTTGCGTAAAACGGCTCGCTCTCCGACCGATCCCCGGACGCCCGCTGCGGCGTGCTCGACCACATGCAGGGCCTGCGGGAGGACCAGCCGCCGCGGGCTAAGCGGCAAAACCTTGCCGGGGTGGCGTTGTGGTGCTCCGGGGCTCGGACCGCCTTCGCCTTGGGCGCCGACCTCCTTGCTCCATAGCCAGCGGGCGATGCTGACGTTAGCAGCCGGCTACGGCATCGGAGGCTCTTTGGGGCGTCGCATCATCTCGCCACACCGAAGCGACGCCGTCTCAGGCGAGGTCATCTGCGGCAGCTCGTTCATGATCGTCCGGAGCCGGGTGTCGGTTTCGGGCTCAAAGCTGCTGTGCCCAGCCGTCGTGATAAAATAATTGACCGCGTTATTGCCGGCATCGCGCAAGGCCCGTACCAGGGCTTCCGCCTGGTAGAGATGGCATACCCGGTCGTAACGCCCATGCACGACATGAACGGGGATGTCCCTCAGTCGGGCGATATGGTCGAGAATATAGTTGTTATCGCGATTCGCTGCGCCGCCGGCGCCGAGGAATCCGCCATTGATCATGTAGTGGACGAGGGTCCTGGCGGCGGTTAGGGCGTACTTCTGGTTTGGCTGACCGTGGCTGTTTTCATCGCGGTTGAGGCGGCTGGCATCGGCTTCCCAGGCGACGCAGGCCGAGGCGGTTTTCACCAGGCGCTCTCGTTCTGCGTCGGTCCGCGGCGGCGCGGAGAAGGCCTTAGCCAGCCCCTTGATGACATCGCTGCGATCGTCCGGCGGAATGACGTCGACGAAGTGCCGCCAAGCCGTCGGAAAGTCCAGATAGGCGCCGGGCGCCGGCATGGCGAACGGGTTTGTCGCGAATTCGGCGGCATTGCCCTGGAAGAAATAGTCGACATCCGCCCTGCGGCACAAAAAGACGCCGCGCAGGATCAGGGTCTGCACCGTTGCGGGATGCGCGATGGCGTAGGCCAGGGCGAGGGTGCTGCCCCAGCTGCCGCCAAAAATGTGCATCTTGCCATTGATGTTCAGCTCGTGGCGCAGCGCCGACACGTCGTCGATCAGGTGCTGGGTCGTATTGTCGGTCAGCGCCGGTGTTGCGTCATCATCGCTCGCACTGGGCGTGCTCTTGCCGCAACCGCGCTGGTCGAAAAGCACGACGCGGTATCGCTGCGGATTGAAAAAGCGTGCGGACGAGCTGTGGCTCCCCGCACCCGGCCCGCCATGCATGACGATGACCGGCTCGCCGGCGAGCGAGCCGTATTCCTCCCAATAGATCCGATGCTCGGAAAATCCGGTCGCCGCCAGATGACCGGACCGGATGAAGGGTGGGTTCGAAGGCTCGTTGTTTGGCGCGGCCGTCTGGGTGCTTGCATCCACGGAAAATATTTTCTGCGACAAATGAGAGGTAAGTTGCGAGTGCGAACAGGCGCTGGCAGGCCAGCTTACGCCAAAATCGCGGCCGCCGTCGTTCTGTCGTTCAGCTAGACGCGCACCCGGCATTTTGTCGTAGCCTGGGAAAGCTTCAAGAGCCCGGCGCCTACTCCGCTTCGGGCCCTCACCGCGAACTGAACCGGGTAAAGGAAAGATCGCATGAATGCATGGCGCGCTGATCCGCTTGTCTGGGGCTACGGGCCTCGCGTTTTCGAGGTGTTCCTGGAACCGACCTGCCCGTTTTCCGTCAGGGCTTTCGGCAAACTCGAAGACCTGCTCGACCAGGCAGGCGAGGACCGCATCACCGTCAAGATCCGCCTACAATCGCAGCCTTGGCACATGTACTCGGGCGTGATCGTGCGCTGCATTCTGGCCGCCTCGACCCTCGAAGGCGGAAAGACGGCCGCGAAATCCGTCATGGCGGCGGTGGCCGCGCATCGCGAGGAATTCGAATTCGACCGTCATTGCAGCGGGCCGAACCTCGATGCCACGCCCAACGACATCATCAGACGGATCGAGCGCTATAGCGGCGTGAAGCTTGGCGAGGCCTTCGCGATCCCCGATCTCGACCGCGAGGTCAAGTGGCACTGCAAATATGCCCGCCAGAATGGCATTCACGTCTCGCCGACTTTCATGGTCGACGGGCTGGTCCAGCCCGACATGAGCAGTGGCGACCCGGTCGCCGATTGGGTGGCGCGCCTATCGGATCATTGACGCCAAGGTCGGAACAAGAAGCGCGGTCCGCAATTGCCTGGCTTTACCGATTTTTCGCGGAACGAGGGAATCAACCCTGCCAAGCGGGGAAAATCTTCCGCCGTCGCTGCCGGTCCCCAACCTCCCGCTAGACCCTCGCCCAGAATTTGAGCAGAGAGATCGTGGCGGCGCGGCTCCGGCATGGCAGCGGTTTGCCGGGCCGCCGCACCGGCGTCGGCCCGGACCCGCTTCTCAGGAATTGACGATGGCGACGGCCTCGATCTCGATCATAAAATCGGGTCCGGCGAGACGGGTAACGCCGACAGTCGTGCTGGTCGGGGTCGCCACCCCGAGATAGCGCATGCGGATGTCGGCGCACTTCTGGAACTCGTCGAAATCGGTGACAAAGGTGTTGGTCTTGACGACGTCGGCCCAGGTGGCGCCGGCCGCCTTGAGACACCGGTCGAGGTTCTGGAACGTCTGTTCCATCTGCGCCCGCATGTCGCCTTTGCCGACACAGTTGCCATCGATGTCGCGGGCCAATTGGCCGGCGGTGTAGACGATCTTGCCGCTGCCGCTCACCGTCACGACATGCGAGTAGGACGGCTTTCCGCCTGACATTCTGATATTCATGCCTTCCGGCTGAAATCGCTCGATCTTAAGGACCATTGTGCTCTCCTGGTCAGCGTTCGACACCATGCGGCCGGCATTGGCGCATAAGACGACCTGGCGGGATAGCGGCTTGGTTCAGGGTCCAGCAAAGATCTGAAAATACCCGTCGCCGGCGATCCTGCGGCCTCGCCGTACGTCGAGTACACGAGGCGGCTGTGAGAGAGCATAACATCCCGAACACCGGCCAACGCCTGGGCCCAGACGAGCCTGACCAAGGAGACAGGGAATGAGCGAAAGCAACCTCGAAGATCGTGCAGCGATCCACGATCTCTTCACGCGCTATTGCTGCGCGCTCGACAATGGCGAGATCGAGACCGTGGTCGATTGCTTCACGGCAGACGCGATCCTCAAGAGCCCGGTCATCGACATCAGCGGCCGCGACGAAATCCGCGCCTTCGCCGGCCGCTTCGCGGCGCTACGCGCCGCGGGCACGCAATTTCGTCATATAGTCAGCAATATCACCGTGACGATCACCGGAAACCGGGCCGCCGCCAGTGCCTATCTGCTGGTGCTCATCTCAAAGGACGGCAACCATCGTAGCCTTCCGCCCGGCCGCTACGCGTGCGAGCTGATCAAAGAGGACAGCGGCCAATGGCGCTTCTCGCGCCGCACCGTCTTTCATGACCACGACTACACGCTCGACGGGATCGGTCGTTAAACTCGCGGGGCAAGCGGAGGACCATCTCAGCCGCGCCTCCGGTCCTGCACTCAAGGTCTTCAGGGGTGCCCCAGCGTGCCGCCTTGATGAACCTTGTCGTGAGCCCAGGTCCCAATCGATTCCGGGACTACGCCTTCGTCTTCAGATAAAGAGGCGTGTACGATGATCTCTCGGTGGGGAAGGAGCACGCGCATGATCGTACGGATATATACGGGTCACGACGGCCAGACCCATTTTGAAGATCTCCCTCTGCCGGCCGAGGAGAGCCACAACGTTGCACTTCAGGTGGGTGCCAACCTCGTGTTCCGCTGTTTCCCTGCGGACTATTGGAGCGATTGGCACACCGCGCCCCGGCGACAATACATTTTTATTCTCGTGGGGCAGATGGAAATCGGGATCGGCGATGGCACCACGCGCCGTTTTGGACCGGGTGATGTGGTCCTCGCTGACGACCTCACAGGCCAGGGCCACACGACGCGCTCGTTGGGAGTTCCGCGGATCAGTGCCACTGTGGCGGTGGGCGCCTAACGCGGGTCCTGCCCCATCCACGATGAGGACGCCCCATAGCACTTCGGCCACTATGTTGCTCTGAGGCACCGCGAGGCATCTTGGCATGAGCCGGCGAGGCGCTGGTTGGCTGCCCGGCACCATGACGCATCCCGCGACGCCAGGACGGTTCGGTCACACACGAGGAGACTGCGTATGCCAGAGCGTCAACGTATGACGACCCGACTGAAGACCCTGTTTCAACGGCCCGCATTATTTGTCTTGGCGGGCGGAATCAACCCGATTGGTGCGAAGATGGCGGAAGCGCTGGGCTATGACGCCTTCTATATGTCCGGGGCAATACCTCGGCGCACCAACTGGGCTGGCCCGACTCCGGGACCAGTATGCGCGACATGGTGGACAACGCCCGGAAGATTGTCCTGACCGTGCAGATCCCGGTCTT
>JBJMQW010000374.1:0-4274 GCA_045802495.1 Allostellaceae bacterium | reverse complement strand
TTTATCCGATTGCGTTGCGGCAGGCCCCGCGCCTGCACGCCAGACCTATCGCGAGCGCGAGCAGGGCGAGGCCAGTGGGCAAAGCCAGGGACCACAGACCCACGGCGGCTTCGTATGCGGCGCCGAGCCCGCAGCCGGTTGCGAAACCGACGATCACCGGCAGGGTATGCATGGCGCGGTTGCGCGCCTTGGCGACCTTGGCCGCGTCGCCGCCGGCCAGCGCCTCGCCGAGGTCCAGCATGAAGTGGGTGACATTTGTCGTCATCACTGCCGTGGTTGGGCTGTTCTTCAGCGAGATTTGCACGAGCGCGTTCTGCACCGCCATTGCCGCGACGCCGAACATCCCGGCAAAAACTGCAGTTGCGGCGTTGGGGTTGATCCAGGGACCGGCAGCGAGGCAGAGCACGAGAAAGAGCGCGAGCGACACCAGTTGCAGCAGGAGCAAAGGCCCGAGCGTGTCACGACCGGCCCGTTCGAGGGCTCCGGCGAGCAGACGCGTCAGGAACAGCACCAGCATGAAGACCGGGACCGACAGAAGGTACGAGAATATCGCCGGATCCCCGGCGACCATATGAGCCGCCAGAACCACTATATTGCCGGTGATATGGGCGGTGAACAGCGCGTTGAGGCCGAGAAACCCGATGATGTCCGTGGATCCGGCAGTCAGGCTCAGAACGAACGGGAGGACTCGGATCGCCAGATCAGCTCCCAGCAACACGGTGCCCGACCATCTTCTTCGGGTCGACGATCTCGTCAAAACGCTTTTCATCGATGTGGCCGGACTTGAGCGCGGCTTCCTTGAGGGTCAGCTCCTCGTCATTGGCCTTGTGCGCGATCGCCGAGGCCTTGTCGTAGCCGATCTCCGGGCCGAGAGCGGTCACCAGCATCAGCGAGCGGCCGACCATCTCGTCGATGCGCTTGCCGTTTAGCCGGGTGCCCTCGACCGAGAAATGCCGCAGCTTCTCGCACGCGGCGCCGAGGATGCCGGCCGAATGCAGAAAATTGTTGATGATGATCGGGCGCATCGCATTGAGCTCGAAATTCCCCTGGCTGCCGGCAAAGGCAACCGCATTGTCCTCGCCGATCACCTGAATGCACACCATGACCATCGCCTCCTGCTGGGTCGGATTGACCTTGCCCGGCATGATCGAGGAGCCCGGCTCGTTTTCCGGCAATAGGAGTTCTCCGAGACCGCAGCGCGGGCCCGAGGCAAGCCAGCGCATGCTCCTCCGGCGCCACCGGGCGCCGCTCAATGCAGCTTCACCGGTGGACCGGTACGAGGCGACAGGCCACGTGCCAGCAAGCCCAACACGGCGCGTCGGGTACCGTGCAGCCCTCGCTCGTGCAGCATGCGGAGCGAGCGGTACATGACCCCGGCAAACAGACCCTCGATGAAGAAGCCGCGCCCGAAGAGGAAACCCATCAGGTTCCCCACCGTACTGTGCCTGCCGAGAGAAACCAGCGAGCCGAAATCCCGGTATGTGTAGGGGAGCAGAGGCTCGCCACGCAGCCGTCGCTCGATCTGGCGCAGCATATGCGCGGCCTCCTGGTGCGCGGCCTGTGCGCGCGGCGGCACCGGGGTGGGCTCGCCCTGGCGCGGACAGGCGGCGCAGTCGCCGATCGCAAAAATGTCGGGATCGCGGGTGGTCTGCAATGTCGGCTCGACAACGAGCTGGTTGATGCGGTTGACCTCGAGCCCATCGACGTGCCGCAACACCTCCGGGGCTTTGACGCCGGCCGCCCACACCACCAGTTCGGAGGCAATGAACGAGCCGTCGGCCAGCCGCAGGCCGTCCGCTGTTACTTCCGTCACCCTTGCGCCGGTATGGACCTCGATGCCAATGCGGTCGAGCAGGCGGCGCGCGGCCTCGGAGATCCGTTCCGGCAGACCGGGCAGGATGCGATCGGCGGCCTCGATCAGCACGATGCGAATGTCGCGCTCCGGATCGATGCGATCGAGCCCGTAAGCGACCACTTCGCGCGTGGTGCGGTGCAACTCGGCAGCCAATTCGGCGCCCGTCGCGCCAGCGCCGACGATCGCCACATGAAGCTGGCCAGGACGGACCGGGCCGTCTCGCGTCTCAGCGCGAATGCAGGCATTCACCAGGCGGCGATTGAAGTGCGCCGCCTGGGCCGGGGTCTCCAGCGGCACCGCATGCTCCGCAACGCCGGGTGTGCCGAAATCGTTGGTGACGCTGCCGATCGCGATTACCAGCGTGTCGTAGCCGACGGACCGCGGCGGCGTGATCTGGCGCCCCTCATCATCGAAGGTAGCGCCAAGACGCACTTCCTTGGCGACGCGATCGAGCCCGATCATCTCGCCCAAACGGTAACGGAACCCGTGCCAATGCGCCTGGGCGAGGTAGTTCAGCTCATATTCGCCGGGGTCCATGCTGCCCGCCGCCGCTTCGTGCAGCAACGGCTTCCAAAGATGTGTCCGGGCGCTCTCCACCAACGCGACACTCGCCCGCCGGCGCCGGCCGAGGCGGTCGCCGAGCCGGGTGACGAGCTCCAGCCCCGCCGCGCCGCCGCCGACCACGACGATCCGGTGCAAGGCCTCATCGCCAAGGCTCTCGTTCGGGTGCTCCGCAGCCGTCTCCTTCGCGTCGGCGGGAGACTGGCCGGGCCGACCAACGACCAGATGAGGGCGCTGATGCATGAGCGTCGTATCATCTTGGTGCTGATGCATCATCACGCCGGCCCGACAATTATCCCGATCGCGTTACTGGGAGCACCTTCAGCGACCGTCGTTTAGGCCGGCATCGACGGCCGCGAGCAGACCGAGCGCCGACCAGTCGAGCCCGGCCCATCCGCGAGCCACCATAGCGACGAGCCGATCATGGACGAGGCTCGCGGCGGGCATCGGCACGGCTTCGTGTTCGGCTTCGGCCAGCGCGAGCCGGAGGTCCTTGATGGCGAGCGGCGCCGTCAGTCCGGGCGGGCCGTAGTGCCCATCGACAATCTTCGCGCCGTAAGTCTTGTGGACCCCGGAGTCGAACAGCGAATTGGTCAGCACATCGAACGCGAGGTGGCCGTCGACCCCGCCTTTTCGCAGCAAGGCCAACACCTCGCCCATGCATTGAAGGGTCGTCGCGGTGAGGACGTTGGCAGCGAGCTTGACGAGGTTCGCCAATCCGGCGTCTTCGCCGATCACGAACAGTCGCTGCCCGAGGCGCTCGAGCAGTGGACGAACCTTTTCCATCCCGGACGCTGAACCGGCGGCGAGCACAAAGAGCTTCCGTTCCCGCGCGAAGTCCGGATTCCCGAGTACGGGGGCGGCGATATAATCCTGGCGACGGCGCTCATGCTCCTCGGCGACGCGGCGGGACACGCCAGGACTGACCGTGCTCGTGGAAATGTGGACCGCATTTGGGGAGAGAATGGCGGCCAAACCGTCAGGGCCGAGAGCGACCGCCGCAAGCGCGTCGTCGTCGGGAAGGGAAGTCACCACCACATCACAGCCGTTTAGTTCGGCGAGTTGCCCGGCAGGGCGAGCGCCGGTCAGTGCCGCTGATCGCTTCGGGTCTCGGTCATAGACGAACACCTGATAACCGTCTTCGACGAGATTGGCGGCAAAAGCGTGTCCCATATGGCCGAGACCGACCACCCCGACACGTCTGATAACGAGTTTTGTGACTGATTCGAAGCTTTGAGTAGTATCGGCGGTCGAAGCGGGCATGACATTCCTCGCTAGCTAGTGGTTCGTAACGGGTAAAAAGATAGTATGATCGTGTTCATGAGCAGCACGATCGGACTGACGGAAGCGGAACGTTTGGAACTGAGCCAGCGGGTGGCGAGCCGGAGCGGCCGCGCCGATGATGGCCGACGAGCGCGGCTTATCTTGCTGCTGGCAGCGGGCCACAGCTGGGCGCAGATCCGCGACAAGCTGGACTGCAACGATGCGTTTATCGACCGCTGGAGCAAGCGGTTTCGGCAGCAGCGGCTGGCCGGGCTCTTCAGCCGCCATGCCGGACATGGTCCGAGCAAGCTGATACCGGCCTTGGAGGCGCGGATCCTGGATTGGACGCTGAAGCGGAAGCCAGCCGACGGGTCGACGCATTGGAGCACGCGCAAGTTGGGATCGGCGTTGGCGATCTCGCACATGATGGTGGCGCGGGTATGGGCAAAGCACGGACTGAAGCCACAGCGGCTCGATCGCTACATGGCTTCGAATGATCCGGACTTCGAGCGTAAAGCGGCCGACATCATTGGGCTGTATGTGAACCCGCCGGCGCATGCAGCGGTGTTCTGCGTGGATGAGAAGACGGCGATCC
>JBJMQW010000373.1:0-6790 GCA_045802495.1 Allostellaceae bacterium | reverse complement strand
GCCGAAATAAAGCGGCCGCGTTCGGGGTGTGCATCGGGATCACCGCCGCCGGGGGGTCAAAGGGTCGCTGAGGTCCCGGAAATAATCGGCAGCGACGATGCCGAAGCGGCGTCATCGCCGGTGCGGCGATCGCCTCCGCCGCGCCTCCGGTGTAGGCGCCGGCGCCGCCGCCGCCAGCCTATGGCTATCCGCCCCAATACTACCCGGGCTACTACGCACCGGCTCCCGCGGATTACTCGGCGCCCCAACCGTATTACGGCTGGACCCCGTATCGATAATTGCGCGACCGGGAGCTCCGAACGACGGCCCAGCCTAGACTTGCACAGCCGGGCCTATCGCGTCACCACTTGTTTCTGAGCTCATGCAGCTTCAGAAAGACCGTCTTCGGGTCGGAATCATCCGGCAGGTCGGGAAAGGCGGCCGTTCTCTCCCATCGGCAGCAATGCCCGGCGGCCGACGCAAGGTCGCGCGCCCTAGATCACATGTCCGCCTGGGGACGGGGTGACGACGACCGCGGAACCGACGCGCAGGTCCTGCGTCGGCACGGGCGCACCATTGACAGGCAAGATATGATCTGATCAGATTGCCGAGTGAACTTCACCCCGGATCGGACCGGCTCGCCGCCGCTCCGCGACTGAGGAGTGTCGGCATGAGCCTCGCCGTCTCTGCAATGCCTCGCAATGATGCCGAAATCCCGATCCTGGATTTGACGCCGTATCTGTCGGGTCAGCCCGGGGCACGCGAGACGCTGGCGAGACAACTACGCCGCGCCCTGGAAAATATCGGGTTTTACTTCATCAAGGGTCACGGCGTTCCCCAATCGCTGTGCGATGCCGCGTTCGCCGAGACCGAGCGCTTCCACGCCCAGCCGTTGGATCGCAAGATGAGGCTGCGGCGCAATCGGGACAATGTCGGCTACCTTCCGATGTCGCGCAGGACTGATCCCGGCGCCGCGATCAAGCCGAATGTGAACGAGGCTTTTTTCCTCAAGCGCGATCTGCCAGCCGATCACCCTGATGTGCTTGCCCATAAACGGTTTCGCGGGATCAATTTATGGCCCGATGATCTGCCGGGGTTCCGCGAGACCGTCGTCGCCTATTGCGATGCGCTTGAGGCGTTGGCGAAGAAACTGGTGCCGCTCTACGCGGTCGCGCTCGACCTGCCTGCCGATTATTTCCACAAGGCGTTCGCCGAGCCGCAATACACGCTCCGAATGACGCATTACCCGTTCGTCGAGGTGCTGGCAGAAAACGAATTCGGCATCGCACCGCACAGCGACACAAGTTTCCTCACCCTGCTCGCCCAGAACAAGGTCCCCGGTCTGTCGCTCCGGACCCGCGATGGGCGCTGGATCGATGCTCCGGCGCTGGACGGACATTTCCTGGTCAACGGCGGCGATATGCTGCGGCGTTGGACGAACGACCGGTTCCTGGCGACCCCGCACCGCGCCAGCAATCGCTCGGGCAGGGAGCGCTACGCCATCCCGTTCTTTGTCGACTGCAACATCGATTGGCCGATGGAGTGCCTGCCGACCTGTACCAGCGCCACACGGCCGGCGAAGTATCCGCGCTTCACCTACGCCGAGTACATGAGCGCGTATCACGACGCCAGTTACGCTCGCGATTCCGCTGACGGCGTGCGCATCCAGGCGTATTGACCATTCGGCGGCGCGCCCGGTGCCATCGCCGCGAGTTCCACGACGCTATCTCAGCGCGTTGACGGCCGACCGGCTGCTTCGCCTGGCGTGGCCGCATCGGCAGCGCGCCGCCAAGCGTCGAGGGTGAGCCGAATGCGATCGTCGAAAATGGCGCTGATCATCGGTAGGTCTTTTGCCTTTACGCCCGCGAGAAGCCGCCGATTTTCCTCGATCGAACCCGCGAGCCGGTCACCGAGAAACATATAGATCAGCGTCGTCGAGTGTTGCCAAACCTGATCCCACAACTCCTGGATAAGGTTGACCATGAAACGGTTCGGGCTCGGTTCGAACAGAAGGGTGCAGAACCGCCGGTTCACCAGGGCGAACTCACCGGGTTTTCCGACCAGGGTCTCCATCGTCCGAATGGACGCCGCCATCGCCCGCTGCGACGCCGGGGTGTGGAAGGGCACGGCGGCCAGTGCCGCCGCCTTCTCCAGAAACAATCGGGTCTCGACAATTTCGTAGCCGCGGGCCAGGGATAATTCGGCAACCTGCGCGCCGCGATGCCGATGCAGCACGACCAAACCGTCCTTTTGAAGCAGTCGGAGCGCTTCTCGGATCGGCATCTCGCTCAACGCAAAGTCGCGCGCCAATTGCGACAGCCGCAGCCAGTCTCCCGGCGGGCGGGTGCCGTCGAGAATGCGGCGCTTCAATGTCTCGTAGACGACACCGGCCTTGAACGTCGCCTTCTCGCCGGCCGCGCCGCCAGCCTCGTTGGAGACCAGCCTCGATGTCGCGTCGGCTGTCATCTTGCTCCTCTCGCGAGAACGGTGAGGTTCTACAGCAAGCGGCAAACATTTCCCAGTGAACCAGCCGGATCGAATTGATGACCGACCTAATGAACGGTTTTCCGCCCGCCTCGCATGGCCAAGTGACTTTGGCAAACTGGCGCGCGGCGCCCTTCAATCGGTGGGCGTTTCAACATGTGCGCGAGATCGTGCCGTCAGCCGACATACCGCACGACCCTTCTAAAGCGCTGTCCCTGCCGACCGCGACAATGGATGTCGACCGTCTCCGCATACCCGACGCCCAGGGGACTGCGATCACGCTCGACGAGTTTCTGCAACGGGCGAGCACCGATGCCCTGGTCGTGCTCCATGAGGGCCGGATCGTCATCGAGCGGTATGCCAACGCCATGGGGCCTCGGACCTCGCATATCCTGATGTCGGTGTCGAAGTCCCTGCTCGGGCTTCTGACGGGTATCCTGGTCGCTCAGGACAAGGTTGACCCGGACGAACTCGTCACGGACGTGGTGCCGGAAGTTGCCGGCACCGCCTACGAAGGTGCCAAAATCCGGCATCTCCTCGATATGCGGGCGGGCGTCGCGTTCGACGAAGATTATGCGGCGACTTCCGGCCCGATCGTCGAATACCGGAAGTCGACAAACTGGGACCCGCTCGGTTCCGGAGAGACCTCTTGGGACCTGCGCTCCTTTTACCAGTCGCTCCGGGCTTCGGATGGTCATCACGGTGGGCGCCTTCATTACATCTCGCCCAACACCGACCTGTTGGGATGGGTGGTCGAGCGAGAAACGGGCCAACGGTTTGCCGACCTGATGAGCGATTGCCTTTGGAAGCCCATGCGCGCGGAGTGCAGCGCATATGTGACGGTCGACAGACTAGGCGCGCCGAGATGCGCGGGTGGGGTTTGCGCGACGGCTCGCGATCTCGCTCGCGTTGGCCAGCTTCTGGTAGACGGCGGCGTCTGCGGAGGCACCCAAATCATCCCGTCCGCGTGGATCGACGACATTGCGCTCAACGGCAGCGAGCATGCCTGGGAGACGGGAATTTTCGTGCCCTTCTTTCCGGGGCGGAAGATGCACTATCGGAACAAGTGGTATGTCGATGTCGACGCAGCACCGTTGCTGTTCGGGCTGGGCATTCACGGGCAATATTTGTTTGTTGACCGCCCGAACCGGATCGTCGTCGGCATCATGTCGTCGCAGGCGCTCCCCCTCGACGCCGCGCTGATTTCCTTGACGATGAGCGCCGTAGCGGAAGTCAGGCGTGCGCTCGCGTCCCCTGGATAAGGCAGCGCGCCAAGACATGGGAACGCCAAGACATGGGGCCATCCTCTGTCCCTCGTTCTTGGCCGTAATCCGCCCCGCAGCCCTCGCCGACTATTCAGGTTAGTCGAACACCGCTCCCGCGCGGTTTTTCCCACAGTATGAAAACGCGCGAGCTCATACCGTAGATGCCCTGGAAAGCCGGGCCTATCGCGTCACCACTTGTTTCTGAGCTCACGCAGCTTCAGGAACACCGTCTTCGGATCGGGATCGTCCGGCAGGTCGGGAAAGGCCGCGCGCAGCCGCTTGATCACCGACGGGCTGGTCAGCCGGAAGAAGGTGTTGATCTCGCGCTCCAAGGCCAGGGTGGTGACGAGCGCCCTGCCCGGATCCTGCTGCTCCATTTTAGGCAGCATTTCCTTGGCCTTGGCGTTGTCCGGCTCGCGGTCGAGGGTGAAAGCCAGATTGCGGGCGATGTAGTCGTGCCCCGGATAGATCAAGGTTTCTTCGGGTAATTTGGCAAGCTGGCCGACAAAGGTGTTGTAGAGCTCGTTCGGGTGACCGCCATTGTGGCAATTGCCGGCGCCCGCATTGAACAATGTGTCGCCGGAGAATAATGCCGGTGTGTCGGTGTGCGACCTGACGCAGATATGGCTCATCGTATGGCCTGGCGTGTCGAGGCATTCGAGCTCGACCGTCTTGCCGATCTTGATCACATCGCCGGCGCGCAAGCCGCGGCTCATCTCCGGGATCCGCTCCTTGGCATTGGCGTGCGCCAGTACCGGTGCCTTGGTCGCTGCCATTACCTGCAGATTGCCGCCGGTGTGGTCGCGGTGCTCGTGCGTATTGAGGATCTGGGTAATGGTCCAGCCCTTGGCCTTGGCGGCGGCAAGGCATTTCTCGTGGTCGAGCGGATCGACCGCCAATGCCTCTCCAGTCTCGCCGCAGGCGATCAGGTAATTGAAATTGCGACCGGCATTCGCTGTCCAAACCTGTTCAACGATCATCGCTGCCTCGCTTCCGCCCTCGCCGCTGCGGAGCGGCGGGGGATAGTCGTGCAATTCGAATATCCTGGGAACAACGCTAATCACGGGGGAGGGACGAGTCAAACCTCCTCGACCAGCATGCGTAAGCGCGATTTCTCACGTAAGTGTTAATCAGCTCACACATCGGCGGGAAGATCAGCCGTAGTAGATGGTTCTGGAGCCATGTCACCTCGCCTGCCCTCCCGCGGGCAGGAGGCAAAAATGCCGGCAGATGTTGTAGAGACCGCCAAGATATTTGCTTCGCTCGTCGGCGCCGGGATGGGCGCCGTGGGCGGTGTTTCCATCAAAGAGT
Source organism: Allostellaceae bacterium (assembly GCA_045802495.1). GTDB lineage: Bacteria > Pseudomonadota > Alphaproteobacteria > ATCC43930 > CGMCC-115725 > AP-15. The sequence goes on along the minus strand of JBJMQW010000373.1, from coordinate 1,751 downwards.
ATTTGGATCGCAGGGGCTTGAGGGAGAAAGAATACCAGACTCGTTGGCTGCCGCTTTACCGCGCCGCACAAGACCTGAAGGAACGGTTGCAGTGTCTGACCTCAATTTACAAGACGAGGCCGTTAAAATACCAATGGAACAACTACACGTATGGCGACAACGAACCATTCCCGTTGGAGGCACGCGACTTCCACGAGCTATACCTACTCAACAAAGACTCAGCACCAATTCCGACGTTTATTGACTTACCCGATCCCGGCGAGCGCCGAGAAGACAAGCAGGCGGTGCAAAAGGTGAGAGAGCGCATTCACGAGTTGAACCGCGCCACGATTTCTTTGTATCGAATGGCCCGGTATCTCGGGTATGCACAACGCGTCTTGAGCGAGTTGACGCTCGGTCAGTTAAAAATCGCTAGATCGAAACGAGACGAAATGATCGCGCTACTTTCAGACGTTCGGAGAGAACTTAACGGCACGTCTGAAACGGATCCGGGCGCGGGTATTGTTGATGATCTTCAGGATTTGATCGGAGAGAGTGTGTGGAACCTCAACAATTCCTCCGTCATAACCTATTATGAGTTTCGCGAGAGGCTTCTCAATGCGACAGGGTGGGAGCAATTTACGGATTTGTTTCGGTTTTTCGCGCATTTCCATTGGAAAATGGATTATGAGGTTAAGAAGACAATAGCCGCGCTTACACCGTTGTGCGGCGCCCTCGAAAAGTTCGTCGAACCGCGAGAAAAATCATCGGCTCGCTTTTTGAGCCGGATGCCACTGCATACGCGCCTGTTTCTCGGGCGGGTTTCCGGATCGCTCACGATCCGCCGGCTTTGAACGCCAACGGGCACGTGATCTCGTAGTCTCTTCGCGCCCCGAGCGTCTTAGAAGCGGTGCCCATGTCAGGTCTTGCTCGAACCCCGTTTTCCTCCCTACTCGACTTCGCTTGGCAAACAGCTTTCCGCCTTGGTTTCCCACTCGCCCGCATTTGGTGGAGGCTGACGTGTCCGCGGCATGAGGGCGTCCTAGTGGCGGTCTATGTGGGTCCCGCGCTCTTGTTGGTACGCACGTCGTATCTGGTCGGGTGGCACCTTCCTGGTGGCGGTATCCGGCGCGGTGAGACACCGGAAGCAGCGGCGCGGCGGGAGCTGGCGGAGGAGATCGGCCTCATCGCGTCAGCACCGCTGCTCCCTGCGCACGTTGCCTGTGGCATATGGGACGGACGACGTACCCGGTTACATTTCTTAGAGCTGCGACTGGCCGGGGTGCCGAAACTGCAGCTCGACAACAGGGAAATCATCGCGGCACAACTGACATCACCTATTGAATTGAATGGCATGGCGCTGACCGGACCGGCCGCCGCTTATGTCGCCAGGTCGATCGAGGGCGCAGCGGGCAGCAGAGCCAATTTGACGCGGACGGCCGCTCTTCGATGCCCGAGATAACGCACGGTGTGAGCTTCCCGGTGATGCCGTTCACACTCGCCGTTTCGCGGCGTTGTCGCAATGCTGGACCGTCCAGCCGGTCCTGATGTCTCTGGCGACGGCTCAATGGTCACATGCCATAATCTGTTATGAACCAGAGGAGGCGCGGATGATTAAGACGATCGTGATCGGTGCCGGCGTGATGGGCGCCTCGGTCGCGTATCGGCTGGCTCAGGCGGGCGCGGCTGTCACGGTGCTGGAAGCGGCGCGCATCGGCGGCGGCACGTCCGGCATCAGCTTCGCCTGGACCAACGCGCACAAAAAGCCGCCG
>JBJMQW010000372.1:0-15773 GCA_045802495.1 Allostellaceae bacterium | reverse complement strand
CGTCACTTCACGATCCCAGCGGGCGCCGACGGACCGCATTCCGCAAACATCGACGAGAAAGGAAACGAGTTCCCAGCTGCGGCCGGCGAGCTCCCTCACCCGCGGGAGATTTACGGGATCATCAGCGAAAAGCTCGGGGTAGTGCTGGCGGATCATTCCCGCGCAAGAACCAGAGGGAGCAACGACGTAATCGTAGCCGGCGAACGCGTCGAGCACTTGTAAGGTGATTGCCTTCGCATCGGCCCGATCACCCGAATTATAGGCCGGTTGCCCGCAGCAGGTCTGGGCACGAGGCACATCGACCGAGCATCCGGCCTGTTCAAGGAGCTTGACAGCGGCAAATCCGACCGAGGGCCGAAAGAGATCCACTAGGCATGTGACGAACAGCGCTACCCGCACGACCCTCTCCGCTTTGGAACATCGCCGGAAATTAGGGGCTATTCGACCGCCAGATCAACGCAGAGCAGAGACTTGGCCCGGCGCGAGCCGCGTCGCCACGCCGCGGGGCAACAGTAAGTAGTATCGGCCGCGGGCGTTCATGATACCGGCTCGGGCTCCTGCAACGGCGCCGGTGCCCCAAAAGATATCGCCGCGGACCGGTCCCTTGATCGCCCCGCCGGTATCTTGCGCGATCAACATTCGGCGCACGCCCTCGGCCGCGGCGAACCGCTCATCTGCTTCGAGCCAGATCGGGATGCCGAGAGCAATGAAGGCACGATCGACCGCCACGCTTCGCTCGGCCGTCAAGACGACGCCTTCGGCGCCGATCGGACCGTCAGCGCCGATCTCGCGGAAAAACACATAGGACGGGTTCTCCCGACGCAACATGGCACCGGCCTCTGGGTGCTCTTTCATCCAGGTGCGGATTGCCGACATCGACATCTTCTCGCGGGGGATCAAACCGCGTTCGATCAGCAGGCGCCCGACCGCCACATAGGGGTGTCCATTTTGCCCGTCATAGCCGATGCGGCGGCTGCCGCCGCCGTCGAGCCGAACACGGCCGGAGCCCTGGATCTGCAGGAAGAACGCATCTATCGGGTCGTCGACCCAGAGAAGCTCCAAGCCGCGGTTTGCCAGCACGCCATCCTCGATCTGAGCGCGCGTCGGACGAACGCCCGAGCCGAGATCAGGTGGTTTGCGATAGATCGGCGTCAGATAGGGACCGTGGCGCGTCAGGGAACCCCTGAGCTCGATCTCATAATACCCGGTGAACAAACCATCTTGTGCTCCGAGATCGGAAACGGCCAACGGTGTGAAATTAGCCTCGAAGAATTGACGCGCTGCCTTGTCGTCCTCTGGGGGTAGCGATAGCGCGGCCTCGCAGGCAACCCGCCAGTCCGTCACCCGACCAAAATCCGCGCTCATCGCGGCTGCATCGATTGCCGCATCATCCGGCTTCTGCAAGAAACGCGCGCAGGATTTCAAAAACGCCGGAATCGCCGCTGCAATACGGTCTTCATTCCACCCGGAGAGCCGGTCAAAGCCCACAGGACGGACTGCAAAGCGGCGCGGTCCGCCGTCACCCGTTAAGAAAGTAGCCAGCGCTACGAGGAGCGCCAGCGCTCCCGCCCAGCGAGTCCGGGCCGATCGGCTGGCTTGGTCAGGCGCTGCTGGTGGCGACGAGGACCCAGTTGGGGTCGGCAGAGCGCGTGTCGCGCGAGAATGTCCAGAAATCGGTCTTCTCTGTCGGGTTCTCCGGATCACCGTCGACGATGCTTCCATCCATCGCGCGCGTCACATTGATTTGCTTCGAGAGCAGCTTTACCGTGATCTGCGCTAGCCGGCCGGCCAACTCAGCTTCGACAATATCTGCATCGCCCAGCTCGACTATCCGGGTTTCGAGGGTTTCTTTGGCGGCTACACGTTCGTCGATAGCCGCGCCGAACTGTCGGAAGACGTCCTTGCTCAGCAAGGGCTGCAGGGCTGCTTTATCCCCGGCGGCGAATGCTTTGACGATCATCTCGAAGGCGGTTCGGGCACCCCCAAGAAAAAAAGAAGGATCAAAACCGGGATCGACATGGCGTACTCGGTTCAAGCCCTCGGCAACCGAGCCGCCCGGTGCGGCAGCGATTGCCGGGTTGGGCGACCCGTCCGCCGGTTCTGCTGGCGGTGGGCTCTTATCGGGCGTCGGCTGCTCTCGTCGTACGAACAGGTCGCGGCGACGCTCGTTTCCCGTGCGTCGCCCGAGCACGCTGCGCAAGCGTAGAACCAGGAATGCCGCAACCATTGCGAAGAGGATGACATCGAAGTATTGCTGAAAGTCGCCCATTTCCTCCCGCGCCCTGCCGCCGCTCCTAAAATTTTGGCACTCACCCAACCCGTATCTTCGACTACATGGGGGGCACGCGCGAAGAGGGCAAGTTGATTTCCCACATCGACGGCAGTGGCGCACCGGAGCTGTCGCTCCCTCTCGTAACTGTTTAGGTTTTCCTTCTTCGACTCCCCAACATAGGAAAGCTCGGTGATTTTGATCCGCCACGGGCAGACCGAATTCAATCGTTTATTTTCTGTCACGCGGCAGGATCCCGGCATCCGTGATCCGCATCTGACGGATGTCGGTCGGGATCAAGCCGCTGCTGTTGCTCGGGTCCTGCGCCCGTTGAGGCTCATGCGCCTGATTGCCAGCCCTTATATACGGGCGCTCGAAACGGCAGCTATTATCGCCGAGCACCTCGATCTGCCGATCACCGTCGAGCCGCTGATAGCCGAGCGGTTTTGTTTTGCCTGCGATATCGGCTCGCCTTTGGATGAACTTCGTGCCTGCTGGCCGAGCCTCGCCTTTGATCATTTGCCGGATCCGTGGTGGCCTCAAGCTGAAGAGCCCTTAGCCGCGATCTCGCAACGCTCGGAGCGTTTTCGACGACGGATCATCAACGAAGCCTGGCCGGAGGTCGCCTTGGTAACCCATTGGGGCTTCATCCGGGCATTGACCGGGCTCACCGTGCCAAACGGCGCGGTGCTGCGCGTCGATCCGACTCGCTCCGACTGCGCACCGGAAATGGTATTTGTCCCGGACTCGGATCAGCGCTGAGGAACCGTTGATGGAAATCGCCGATCCGTGTTAGCCACCAAGCTCCGGGCCGAAGGAGAGAATGATGGCGGAACAAGCGAGAGGCAACGGCCAAAGCGAGATGCCGCCCGCGATCCCGGAGGGGGCGCAGCAGCTGATCGTAAATGCCCAGTACATCAAGGATCTGTCTTTCGAAAACCCGCGCGCTCCACAAAGCCTGGTTCAGCAGCCAGCGCAGCCCTCGGTCGACATCAACGTCGATGTGAAGGCGCAGAACCTAGGGCCGGACGTCTTCGAGGTCATCCTGACGATCAACGCCACAGCGCGCGTGCAGGACGATCCCGTGTTTCTGGTCGAACTCGCCTACGGGACGGTCGTGACCATCAAGAACGCGCCACAAGAGATGCTCGCCTCGTTGATTCTGGTCGAGACGCCGCGGATTGTCTTCCCCTTCGCACGCTCCATCATTGCTAACGCCACCCGAGACGGCGGATTTCCACCGCTGCTCATCAATCCGATCGATTTTGCAGAGCTGCTGCGCCGCCAGCAGACCGACCTGCAGGGCGCTACCGACACTGCCGTTGTGTGAATGTCGGTGTCGACGATTAATCCGCCCCAGCCCTTATCCCCGCGTCGCGGGCTTCTTGGAGCTTGTGAAGGAATTCGATCGCCGCTCGCCTTTCGCCTCCCCGGAGAAAGCGGGGGCCCATTGGTCCGTCGCACGAACTGTTCATCGGTTAATAAGGCCTTACGATTGCTTGATGCGCCGGCGCCAGTGGATGCATGGATCCCGGCCTTCGCCGGGAATGGCACAAGTCATCTGGTCCCCGCGAGGCATGCTCCCGATTTCCTCACAAACTCTCAGGAGTCGATCAACCAAATCGGGTTAGTGACGATCTGGAGCATGGCCTGATGGGCCATTAGCTCCTCTGGAGTGGGCGCGTGCGGCCGCGGTTCCCGCAAGATGCGCTCGACAGCGATCGCTTGATCGCTCCGCAGCGCAAAGTTCAGAGCCGGTTGGCGGCCGCCAAGCAACTCCAGGTAAACAGCGGCGAGGAGGTCGCAGTCGATCTCGGCCCCATGTTCGGCACGCAGGGACAAATCGATGTCGAACCGGCGGCACAACGCGTCGAGACTGGCAGGCGCGCCCGGAAACCGCACGCGCGCCAATCCCAGCGTATCTGTAAAGGCGCAGCCGATAGGATCACGTCCCAGGCGAGCAAGCTCCCCATTCAGGAACGCCAAGTCGAAATCGGCATTATGGATTATCAGACGATCTGAGCCGATGAAGGCGAGGAGTTCATCGACGACGGAACCAAACAGCGGTTGGCTGGCGAGAAATTCCGCTGTTATCCCATGGACAGCCAGCGCATCCGCCGGCATGTCGCGCTCGGGGTTTACATATCGATGAAATTTGCGGCCGGTTGGAACATGGTGGACAAGCTCGATGCAGGCAATCTCAACGATGCGATGTCCTTCCCCCGGGTCGAGTCCCGTGGTCTCGGTATCCAACACGATCTCGCGCATCACTGTCTCCGCCGCCTCACCCGGACAGCTCGCGCACCCTGATTGTTGCAGCGTGTCCCGTCGGCAGCGAGCAGCCTGACGATGGCGCGCAACCGGCGCAAGGTCAGGTTCCGACCCAACCCCGTCGGTACGACAAAATCGGCGCGCTGGCGCTTCACCTGATCCGGTATCTGCTTTTGCAGGATCGCGGCGAGGCGAATCTCGGTCATTCCCGGCCGCCGCAACACCCGTTGGCGCTGTACCAAAGCGGGCGCTGAGACGACGACCACGTAGTTGCACCGGCGCTCGCCGGAGGTTTCGAACAGGAGCGGTATATCGAGCACGACGAGCCGCTCCCGCCGCGCCCGGGCGCGGTCGAGAAAGCGCTTTTCTTCGGCTCTGACCAGCGGATGAAGGATTCGCTCGAGGCGCTTCAATTCAGCAACATCGGCAAAGACCCGCTGGCCAAGAAGCCGACGGTCTATTCCGCCGCCCTCGTTGCGAACTCCAGGAAAAGCACCCGCCACTTTCCAGACGGCGGCTCCACCCGGCGCCAGCAAGCCATGTACGACGCGATCGGCATCGAACAGCGGAACCCCGAGCCCCCGCAGCATCGACGCGGCAGTGGTTTTCCCCATACCTATCGAGCCGGTCAATCCGAGTATAATCAATGCGGAGACGCCAAAGTCGCTTCCATTGCCGCCCGCAGTTTGGGAGTGACCCCAACCGCGGCGCCAAACCAGGCTTCGAAACCCGGCCGGCCTTGATGCAGCAGCATGCCGAGCCCGTCGACAACAGGATGACCGCGCCGTCGGGCGGCGGCGAGAAGACCAGTCTCAAGCGGCACATATACGATGTCCGCCACTGGCGCCGTTCTCGGTAACAGCGATAAATCGAGCACCAGAGCCGGCTGCCCGCTCATGCCGAGGCTCGTCGTGTTCACCAAGAGTCCGGCATCACGTTGGATCTCGCCGGCCTCCTCCCATGAGTGAACCGTTACGCGAGTCGTCGGTGTCGAGAGATCAGCGGCAACCGCTTCGGCTCTCGACAATGTCCGGTTGACGAGCCGGATCTGCGCGACGCCGGCGTCGGCAAGAGCAGCGACCACGGCGCGCGCCGAACCTCCGGCACCCAGAACCACCGCCGGGCCGGAAGCCGGCCGCCAACCAGGGACCGCCTCCCGCAAATTCTCGCGAAAGCCGAACACATCGGTGTTGCTTGCTTCGAGGCTGCCATCGGGCGCAACGACAATCGTGTTCACGGCGCCGATGCGACGCGCCAGCGGCTCGACCCGATCAACGATCGAGAGTGCCGTCTGTTTGTGCGGGATCGTCAAATTGCAACCGCGAAAACCGAGGATCGAAAGGGCTCGAAGCGCCTCTTCGATTTTGTCGGGCCTTACCGGCAACGGCAAATAAGCACCGTCGAGGCCGGTCTCGTCCAGCCAGAACCCATGCAGCAACGGCGAGCGCGAATGCGCAACCGGCCAACCCATGATCCCGGCAAGCGGCGTCGTGCCGGTGATTTTCATTGGTCAGCGCCGAAATGAGAACGATCAGCCCCTCCGGGTCGCATCCGCGGGCTACGTTTGGACTGCGCCATAATTGCGCAGAAAGGCGAGCAGCTCGAGCAACGGCATGCCGAGGACCGCGAAGTGATCGCCTTCCACCCGATCGAAGAGCTGCACGCCTTTGCCCTCGAGCCGATAGGCGCCGACCGAACCAAGGATCGCCGCGCCTTCGACAGCGAGATACTCATCAAGAAAACCGTCACTGAAATTCCGCATCGTCAGCCTTGGCCGGCTCACGATATGCCATAACCGCGTCTCCTGCTGAACCACGCAAACAGCTGTTACGAGTGCATGCGTGCGGCCTCGCAAGGTTTTCAGCTGAGCTCGTGCGGCGGCGAGATCCGCTGGCTTATCAAGCCATTGGGCGGCGCAGACGAGAATCTGGTCGGCGCCTATTACGAGAGCTCGATGCCTATTTCTCGCGATCCGGCCAGCCTTAGCCTCGGCGAGCGCCAATGCGCAATCGACCGCCGAACGCCTGTCGGCGCGAAACGCCTGCTTGACTGCGATCTCGTCGATCTCCGCCGGTTCTACGCGGGCCTGGATGCCGGCAGCGGCGAGCAATCGAGCTCGCGCCGGACTGGCCGAGGCGAGGATCAGCTCCTCAATCATGAATTCCGTGCCGGCGCGCCATAAGCTTCATGATCGCGGCAGCAGTCTCTTCGATGGATCGGCGGGTCACATCGATAACGGGCCAGTGCATTTGAACAAAGATTCTCCGGGCCTCCCGCACCTCGGCCCTCACCGCCTCGATATCGGTGTAATCGGTCGTGCCGTCGTGATGCAGCAACTCAAGCCGGTGCCGGCGCAATTGGATCAACCGTTCGGGATCGTTGGTCAATCCGACAACCAGCGGGCGCGTTGCTTCAATAAGCTCAGGCGGCAGCGGCACGCCGGGAACGAACGGCACGTTCGCCGCCTTGATCCCGCGGTTGGCGAGGTAGAGGCAGGTTGGCGTCTTCGACGTGCGCGACACTCCGACGAGGCAAACATCGGCATCGTTGATACCCCAGCTCGATTGGCCGTCGTCATGGTTTAGAGCGAATGTCATCGCATCGATCCGCGCGAAATATTCGCTGTCGAGCAGGTGCTGCTTACCCGGCACGCCTCGGCTTTCGCGGTGGAGGTAAGAACCAAGCGCCCCAATAACCGGATCGAGCACAGGGATCGCCGGAATCTGCAAGCGGCGGCACCCTTCCTGCAACAATTGGCGAAGCGTTTCGCTGACGAGCGTGAACAGAACGACCCCTGGATTGGCCTCGACCCCGGCGATCACCCGATCCACTTGGCTTCGTGTCCGGACCATGCTCCAGACATGCTCCACGGCATGCGCATCATCGAACTGGACCAGGCAGGCCCGTGCCACCGAATGAACCGTTTCGCCGGTGGAATCAGAAACCAAGTGGAGATGAAAGCGGGTCATTTCAGGCTCAGCTCAAGACAGATATCCCCAAGGAAGGGTGGATCGCTCGACAATTTTTCGGAAAACTTTGGACGCGGCGAACTTTGCCCTCGATCCATCCCCGGCATGCCGTTTTGATGCCCCTTTTTCGCGTACCGGGATATACTTTTCCAGCAGTTAGAAAGATCGGGATGAACGAAATCGGCGCTGCTGCCATCCCCGCTTCTCCACTTATCCCGAACGGCGCGCTTATGTGTTGATGCAGGAGGATCGGGATCCTTATGCACATCCTATCGGTATCGACACCGGGAATTCGGGCACCCGGGGACCGATCGAGGATAGTTTTCAATCCCCGATATCCACGGGATATACTACCAACTACTTCTTTTAAGAACATTATATGAGGAGGTAAAGCGACACCGAATGCAGAATGTTCCGGTAAAGCCTCTGCTACAGGCCCTCGCTGGTCAAACCCTGTCAACACCGCCCTGGTGGTTGATGAGACAGGCCGGGCGCTACTTGCCCGAGTATCGCCAAGTTCGGGCGAGGGCGCGGGATTTTGTCGAACTCTGCCTGACGCCGCAGCTTGCGGCCGAATTGACTTTGCAGCCGATACGTCGCTACGGCATGGACGGCGCGATACTATTCTCCGACATATTGATGCTGCCTTATGCCTTGGGGCAGAACCTTGCCTTTCGCGAGGGCGAGGGCCCGGTGCTCGAAGCGATCGAGGATCATGCCGGGATCGCGCGGCTCGAATTGGGTCGCGTTGCTCAAAGGCTTGAACCCGTACTGGAAACGGTGGCGCGCATACGGGCGGAGCTCGGTTCGCAGACCGCTCTTATCGGTTTTGCCGGCTCTCCCTGGACGGTGGCCGCCTATATGGTGGAAGGAGGAACGAGCAGGGACTTTCAGCGCGTAAAGAGCTGGGCTTATCGCGACAGAAATGGCTTTGGCGCGCTGATCGAGCTCCTCACCGAAGGTACGATTTCATATCTCGGCGGTCAGATCGAGGCGGGTGCCGAAATCGTTCAGCTGTTCGACAGCTGGTCGGGTGTGCTTCCCGAGCCGGCGTTCCGGCGATGGGTAATCGAGCCGACGAAGCGCATCGTTGCGGCGCTGAAAGGCCGCTTTCCGGGCTGCCCGGTCATTGGTTTTCCGCGTTTGGCCGGTCTCTTATACGAGCGCTATGTCGCGGAAACGGGAGTCGATGCGGTCGGCATCGATACGGCGGTACCGGCGGGCTATGCCCGCGAGAAACTGCAGCCTCTCGCAGCGGTTCAGGGAAATCTCGACCCCGTGCTCCTGCTCGTGGGCGGCGATGCCCTCGAAGGCGCCTTGAATGAACTTCGTCGGACGCTCGCCGGTGGACGTTTTGTATTCAACCTTGGGCATGGCGTGCTGCCGGAAACCCCGCCCGAGAACGTAGAGCGTCTCGCCAAACTCCTCGCTCAACCGATCCTCTGTTGAAATGGCGCGGGTCGCGATTGTCCTGATGAATCTCGGCGGTCCGGATTCGCTGGAGGCGGTTCAGCCCTTCTTGTTCAATTTGTTCAGCGATCCCGCGATCATCCGCCTCCCGGCGCCGATCCGCCTCCCGCTAGCTCGGCTGATTGCGCGGCGCCGGGCTCGGGTTGCTCGGGAGATCTATCGGCGCCTGGGCGGCGCATCGCCCTTGCTTGCCAACACCGAGGCACAGGCGCGGGCGCTTCAAGCCGTTCTCGGACCGGATCATCGATGCTTTGTGGCAATGCGCTACTGGCATCCGACAAGCATCGAAACGGCGAACGAGGTGGCGAGATGGGCTCCTGACGAGATTGTCTGCCTGCCGCTCTACCCGCAATTCTCGACGACGACGACGACGTCCTCGATTGCTGCTTGGCGAAGCGCCGCGTCTCGCCATGGCCTCGATCGGATTACGAGATCGATCTGCTGCTACCCGCGTGCCGAAGGATTTGTACAAGCTGTCGCGAACCTGGTCAGGCCTGTGCTCGCCATGGCCGAGGGCTTGTCGAAGCGTCCCCGGATGTTGCTGACGGCGCACGGGCTGCCGAAAAGGATTGTGCAGGCAGGAGACCCGTACACCAGGCAAGTCGAATCGACCGTCGCTGCCGTTGTCGCGGCGCTGGATCGGCCCGAGCTTGATTGGAGGATCTGCTATCAGAGCCGCGTGGGACCGCTCGAATGGACCGGCCCGAGCACCGATGATGAGATTCGGCGCGCCGGTGTCGAAGGGGTGCCCCTTGTCGTGGTGCCGATTTCGTTTGTTTCGGAACACTCGGAAACCTTGGTCGAGCTCGATATGGACTATCGAGAGATCGCAGAGAGGTCCGGGGTGCCTGCCTATTACCGGGTTCCCACGGTCGGGATCGAGCCGGCATTCATCCGGGGCCTTGCTCTGTTGGTCGGCAAAGCCCGCGCCGGCGAACTGGTGTCTTGTCCTTCCTTTCACCTCTCGTATGCGCTCTCCGGAGCCGCCGGTTGAGTAGCTGGCTCTCGCAGGCCTACCCCTGGATCAAGTCGCTGCACATCGTGAGCGTGGTCGCCTGGATGGCCGGGCTGCTCTACTTGCCGCGGCTCTACGTCTATCATTCGACGGCAGCGGCGGAATCCGAGCTGTCGGAGACCTTTAAGATTATGGAACGTCGCCTGCTGCGCGGAATCATGACACCGGCCATGGTGGCAACTTGGGGCTTTGGCCTGGCTCTGGCGGGTACGCCGGGGGCTGTCGACTGGCGAAGAGGCTGGATCTGGGCCAAGCTTGCTCTCGTCATCGGGTTGACGCTGTTTCATTTTTTGCTGGCGCGTTGGCGTGCGGCATTCGCGGCCGACCGCAATCGGGGTTCCACGCGGCTTTTTCGCATCGTCAACGAGCTGCCGACCTTGGCTCTGATCGCGATCGTCGTACTCGTAGTGGTTAAGCCATTTTAACCCGGATGTTATGCGTTTCTTGATGTGCAAAGATCTTGCAAAGGCGTTTGACTTGCCTATCTCGTTGGCGTACGGGGATTGCCACTTCGGTCACTCGGTTCTCCCTGCCGATCCCCGCAAATCACCTGCCTGAACCCTAGCTCCTGCTGGAAGTGTTCTCCGCAGGACCCCTCTCGACAGGCGGCCCTTGTCCTCATTTCAACGCGAACCCCATGAATCTACAGGAACTGAAGCGTAAAACCCCGGCGGAGCTCCTGGCCTTTGCCGAGGAGCTTGAAATCGAGAACGCGTCCTCGCTGCGCAAGCAGGACATGCTTTTCGCGATTTTGAAGCAGCTGGCTGAGAACGACGTACCGATTTCCGGGGACGGCGTGCTCGAAGTCCTTTCCGACGGGTTTGGTTTTCTTCGCTCTCCCGAGGCAAATTACTTAGCCGGTCCCGACGATATCTACGTTAGCCCGAGCCAGGTTCGCCGTTTCGGCTTGCGCACTGGCGATACGGTCGAGGGTCAAATCCGCTCACCTCGCGATGGCGAGCGATATTTTGCGCTCCTCAAGGTAAATGCGATCAACTTTGATGAGCCGGATCGCCTCCGCCAGCGGATCAACTTCGATAATCTGACGCCGCTCTACCCCGAGGAGAAGCTGACCCTTGAATTCGATGATTCGACCCGCAAGGATCTGACGACCAGGGTCATCGACTTGATCACGCCGCTCGGCAAGGGACAGCGCGCGATAATCGTGTCGCCCCCGCGCGCGGGCAAGACCGTGATGCTGCAGAACATTGCGCATGCGATCGCGGCCAATCATCCTGAAGTTTATCTCCTCGTGCTGTTGATCGACGAGCGGCCCGAGGAGGTGACCGACATGGCGCGGTCGGTCCGCGGTGAAGTAATCAGCTCGACCTTCGACGAACCGGCGCAACGGCATGTTCAGATTGCCGAGATGGTGATCGAGAAAGCCAAGCGCCTCGTCGAGCACAAGCGCGATGTCGTCATCCTGCTCGATTCGATCACCCGTCTGGCGCGCGCCTACAATACCGTCGTGCCGTCCTCGGGCAAGGTGCTGACCGGCGGTGTCGATGCCAACGCATTGCAGCGCCCAAAACGGTTCTTCGGCGCGGCCCGCAACATCGAGGAAGGCGGGTCTTTGACGATCATCGCGACTGCGCTGATCGACACGGGCTCGCGTATGGACGAGGTAATCTTCGAAGAATTCAAGGGCACCGGCAATTCGGAAATTGTGCTCGACCGTAAGGTCGCCGACAAGCGCACCTTCCCGTCGATCGACATCACCAAATCCGGAACCCGTAAGGAGGAGCTCCTGGTCGACCGCGGCGTCCTGTCGAAAATGTGGGTATTGCGCCGCGTGCTGACCCCGATGGGAACGGTAGATGGGCTCGAGTTCCTGATCAACAAGCTCAAGGAATCGAAGAGCAACTCCGAATTCTTCGATGCGATGAATACCTAAGTGATACCTTTTCGGTCATCCAGCGTCGGTTAGTGTGCTGAAATTCATTGGATCCGGACTTACGCCCTCTCTCCGCATTACCGGCGCAAGCCGGTATCCACGGCAGGGTTGGGTCCCGGCTTTCGCCGGGACTGCGAGATGTTTGATCTTGCGAACTTCTGAACCGAGACGCTAGACGGTTAAAACCGTCGACCCGGTAGTCTTGCGCGCTTCCAGATCGCGGTGTGCACGGGCCGCGTCGCGCAGCGGATAGGTTTGATTGATTGCCAGCTTTACGACGCCGCTCTTCACTACGTCGAACAGTTCCCGCGAGGCAGTCAACAGGTCCTCTCGGCTCGCGGTGTAGGTGTTCAAGGTGGGCCTGGTCAGAAAGAGGGAGCCCTTTGCCGAGAGGATGCCGATATCGACGGGGCCTATCGCTCCGGAGGACTGTCCGAACGATACCATGAGGCCGAGCGGCGCGAGGCAATCGAGCGACTTATAGAACGTATCCTTGCCGACCGAGTCGTAGACCACCGGCAATTTCTTGCCTTGGGTGAGTTCGCTCACCTTGGCTGTGAAATCCTCGTTCTTGTAGAGGATCGGGTAATCGCACCCGTTCCGTTTGGCGAGCGCGGCCTTTTCTTGGTCTCCGACTGTGCCGATTACGGTCGCGCCAAGGTGCTTTGCCCACTGACAGACGATGAGGCCGACTCCGCCCGCCGCCGCGTGGATCAGGATCGTGTCGCCGCGTTTGATTGGATATGTGCGGCGCACCAGATACCAGGCGGTCATGCCTTTCAGCATCATCGCCGCCGCCTGCTCGTCGCTGATGCCGTCGGGCACGGGAACAAGACGTTCGGCCGGCATCACCCGTTCCTCGGCATAGGCGCCGATCGGCCCGCCGGCATAGGCGACGCGGTCGCCCGATTTCAGGCCGCTGACTCCAGGCCCGACTTGCTCGACGACGCCGGCGCCTTCCGAGCCGAGCCCGCTCGGCATCGGCAGGGAATACAGGCCGCTGCGGTGATAGGTGTCGATATAGTTGAGGCCGACCGCGGTGTGACGAAGCCGAACCTGGCCCGGGCCGGGCGTGCCGACCTCGACCTGCTGCCACGACAGGACATCCGGGCCGCCGGGTTTTTCGAAACGGATCGCATACGCCATGGCCTTTCCCCTCTGCTTTGGACGGCTGAAACGCTAGCGCACTCGGGCGAGAGTTTCGAGCAATGTCTTGGGATCGGTGACCGGCAATGAGCAGACCGGACCCTCGCACACATAAGCCGCGGGCATCCCAGCGACGAGGCCTTTCCCGAAGGCCGGATTGTCGGCCGGCAACAACCCACCCGGCGGCACGGTGAGGACAATTCGGTTTGGCAGCGAAACCTCGTAGACAGCGCGGATGAGTGCCTCGAAGGCAGGATTGCCGGCTGTTCCGACGACGACGATCTGCAACGGCTTGCCGAGAAATTCGGCGTTGTTGAGAAATGTTGCGAGCGGGAAAAAATTGCGTGCGAGCTCTCCGGAGAACGTCTCGACAATGGTTTCTGCCCGGCGTCGGTAGCTTTCTTCGCCGGTCAGCGTCGCCAGCCGCAAAAGCACCCCGATCATCGTGCCGTTCCCGGCGGGGACGGCGGAATCGGCGGCAGTCTTGCTGCGGGCGATCAGCCCTTCGGTGTCGCTTGCAGCAAAGAAATATCCACCTGCCGCCTTGTCCCAATAGTGGCGTTCGAGAAGCGACTCCCAATTGAGTGCTTGCGTCAGAAATTTGCCCTCGCCGGTTGCTTCGTGCAGCGCCAACGCCGCCCGGCAGAGATTCGCGTAATCATCGACCGTGGCCGGATGCCGCGCTCGTCCGGCGCGCCAGCTGTGCAGCAGTCGGCCATCGGGTCCCGTCATTTGCTCGCGGATGAAATCGAACGCCCTGCGCGCCAATTCGAGCCAGTCCGGCCGTTCGAACACTAGTCCGGCATTGGCCACCGCAGCGATCATCAGCCCGTTCCAATCCGCAAGCACCTTGTCGTCCCATCCCGGGCGCACACGGGGTTCGCGCGCCTGGAACAACACCGCCCGGCAAGCTGCAAGCTGCCGCTCGGTTTCTTCGTCCGCAAGCTCCGGCATACCCGATCGGTTGAGGATCGTCTTGCCTTCCCAGTTGCCTTCCGGGGTCACGTCGTAATGTCGCTTGAACAAGGCGGCGGGCTCTCCGAGCGCGGCGTCGATCTCGGCCTCGGACCATACGTAGAACTTGCCTTCCTCGTGTTCGCTGTCGGCGTCCAGGCTGCTCGCGAACCCTCCCTGCTCGGTCCGCATTTCACGTTCGACCCAGCCGAGCGTCTCGTCGACCCGTTGTCGATAGAGCGGGTTCTTGGTTTCCTGCCAAACGAGTGTCAGCAGATCGACGAGCTCGGCATTGTCGTAGAGCATCTTTTCGAAATGCGGGACGAGCCAGCGTGCATCCGTCGAATAACGGGCGAACCCACCGCCGAGATGGTCATAGATGCCGCCTTGGCACATCGCATCGAGCGCCTTCACAACGGCCTCGCGATAAGGCGCCTGGCGGGTTCGCTTCCAGGCGCGCCACAGCAATTCGAGGATGCCGGTCTGCGGGAATTTGGGTGCATTGCCGATGCCGCCGTGCAGCTGGTCCACCTCGCGAAGCAGCCGTTCGGCGATCCGGTCGAACAGCTCCGGTCCGATCTTGCCGCCGCGCTCCGGTCGGGCGAGCCGTTGCAGCGCTTCGCGCAGCGCAACAACGTTCTTCAGGACCTTGTCGTGATCCTGCCGGTAAGCCTCGCTCATCGCCTCTAGGATTTGCGGGAAGCCAGGTCGCCCCCAGCGCTGCTCCGGCGGAAAATACGTCCCGCCCCAAAACGGCTCGCCGTCCGGCGTCAGAAACATCGTCAGGGGCCAGCCGCCCTGCTCGCCCATCAGCGCGAGCGCATGCTGGTAGATCGCATCGAGATCCGGCCGCTCCTCGCGGTCGACCTTGATGTTGATGAAAAGCTCGTTCATTCGCCGAGCAATTCCCGGATCTTCGAAGCTCTCATGGGCCATCACGTGGCACCAGTGACACGCCGCATAGCCGATCGACAGCAGGATCGGCTTTCCGGCGCCCCTCGCGGCTGCCAAAGTGTCGTCATTCCAAGCCTGCCAATGCACGGGGTTGTCTTTGTGCTGGAGAAGATAGGGGCTGGTCTCTTCGCCGAGGCGGTTGCAGTTGATGAGCGCTTGCATGATCAATCCTAGGACCCGGGTTGCAGCCGGATAGTTGCTGCGGGCACGATGACCGGATAGGGTCTCTCCGTCATTTAGACACAGAACGGCGGATGGCGTCAGCCGCTCCGCCACAACAACGGAGAATTCCGAATGGCCGAGAAGCCCGCCGATCCGGCGTTGTTCTACAATCGTCATATCTTCATGTGCACCAATGTGCGGCCGGCGGGCCACCCGCGAGGTTCCTGCAGTGCGCGCGCCGAACCGGCGGGCGGCGTCGAGAAATTGCGGGCCTATGCCCGCGAGAAGGCGCGGGAGCTTGGGATCGAGCGCATTCGCTGCAACGCCGCCGGCTGCCTCGACCGCTGCGAGTTCGGCCCCAACATGGTCATTTATCCCGAAGGTATCTGGTACCGCTATGAGTCGACGCAGGACATCGACGAGATCCTCGAAGTGCACGTCAAGAATGGCGGCCGTGTCGATCGGCTGATGTTGCAGCCCGACCAGTTGCCGCCAAAGCATTGACGGCGAGACGGCGTCCCGGGTCGGCGGTCGAAGAGACGTGGGCGTGACACACGTTTCCGGGTGAAGGGCGCACCAGTACCCGACACGATTTTCGCCCCGGCGACAGCGCCGGGGGTCGGAGCGGTCGCGATGTTTAGGGTTTAGGGTCGTGTAGGGTAAGTGGGT
>JBJMQW010000371.1:0-6563 GCA_045802495.1 Allostellaceae bacterium | reverse complement strand
TGGCGCGCCCGGCGGTTCTGCGCAACATAACGGTCTGCCGCCCGCATCAGTTGAGAAGGCCGGCGCCTCGCATCGCCCGCTGCACCCTCTCCTCCGTCTCGGGCATGATCGCCCACAATGGCTGGCGCACCTCGGCCGTGCAGCGGCCGAGCAGAGAGGCAGCGTATTTGACCGGCGCCGGACTGGTTTCGGCGAACAGCGCATCATGCAGCGGGATCAGACGCCGGTTGATTTCGCGCACGGTGCTGATATCGCCGCGCTGCCAGGCTTCGTGCATTTCCGAGCAGAGCCGCGGGGCAACATTCGCGGTTACCGAAATGCAACCGTCGCCGCCTTGCGCAAGATAGGCAACAGCAGTCGCGTCCTCGCCCGAAAGCAAGCAAAAGCCGGCGCCGATCTCCACTCTCATCCGCAGAGGACGGGCGAGATCGTTGGTGGCGTCCTTGACGCCGACGACGTTCGGCAATTTGGCGAGACGCGCCATCGTCCCGTTTGTCATATCGACCGACGAGCGGCCGGGGATGTTATAGATGACGATCGGCAGGTCGACGGCGTCGTGAACCGCCTTGAAATGCTGGTAGAGCCCTTCCTGGGTCGGCTTGTTGTAGTAAGGGCAGACGATCAGCGCAGCATCCGCACCGGCTGCCTTGGCTTGACGGGTCAATTCGATCGTGTGCTCCGTCGAGTTGGTGCCGGTTCCCGCAATCACCGGAACCTTGCCCTTGGCAACCTCGACGCAGAGCGACACCAGCCGCTTCTGCTCGTCATCCGCGAGCGCTGGAGATTCGCCGGTCGTGCCGCACGGCACGAGCCCATGCGTGCCTTGGCCGACCTGCCAAGCCACGTGCTCCTGAAAAGCGCTCTCGTCCAGTTGGTGACCACGGAAAGGCGTGATCAACGCGACGAGCGATCCCTTGAACATCGTTCCCTCCGGGATTGCGGCGTTTACCGATGCACGATAATCCCTGCTGCCCGGGGCTTCAACAACGGTACAAGCGCTGGCGAAAGCTGGCCGCGAAAATCGGGCACCCGACGCGCCCGGGCTCGCGAGCTTGCTCCGGCCTGCGAAACACCGTAATGCAGTTGCCTCATCTTTGACTCAGCAAGGAGCGGGCTGGTTTGCTCCCGAAGTTTCACGGGCTGGTGCTCGCTGCTTGGATCGTCATCGCCGCACATTTTTCCGGCGCGGCGGCACAGACACTTTCAACCTCCGATCAGCAGGCCATGCGTTCAGCGCTGGCTGCAGCCCAAGACGGGGATTTTGGCCGAGCCTACGCCGAAGCAGCCGTAATCACCGATCCGCTGCCGCTGAAGATGTTGCGCTGGATGGATTACGCGCGTCCCGGTGCCCCTGGCCGCTTTCCCGATATCGCCGACTTTATCGAGAACAACCCCGACTGGCCGGGCCAGAAGGCGTTGCGCCGGCACGCCGAAGAGGCGCTCATCGGCGAATCCGATACCGTTGCCGCCGCCTGGTTACAACGCTATCCGCCGGTTGGCGCTGCCGGCAAGCTCCGGGAAACCGACATCTTGCTGAATTCCGGCGACGCTCCCGGCAGTATCGAAACTTTGCGGGCAACGTGGATCGGCTTCGACCTCGGGCCTCTCGACGAAAAGACCTTCCTCGCACGCTATCCGGACGCGATCCGCCCCGAAGATCACGTGAAGCGAGTGGACCGACTGCTGTGGGACGGCCAGTTCGCAGCGGCGCGGCGCATGTTGCCGCTGCTCTCCCCGGACTACCGCGCTCTGACCGAGGCGCGCCTCGCGCTTGCGGCACAATCCTCGAATGCCAATGCACTGGCGGCAAAGGTGCCGGCGCGGCTGCGTTCCGATCCTGGCCTCGTCTTCGAGCAGCTGCGGCTGCGCCGGAAGAAGGACATGATCGATGCGGCGGTGCAAATTCTGCTCTCCGAGCCGGGGGATGCCGCGCGCCCGGGATCCTGGTGGACCGAAAGGCAAGCCGTTGCACGACAGGTCCTCGCGCGCGGTGACGCCGAGCTGGCTTATCGACTGGTCGAACAGCACGGCCTGATCAATGGCAACGCCTTTTCCGATGCGCAGTTCCTGCTCGGCTATGTGGCGCTGCGCTACATGAAGAACCCGGCGCTGGCCTTCGACCATTTCTCGCGAATTCTTACTCGCGCCAGCACTCCCTATGCCAAGGCGAGAGCGGGATATTGGGGAGGCCGCGCCGCCGAAACGCAGGGAAAATCCGAGCTCGCCGCCAAATGGTACGCGGCTGGGGCCGACCACATGGCTACCTTCTACGGGCAGCTTGCCGCTCACGAGCTCGGCCGCGATGCGCCCCCGCCGCCGCTGCCGGAGCCGGTCCCCGACGCAGGCGAGCTTGCACGGTTCAACGACAATGAGGTGGTGCGCGCGACGCGGATTTTCTTCGAGCTGGGCGATGGCAACCACGGCAAGGCTTTTCTCCTTCACTTGGCCGATACTGCCAAGACCCCGACCAGGTTCGCGATGCTGGCTACGCTTGCCGAGGCGAACGGGCGAATCGATCTGGGCATCGCGGTCGCCAAGCGGGCGATCGACGCCGGCACGCCCCTGATGATCCATGGCTATCCGGTCATGACGATACCAGACGGCGGCAATGCCGAGCATTCGTTGCTCTTCGCCATAACCCGGCAGGAGAGTGCATTCGAGCAAGATGCCGTCAGCAAGGCGGGGGCGCGCGGATTGATGCAGCTGATGCCCGTCACTGCGAGCTCTGTCGCCAGCAAGATGCAGCTGCCGTTCTCTGCCGACCGGCTAACCGGGGACGGAACCTATAACATCCTGCTTGGCCGTGCTTATCTTGAAATGTTGATTCAGGATTTTGGAGGCTCCTATGGCCTCGCGATCGCCGCCTACAATGCCGGTCCCA
This sequence comes from Allostellaceae bacterium, assembly GCA_045802495.1. Classification (GTDB taxonomy): domain Bacteria; phylum Pseudomonadota; class Alphaproteobacteria; order ATCC43930; family CGMCC-115725; genus AP-15. The sequence continues at coordinate 3,682 of JBJMQW010000371.1, read as the reverse complement.
GGCGAGTCCGCCAATGGCTGCGCGACTATGGAGATCCGCGCGGCGGCAGTATCGACATGGTCGATTGGATCGAGATGATCCCGATTAACGAAACGCGAAACTACGTTCAGCGGGTGCTGGAAAACTTGCAGATCTATCGCGGTCAGATCGGCCGTGATTCGGCATTCTCCCTCGCCAGCGACTTGGCCCGTTGAACTATTCTCTTTACCCCGGGCCGCCGTAATACCGCGAACAAGCACCAAATCTGGGGAGCTTGCATCAGTCATTTCTCTTCAGGCTTCACCTCTGCAGAAACCGGGATCACGCGCGCCAGCCCGATGAACTTCTCGGGGTCTTGGGGTTCGCCGTTCACTTGGATCTCGTAATGGACGTGGGGGCCCGTGCTGCGACCACTGCTGCCGAGAAGGCCGATCTGAGTGTGTTCGGTGACCCTTTGGCCCGCCGCGACGATGTAGCGGTGAAGGTGCCCGTAAACCGTTGCTATTCCGTTCCCGTGATCGATTTCGACGACCTTGCCGTACTCGCTTCGATACCCCGCATAAGTCACGACCCCTCCTGCCGTGGCGTACACCGGAGACATGTAGGGAGCGGACAAATCGAGACCCGTGTGAAAAGACCGCCTGTGATTGAAAGGATCGCTACGCGGGCCAAATCGGCTCTCGAGCTGATATTGATCGAGAGGCACGGCCAACGGCAACGATTTGATGAGGCTGCGCATCGCCTCCAGCTTGTCTTGACTAAAGCCCTCAGCCTGACCTCCCTTCGGTGGGGGTATAAAGGGACCGCCTTCGGCGCGATCGGGGCCGAATTGCGGGAACAGCCGACCGATATTAAGGCCTGTCGAGGCCAGTAGGCGGCGGAACTGGATGACGGCTCGCCGACCGACCTCGGCTACCCTTTTGGCATCCTGCTCCGGTTCCGGCGGAGCGTCGGTAATGACGGCGTCGATGCGGGGCGGCTCGCGCTCGGATTGAACGAGCTCGGTTGTGATCAATCCCACCAAATGCAGTCCGCCGGCCAAACCTCCGGGGTCCGGAATGTCGCGCCGGAAGTGGCTCGCCCCGGATGCGTTGATCCGCTCCAGCGATCGATCCGTCTCGCCCAGGACCTCATCCACTGCGGCGCCGGCCTGCTGATGCCCGTCGTCCTGGCTGCGGCCGCGCGACGCCAAGGCCTGTTCCGTGGGCGGGGCCGCCCTTTTGTCAGGCCTATCGGCGCTTGCGAGGAGGCAGTCTGCTCGGCTCCGGCTGACCCCGAGTTGGAAAAGCGCCAGAACAGCAAGGATTGATGAAAAAACGGCCGTAACTTGAGCCGTTCGCGACAGCAGAACTTTCAAAGACCTGGAATAGCAACGAATCTCAGGGGAAGGCCTTCTTCCCCGGCTCGAATTGTCGGCGACCATTTCCCCCGCCCCCACATGCGGCCGAACCGTGGGTGTCCGGTGGCATGGCCCGGACCAGATTGCGGCCGAACGGATTTAGACTGCGCGCTTCGGCGTTTTCTCCGTGGCCAACCTAGACGGTCGATCCGGCGGTGGCAACGGCCAATCGTTAATTTTTCGGATCGATGCTGTTCGGTGGCTCAGGCGCCGACAGGAAGCTCGGCTTCTGCCTTATCTGCCGTAGCGAATTGAGTGCGGTAATACGAAGCGAACACCCCGTCCCTGCGCAATAGTTCGGACAGTGTTCCCTGCTCGGCGATGCCGCCGCCGTGCAACACGACGATTTTATCGCAGCGCTGAACGGTCGACAGCCGGTGGGCAATGATAAAGGTCGTGCGTCCCTCCATAAGGCGCTCGATCCCCGCCATGACCAACGCCTCTGTCGTGACGTCGAGCGCCGAAGTCGGCTCGTCGAGGATCAATATCGAGGCATCGCGCAGCAGCGCACGCGCGATCGTCACACGCTGCTTTTCCCCCTCGGATAATGAAACCCCCGATTCGCCGATGACCGTGTCATACGCCTCCGGCAGCGATTCGATCAGATCGTGGATCCGCGCCAGCCGCGCCGCTTCCTCGATCTCGGAATCGGAGGCACCCGGGCGGCCGTAGGCGATGTTGTCCCGCACGGTCATCGGGAAAATCAGCGGCGGCTGTAAAACCATCGTGATTTGGCTGCGCAGTGACTTCAGCCGGTAGTCGCGCACATCGACCCCATCGATCTTGACGATGCCTTCGGACGGATCGAAAAAGCGCGGCAATAGCGCGAGCAGCGTTGATTTGCCGACGCCGGTCGGACCGACGAGGGCAATTCTGGTGCCGGCAGGAACCGCCAAATCGATGCCCGTCAAAACGGGCGAATCGGGGCGATACCCGAAGCTGACTTGGGACCAGGCGACCGCGCCGCGGGTCCCTTCGGGCGGGAAGCTCCGGCTCCCGTCTACCAGATCGGCCTCCGTGTCGAGGATCTCGAACACCCGGCGCGCCCCGACGCGCGCCCCGGCGATCAGCCCCCAGCTCTGCGTGATCTGGCTGATCGGCGTGTAAAGCTGGGCGAGGTATGAGATGAAGACGATCAGCTGGCCGACCGACAATCTCCCGGAGATGACCGCTCGCGCTCCGGCATAGATGACGAGTGCCGTACCGGCCGCGATCACGACATTGACTGCAGCCGAATAGAGCGTCTGCCAAGTATAGAGGCGCAAGGTCGCGTGCAGACTCTCGCGGCTCGCGCCCATAAAGCGGCGATGCTCGTCCTCCTCTCTCGTGAAGGCCTGGACCACCTTGATCGATGCCATCGTCCATTGGACAAGCGAGTAGACCCGGCTTTCGGTGTTGCGCACATCGGTCGCGACTTCGACGATCTTCCGGTTGAACCCGGAAATCAGCACGAACAGCAATGGAACCACGGTCAGCGCGAGCAGGGTCAGTGTCGAATCCATGGGAAAGAGAACGAGCAGCATCCCTGCCAGCAGCACCGCAGCCGACAGGATCGGCAGCGCGCCGTTCATGATCATCGACTGGAAAGCGAAGGTGTCTGCAGTGATCCGGTACAACAGATCCCCAACACGCTGCCGGCCGTGAAAGGCCAGCGACAACCGCTGCAGGTGCGCATAGATAGCGCTGCGCACGTCGTTCACGATGCTCTGCCCGACGCGGATCGTCGTGTAATTGTGAAAGAGGGTCAGCGCGCCGGCGCCGAAATGCACGACGACCATGGCGAGGCAAGCCAAGATGAGAAGCAAGCCCGTCGGCGAGGAGGCGAGTGCTTCGATCGGAAACGGCTTGCCGCCGAGCACGTTGTCGATGACGACCTGCAACGGCCATGGCTTCAAAAGCTCAAAGCCGGTTATCAGAAAGACCTGCAAAAGCGCCCAGAGAAGCCGCCAGCGGTACGGTCGGAAGTAGGGCAGAAGCTTTTTTATCATTTACGGTGACGCAAGCTGGTGTTGCGGCGGCTTAAACCGTGCGCGGCGCCCGGACCGGGAGCACCCGGCGGGGCAGCGGCTCGACCGGAACGAGCCCCGCCTGCCCGGCAACCGCCTCGACGATGCGATGCATGAGCCGGCCAAAGCCGACCAGCTGCCAGCCGACGATCCCCAAAACCAATAAGCCGGCGGCTCCGATCGCGGCCGCCGTCAGCGGCAGGCCGAGGATCAGCGCGATCGCAGTCGATATCGCGCTGCCGCGCGCCAGGAAGGCCGCAAAGCGAGAAGACCGCATGGCGCAGCGCACGCGCAAAAG
>JBJMQW010000370.1:0-11604 GCA_045802495.1 Allostellaceae bacterium | reverse complement strand
GATTGGACTCCTTCATGACGGGCGGACAGTCGAAATTTTGACCGGTGATGGTGTATTTAGCTCATGTTTTAGTAATTATTGACGAAAGCCCGATTTTGAACTGCTCCCGCACGCGGAACTGATTTCAGTTCAATATTTTCCCGCGTGCGGGAGCGATAATCTCTCGGCTAAATTGATCCAACCCGGATCGGTATTTTTTCCCCATCACGCGAATATTTTCGGTTTCGTGATCCATCCGGCCCTCTGGGCAGCGATTGTTTCGGCGTCGTGCGTTGCCACGACTAAAGTCCGGAATTAAGCGACGGCCCCTTGTGGCAAGCGGCGTTCTGTCCGCACACTCACCTTTCGTCTTAGCATAGACGTGCGGTCACTAAAAACCTATAAGCACGGAGGGACACGGAAATAAAATGGCGTGGTTCTTTATACTCTTCGCTGATACATTTGAAGTCGCGTGGCCATTTTTGTTGAAATGGTCAGTGTCTTTATCAAGATGGGCCCCGTTATTTGTCGCTATCATCGTTGCTGTGCCGGTAAACTATCTCTTGGCTGAGGCCGTAAAGCAACTGCCGGCCGCGACGGTTTACGCGACCTTTACCGGAATCGCAACTGCAGGAACGGCAATCATTGGGGTGGCATTTTTTGGCGAAAGCGCAAATCTTGGTCGCGTCTTCTCCTTAGCTCTGATCGTTGCAGGGCTGATCGGTCTGCGAGTCTTTTCCGCTACCGCCGAATAAGCTCGCGATAGCAGTGGATCCTTCGGCGCGGTAGGCGGTTCGACTTCGGCTCGCGATAGCAGTGGATCCTTCGGCGCGGTAGGCGGTTCGACTTCGGTCGGCAGCGGTCAGCGACCGCGATGCCCGCTGGGGTCGGCACCTTCGGCTGCCGCCGTACCAGTGAGCAGATCGGTCACCTCGGCGTCGCTCAGCTGATGGAAGTCGCGATAATAGGCGCCGATCGCCCCCAGCATGGTCGGCGTCTCGAGGCAGACCACCTCGTCGGCCTCCTCGCGAAACGCGGCGAGCGTTTCCGGCGGCGCGACAGGAACGGCGAGCACCAGACGCCCGGGGCCGCGCCGGCGCACCGCGCGCAAGGCCACCCGCATCGTCGCGCCCGTGGCGATCCCGTCATCGACGACAATCGCAGCGCGGCCAGCAACTTCGACCGGCGGGCGGCCCGCGCAATAGCTCGCCCGGCGGCGTTCTATCTCTTCAAGCTGGCGCGCCGTCTCTTCCTGCACATAGCTTCCCGGAACATCCAATCGGCGAACCAGATCTTGGTCGATGAAGGTCTCCGCAACGGCTCCGTCAGTAACGGCGCCGAGAGCGAGCTCCGGCTGCCAGGGCACCCCGATCTTGCGCACCAGTACGACGTCGAGAGGTGCTGCGAGTGCTTGGGCAATCTCGAAACCAACGGCGACGCCGCCTCGCGGCAATGCCAAGACGACCGGCCTTTCACCTTTCAGATGCGTCAATTTGTTGGCCAACTGCCGTCCGGCGGCCGCGCGATCCGTGAATTTCATGGTCCCGCCTCCGTAAATTTTGCTTAAGAGCCGGCTGTATTGGTCCGGCTTTCCCCGACAGCATATCGAGAAGCGGTTGGAGTAACTACCTCGGCGCGAGCTCACGCGGTTCTTGTCTTTGCTACAGGGATGGTCATGCTCCGATGTTGGATGGCTCGCGCGAAGGGAGGCTTCGATGATCGTCGGAAGCGGCCAGTTCAAATATCGCGTCAATGCCGATTGGGCGAAATTGCCGGACGGCTGGTCGTTCAAAGAGGTGGGTGGGGTCGGTGTCGACGGAAACGACAATGTCTATGTCTTCAACCGCGGCGAGCACCCGATGATCATCTTCGACTGCGAGGGCAATTTTCTGCGGTCATGGGGCGAGGGCCAGTATCCGCGAGCCCACGGCGTCCACATGGCTCCGGACGATACGATGTTCCTGACCGATGACGGCGGCCATTTCGTGCGCAAGGTGACGTTGGAGGGCAAAGTCCTGCTCGAACTCGGCGTTCCCGGCAAGCCCGCACCGTTCATGAGCGGCGGGCCGTTTCACCGCTGCACCCACACGGCGCTTTCCCCGAAGGGTGAGATCTATGTCTCCGACGGGTACGGAAATTCTCGCGTGCACAAATATTCGCCCGACGGCAGGTTATTGATGTCTTGGGGAGAGCCGGGAACCGGCGAAGGCGAGTTCAACATCGTGCACAACATTTGCACCGACGCCGAGGGCTGGGTCTATGTCGCCGACCGCGAGAACCATCGGGTCCAGGTGTTCGACGGCAACGGCAAATACGAAACGCAGTGGAAGAACCTTCACCGTCCTTGCGGCCTTTATATGCCGTATGGACACCAGCCGATCTGCTATATCGGCGAAGTGGGTCCCGCCGCAGCGGTCAGCCGCGACATCCCTAACCTCGGGCCGCGGGTCAGCATTGTCGACAACCAAGGCAAGCTGATCGGCCGCTTTGGCGACACGCCGGCCGGGACCGAACTCGGCAGGTTCCTGGCGCCGCACGGTGTCGCTGTCGACTCGCATGGCGACATCTATGTCGGCGAGGTTTCCTGGACCGCGTGGCCGCAGATCTATCCCGGCCAGCCCCACCCCGCCAATCTGCGCTCGCTGCAGAAATTCGAAAAGGTCGAATAAATTCGCCCGAGCAAGTCCAAACATCGATGCCGGTGTCGGTCAGCCGGATCGTGATACCGCGATCGATTGGAGGAAATGATGACCTATGAACATATCCTGGTCGACAAAGAAGATGGCGTGGGCCTCGTCACCCTCAACCGTCCCGAAAAGCTCAACGCAATGAACCGCAAGCTGTCGGGCGAACTGCGCGACGCCGTCAAAGAGCTCGACGCCGACGAAACGATCGGCTGCATCGTCATAACGGGAGCGGGCGACCGCGCCTTTTCCGCCGGCGGCGACATCCACGAGCAGCGCGAGGACGACCGCCGCTACACCCAGGAGGAGTTGGATGCCATCCGCCCGCCGCGCCGCGGCAGCTACGAAATCGCCGCCTCGGCAAAACCGACGATCGGCATGATCAACGGCCTCGCCTATGGCGGCGCGGCTGTGCTCGCCTCCTCGCTCGATATGCGGGTCGGCTGCGAAGACACACGCTTCCGCTTTCTCGCGGCGGCCTACGGCCGGATCAACAGCACCTGGACCCTGCCCAACCAGGTCGGCTGGCCGATCGCCAAGGAATTGCTGTTCACGGCACGAATCGTCGAAGCGGAGGAGGCCTACCGCATCGGATTGCTGAACCATCTGGTGCCGCGCGAGCGGTTGCGGGCAAAAACGATGGAGCTGGCCCGCATGATCGCCGGCAACAATCGCGCCTCGGTCATGGGCGTCAAGGCGCTGCTCTTGAAGCAGAAGGGGCAGAACCTCGAAGAGCAGTGGACCGAAGAGCGCGAGTTCACGACCCATGTGGTCAGAGGGGCGCGCGCCGAAGAGGCTTTCCCCGAATTTATTGCCCGGCGAGGCCGACCTCTCGGCTGATCGACGGCACCTGTCAGACCGTCAGAAACTTGGCGATCGCGGCACGATCGATCTCGATGCCGAGACCGGGGCCGCCCGGAACCTCTACCCAGCCGGCCTCGTGCCTGATCGGCTCCGTCAATACCGCCATGCGCATCGGGTGCTCGGATTGATCAAACTCCAGCAACGGGGCGATCGGATCGAGACTGGGCGGGTTGTCGGGCAGGACCGCGATCAACTGCAGCGACGCCGCCAGCGCGATGCCGGTGCCCCATGCATGAGGGTTGACGCGCACCCCGAAGGCATTTGCCATATCGGCGATTTTCTTGCACTCGGAGAGGCCGCCGGCGGCGCAGACATCGGGCTGCAGGATATCGACCGCCCGCTCGACGATGAGCGGCCGGAAACCCCAGCGGGTGAACTCGGCCTCGCCCCCGGCGATCGGAATGCGCAGCGCCGATTTCACTTGCCGGTAGCCTTGGAGATCCTCGGGCGGCACCGGTTCCTCGAACCAGGCAATGTCGAGTTCCTCGATCTGCCGTCCGACTCTGATCGCTGCCGTCGCGTCGTAGGCGTGATTGGCGTCGACCATGACCGTCATCTTTTCCCCGACCGCTTTCCGGATCGACCGGCAGAGCCGGATGTCCTCGTCGACGCCAAAACCCAGCTTCAGCTTGATCGCACCGAACCCGGCCTCGGCGCGCTGATGCGCCTCGTCGATCAGATAGCCGGCGGCGTCACCGCCGCGCTTGCGGTAGAACCCGGTCGCATACGCCTCTACGCGACTGCGCAGCGGGCCGCCCATTAAACGGTGCACCGGCAGCCCGAGGCACCGGCCCTTCAGGTCCCACAGCGCTATATCGACCGCGCTCAACCCCTCGATCGCCAGACCCTTTTGGCCGTGGTCGCGCAAGTGGTTGTAGAGCGTCTGCCAGTGACGCTCGGTCGCAAACGCGTCTGCCCCGATCAGGAGCGGTTTGTAGAATTCGACGACAGGGGCGGTGAGAAGCGGCGGTCCGAATGCTTCTCCCCAACCACTCACCCCGTCTTCTCCGACGATCTCGACCAGCAACGCTCCGCGCCGCTCGTACCAGGCCTGCGAATAGGCAAAGGGCTCCGCCAATGCAGCGTCGAGCCGATAGGTCTTGATGTCCCGTATTTTCATTTCCGCCGGCCCTTCCGGATGGGCAGTATGCCGGTCCGCTTCGCGAGACAGTATGGGCCTCCGCTATCCTGGTGAGAGCTTCCGCAGGAACCCCGTGCGCTGAGCGGCTCCGGCGGCCATGAAGGCCGCGTCTTGGCCGGACAGGATGAAACGCGCCCCGATCTCGATATAGCGGGGCATGATCGCCTCGTTGTAGACCCCGGCCATTCCGGGAAATTTTCCATGCTTTCGCGCAGCGGCGGTCATTGTCCGGTAGGCGTCGGCAACTCGCTCATTGCCGAAATCCCCGTGGATGCCCATTTCGGCGCACAAATCATTTGTGCCGATCAGCAGCACGTCGATTCCAGGCACGGCGGCAATCTCTTCGGCATTGGCGATCGCGGTCGGCGTCTCCAGCATGACGACGGTCAGATTGGCGGCATTCAGCGCCGATGCGGCTTCACCCGAGCTGGCAGAGCGCAGCCCGTAATGCGGCCCAATGCCGCCCATCGAGCGATGGCCGACCGGCGGGTATTTGAGCCGATTGACGACCTCGTGCGCCTCGGCCGCGCTGTCGACGTGCGGCATCACAATGCCGAGCGCCCCATTGTCGAGCGCTCGCGTGGCGATCGCATATTCCCCATTAGGGACGCGCGCGATCGGGGCAATACCGGCGTCGAGAGCAGCGGTCGAGATCTGGGCGCAGGCCTCGAGCGACATGACGCCATGCTCCATGTCGAGAAACAGCCAGTCAAAACCAGCAACCGCCATTGCCTTGGCGATCTCGACGCTGCGCGTCATGCGCACGCCGACACCAAGCGATAGCTGGCCCTGTTCGAGCTTTTCGCGAGCAACGTTGCGGACAGTGGCTGGCATGGGCGGCTCCCTTTTATGCAAGGCCGCGATGGCGGCAGGCGACGATGCGGGATCCAGCCCGCGAACGCCTATTATGACCATCGCATCCACCAATGAAAACGGATGTCAACGGCATCTGAGATTCGATTTGAAAATGCGTGGCAACTGACGACGCTTGAGAGGATGGTTGTCGCGCTCGTGGTCGCCGCTATCCTAGAGTTGGCCTTCAATCGGGCGCTGGATGAAAGCGAGCACAGGATCTTGCCCCTGGGCGACCCGCCCCTGGCAAAAGGAGAGTTTCTCGATGGTTCAGTCCCACGGTCCGCTTCACGGCGTAAAGGTCGTCGCCTGCTCCACTGCGCAGGCAGGGACGGTACCCTACATGCTGATGGCCGATCTCGGCGCCGAGGTCATCAAGATCGAGGTCCCCGATATCGGAGACAATTCACGCGGCTCGACCGTCATGCCCGGCTTCCCCAGCACCTATTTCGAAACCAATAATCGCGGCGTGAAGAGCGTCACATTGAACCTCAAGACTGCCGAAGGCCGCGAAATCCTTCGCAAGCTGGTCGCCAGGGCGGACATCTTCGGCCAGAATTTCCGGCCCGGCGCAGCGGAGAAGAATGGTTTCGGCTATGAAGAGCTGAAGAAGGCCAACCCAAAGCTCGTTTATATGTCGGTCTCGGGCTACGGCCCTAAAGGCCCGCACGCCGATCTGCCGGGCACCGATTCGATGGCCCAGGCGCTGGGCGGCATCGCGCAGGCCTATTCGACGCCGGGCCAACCGCTGAAGACGGGCATTGTCTCTGTCGCCGACGAAACCTGCGCCATCCTCGCCTTTGGCGGCGCTCTCGCGGCGCTGACCTATGCGCGCGCCAGCGGCATCGGTCAGAAGGTCGATTGCTCGCTGCTCGGCGGTCAGCTCCGGCTGATGGGCTGGACACTGACGACGGCGATGTGGCGCAACCGCGATCCGGTGACCGGTCAGGCCCGCATCACCGGAACGCCGGAACGTCCCGGGCTCAGCGCCAGCTTCGACGACCGAGACGGCAAGCCGCTGGTGTTTCAGCTGAACGGCGCCCGCAAATGGCGCGACGCGATGACGGCGCTCGGCTTTTACAAGACGCTCGAAAGCGCCGGCTTCGGCGATCTCGGCGTCGTCGTCTCATCGGACGAGCAGCGCGCGGCCCTGTTGCGCATGCTCGACGAGTTGTTCGCGACGGGCTCGCGCGATGACTGGGTCGAACGGCTGCGTGGCGCCGATATTGTCTCGGCGCCGATCAATACATTGCTCGAAGCCTCCAACGATCCAGACGTGCTGGCCAATGGCTATGTGACCGAGGTGGACTATCCGAAATACGGCAAGACGCTGAAGGTGCACGGCTCGCCATGGCATTTTTCGGAAACACCGGCCCATATTGGGATTGCTCCGGAACTCGGCGCGCATAATGACGAAATCCTCGGGGACCTGGGATACAGCGCCGGACAAATTCAGGATTTGAGAGACAAAAGAATTATTTGAGCGTTAGATTGCAACCCTACCGTGACTTACCTCGGTTCGATCGCGTGACGAGGTTACTCTTTGTCAGCTTTCTCCGGTACTGACGTCCGGCCCGAACCTGTGAAAGGGTCTTCCTTGTCCGTCATCGCCGACCATACTGCGCCCGCCCGCCTGCGGCCCAGCCATCTGAAAAGCCTTGAGGCGGAATCGATCGGCATCATGCGCGAGGTTGCGGCGGAGTTCCGCAACCCCGTCATGCTCTACTCGATCGGCAAGGATTCGAGCGTGATGCTGCACCTCGCGCGCAAAGCGTTCTTTCCCGGGAAGCCGCCCTTTCCGCTCCTGCATATCGATACCGGCTGGAAATTCCGCGAGATGATCGCGTTTCGCGACGAGACCGCGCGCTCGCTCGGTCTCGACCTCCTCGTCCACACCAATGAGGAGGGGAAGGCGCGCGGCATCAACCCGATCACCTCCGGTTCGGCGTTGCATACCGAGGTCATGAAGACCGAAGCCTTGAAGCAGGCGCTCGAACGCCATGGTTTCGATGCGGCGTTTGGCGGAGCCCGTCGCGACGAGGAGAAGAGCCGGGCCAAGGAGCGCATCTTCTCGCTACGCAGCGCCGAGCACGCCTGGAACCCAAAGAAGCAGCGGCCCGAGCTCTGGCGGCTCTACAACACGCGGCTGCGCCAAGGCGAGTCGATGCGGGTGTTTCCGCTGTCTAATTGGACCGAGCTCGACGTCTGGGAATATATTGCCGCGGAACAAATTCCCGTCGTGCCGCTCTACTTCGCCAAGCCCCGACCGGTGGTCAGTCGCAACGGTGTTCTTATCGTGGTCGACGATGACCGGTTACCGCTCGAGCCGCAAGAACGCCCCGAAATGCGGCTCGTGCGTTTCCGCACGTTGGGCTGCTACCCGTTGACCGGAGCAATCGAGGCAACGGCCAAGACATCTCATGAGATCGTCGAGGAATTGCGCCAATCGCGCCGGTCGGAACGCCAAGGGCGGCTGATCGACAATGACGAGGAAGCCGCGATGGAGCGCAAAAAGCGCGAGGGCTATTTCTGATGGCTGCCGATGGCGGGCCACTCGCCATGCGGCGGGAAAAGGATCTTCTGCGCTTTCTGACCTGCGGATCGGTCGACGACGGCAAGTCGACCCTGATCGGGCGCCTGCTCTACGATTGCTCGCTGATCCTCGACGATCAGCTCGCGGCGTTGGAGCGGGACTCGCGGCGGCTTGGCACCAATGAGGGCGATGTCGACTTCTCCCTGCTGCTGGACGGGCTAGAGGACGAGCGCCAGCAGCGGATCACGATCGACGTCGCGCACCGGTTCTTTGCCACCCGAGAGCGCGCATTCGCGGTTGCGGATACCCCCGGCCACGAGCAGTACACGCGCAATATGGCGACCGGCGCGTCGACCTGCGAGCTCGCCGTGATCCTCGTTGATGCGCGCAAGGGCGTGCTGCCGCAGACCAAGCGGCACGCCTTTATCTCCACGCTGCTGGGGATCCGTCACCTGGTGCTTGCCGTCAATAAGATGGACCTCGTTGGATTTGGCGAGCAATGCTTCGAGGAGATAGCCACCCAGTTTTCGGCATTCGCCGCGGGTCTCGGCAACCCGGAGGTCCGCGTCATTCCCATCGCCGCGCGGTCAGGCGACAATGTCACCAGCCGGTCGTCGCGGATGCCGTGGTACCAGGGACCGACCTTGCTCGAGCACCTCCATTCGGTCAAGGTGGCCGGTGCCGACAGCGAGCGCCCGTTCCGTTTTCCGGTGCAATGGGTCAACCGTCCAAACGGCCAATTCCGCGGCTTCTCGGGCACGGTTGTGTCCGGCTCGATCACGCCGGGCGATCCGGTGCTGATCGCCGGTTCTGGACGGTCCGCTCGGGTCAGCGAAATCGTCACCTTTGACGGCAAGCTTGCGCGCGCGACGAGGGGAGATGCGGTCACGCTCACCCTCGACAGCGAGATCGACATTGCCCGCGGCGATCTGCTCAGTGACCCGCGCGATCCGCCGGAATGTGTCGACCAGTTCGCTGCACATGTGATCTGGCTTAGCGAGCAGCCGCTCGTCCCCGGCCGGTCCTATCTGTTGAAGATCGGCACCCGCACGGTCCCCGCCACCGTCACGACCCTCAAATATCGGATCAATACCGACACACTCGCACACCTGGCGGAGAAGACGCTCGCCCTCAACGAGATCGGCTTCTGCAACCTGTCGACCGGCGCGCCGGTGGCGTTCGATCCCTATCCGGTCAACCGCGACACGGGCGCCTTCATTCTGATCGACCGCTTCACCAACGAGACATCCGGCGCCGGGATGATCGCCTTTGGTCTGCGCCGGGCAAGCAACATCCAGTGGCAGGCGCTGACCGTCGGTCGCGGACAGCGCGCCGCGCTGAAGCAGCAGACCCCTGCGGTGCTGTGGCTGACGGGCCTGTCGGGCGCCGGGAAGTCGACGATCGCCGACATCATCGAGAAAAAGCTGCTGACGGCGGGCCGGCACACGATGCTGCTCGACGGCGACAATATGCGGCACGGGCTCAACCGCGACCTCGGCTTTACGGATGCCGACCGGGTCGAGAACATCCGGCGCGTCGGCGAGGTCGCGCGGCTGATGACCGAGGCCGGGCTGATCGTGATCTGCTCGTTCATCTCGCCGTTCCGCGCCGAGCGGCGGATGGTACGCGAGCTGGCCGCCCCGGTTGCGTTTCTCGAGATCTTTGTCGACACCCCGATCGAGGAGTGCATTCGGCGCGATCCCAAAGGCCTTTACGCCAAGGCCAAGGCTGGACGGATCGAGAACTTCACCGGGATCGGTTCCGCATACGAGGCGCCCGACGATCCCGAAATCCGCGTCGCGACGGTCGGCGTAACACCGGAAGCCGCCGCCGAGAACATTCTCGACGAACTGCGCCGCCGCGAGATCATCTGACCGAGCCAACGGTATCGTCCCGCGGGACCGATAGCTGATTAGCCGCTTACAATGGCATCACGCCAATGCAGCCAGTCGGTCACCTTGGTCGGGCAAGGAACTCTCGCGAGAAGGCTGCCGTATCGTCAAGGATGCGGGAGCCATACTCGTGCGAGGCTTCGATCTCGCTGCCTTCGTGCCATTCGTTCCACGAGGTGATCAGGACATAATCAGGGGCCGCGGCGACCGCCTCCTGCCAGAGCACCCGGTAAGTCTCTCCGCCCCAGCGATCGGTGACCGGCCGGGGCGGCGGCCGTCCGATGTTTGTGTCGTCATATCCGGGGATAATGGTTACGGTCGATATTTTACCCGGACCTGCAGCCGCGACCATTTTCGGATAGGCCGCTTGCGCCCAGGCCCCAATCTGCGGCACCGTTTTGTGGTGAGTTTGGCCGGTGATGTTGTAGGTGCTCGTCCCGTCGAACACCGAGGCAAACCCACGGTCAAGTGAATCGGCGATGAATGCGGCGCCGCCCGGATTATCCCGCTGCACCCGGGCGATGACCTCCTGCCAATCGGCGAGCGAGAGTTGGCGCAAGGCGCGGCCGTAAACGAAAATGACGGGCTTTCCGCCCGCGCGCAGCCATGCCTTGTCGCTGCCGTAACGGGTCAGCAGGTAATCGATGTCGCCAACCGCGGATTTGACCCGGCTCACGGCGTCTTCGCCCGCAATTTTTTCGTAATAGGCGGAGACCGAGAGGTGGTGTTTGCCCGCGGCGGCAAGCAGCAGCGGCATCCCCCGATCCTCGAAGCTGTCGCGCCCCCACCAGCTTGCTATAAAGCCGGTAATCCCCGCGGCGCCCGCCGCCTCGACCTGCCGGTTCACGACCGTCGCGTCATGGCTGTCATAAGCGCCGTATGCCGGGAAATCGGTTATGTTCGCGACCCGCCTGTTGACGGGATCCACGTTTTTCCAATGGCGCCATTGCCCGCTTATCTGTGGATTGCCGTACCATCCATAATAAAATGCCAAGATCTCTGGTCCAACACTCGCGGCCCAACCGACTCGAGAGGGTGCGATGAGCGAGGTGGCGGCAAGGAAGAGCACCACCAGAACATCGCATAAATTTGTCCGACCTTTTGGAAAAAATCGGATTCGGAGACGCCCCTGGCCCAGCTTGTAGGTCTTTCGGATCGCTAACATGGCGTACGCGTGCTATTGCAGCGCTGCAACAGAATTAGTCGCTTGCATTCTCCAAGTATGCGGGCAAAGATTGAGATAATAGTTGTCATCGTCTTTGCTTGTCGTGCATATTAAAAAATAATTCATCATTTGTTTTGGTCATCGACTGAAATAATGGTTTCCTTTGTCGTGAGAACGTTGAATCCTGCATTGCGGATCGATGGCAGTTGATGGAGCAGGTATGTCATTCCGCATCGCAGCAGACCTGGACAAATTTGATACATCACCGGATTTCGACTCAGTATCAGGGTGGCGACTGGCATTTAACAAATGATTCCGTATATAAGCGGCTAACGCACAAGGCCGATTCGTTCCAGGCGCAGCGAAATGATATTGGGTGATTGTTCGTCGGTGAGTTGAAATATCCTTGCCCAGAGCACCGGTTTTTCTGGCGCATATTTCCCGGGGTGGCGTGGAGACGACAAAAGGAATGACTGCGATCTGGGTTGGCGCGT
>JBJMQW010000369.1:0-3458 GCA_045802495.1 Allostellaceae bacterium | reverse complement strand
TGAGCCATTGCCTGCGAGTTGTGCCACCGCGCCGGACCATTTGTCTCGGCCGAGGCAGGGGAAAGGCTCTCCCCAGCGACGAACATCAGCGCTGCGCTTGCGAGCAACACGGTTTTCATGTGAGCCCTCGATTTTGTGGCGGTCTTGCCGTCTGACAGCGCCTAAATCGAGGCGCGGCTGGAGTTATTCCAATATTCAAAATCGCCCGGCTTGATCGGTGGCATTTATCGGCGGGAGCGCGTCAAGCCGACGATGCTCCTCCGACCAAACATATTTAAGGTCTGATCCACTCGACATTGTCTTCGAGCGGAATGACCGGGCGGGGCAGGCGCTTCCACTCGAAGCGGCTCAGCATTGGCGAGGTGAGGCCAGGCAGATCGACTTCGACGACCTGTTCCGGCCCAAAGAACTCGTCGAAACCGCCGCGGAAGTGACCGCGCGATTTGACAACGACCGAACGCGCCCGGCCGATATCGAGGCCCATCATCTCGAAGAAGATCGGGTCGGCACATTGCACGCGATGGGAGATCACGACGACGGTAACGCCGCCAACCTGGAGCGCCGCGCACGGCCCCAGCTCGAGGCGCAGTCCGGAATAGATGCCGCGCCGGCCGACGCAATTGCCGTCAGTCAGCGCGACAACCGTCGCCGGGGCAGCATAAGGCTCAGAGAAGTTGGTGCGCTCGGAGCGGTTGAACCGCGCCTCGAAAGAGACGCCGGCTCCGCGCCGATGCGCCTCGGCGGCGAGATCGGGGTCGTACAGGACGCCGAGCAACGCGCCGGTCACGCCGGCTTCGTTAAATGCCTTCAGCAGAAAGGTCGTGTTGCCGCGGCCGCCGCCACCCGGATTGTCGGCGACATCGGCAAAAACAAGGGCCGGGAGCGACGGGTCTCGCCCGACGGCGACGGCCTTCGCAACCGCTACATCGAGCGAGCTCAGGCGCGGATAAAACCGCTCGCGATTGGCCCAGCCGAGCTCGGCGATCTCACCCGCCAAGGCTTCGGCCACTCGCTTGTCATGGCGCGCCGTCACCACCACCGTCAGCCCGTTCTTGGCCGTATCGGCAAAGGCGAAGCCGCCCATGACCGAAACATTCAGAATTTCCGGGCTCATTCGGCGTTGGCCGAAAGCGATCATCTCCGCATATGGTCCGGCAGCGGTGAGCATTGTCACGGTCGGGGGAACGATCGGCAGCCGGATGAACGCGCGTTGAGGCCTTAGACCACACAGCATTTCGCGGATTGCTCCCGCCGCCTCGGCGCCGCGCTCCCGCATGTCGAGATGCGGGTTGGTGCGATAGCCGATGAAGACGTCGATCGAGTGAACCATGCGCTCGGAAACATTGGCGTGCAGGTCGAGGGTCGCCGCGATCGGCACATTGGGACCGACAATCTCCCGCACTTTTTCGAACAAAACTCCGTCAGGATCATCCTCCTCAGTCGTCAGCCCTGCGCCGTGCGAGCAGATGTAGACGGCGTCGACCGGCAATGCCGCCCTAAGCCGCTGCGTGATTGTGTCGAGAAGCTCGACAAAGAATGCATGTTCTACCGGACCATTGGGTTCGGTCATCGCAAGCGCAATGCCGACCGGCGTCCACGGGCCGGCGGCGTCCATCGCAGCAACAAATCCCGGTATTTCGGGGAGCATAGTCGGGGTCGGTGATCGCGCCTCCTCGATGATGGCGTCGCCCTCGAGATAAGTGCGCGCGAGGAAATGCGCCTTGGTGGCCGCGGGCGCGAATTTGTTGCACTCGATCGAAAAGCCGAGGAGCGCGACGCGGGGAAGCGAGACATCGGGCATGCCGGTCATCCACGGGCTGTTTCCGTTAATTAAGATCCTAGGATAGTCTGGGCTTTATCGCCATCGCGGCCGAGAGGAGCCAGCAGCATGCCGAGCATCGACGGACAGCGGGTCGTCGCCGATCTGAAGCGCCTCGCCGAGTTCGGCCGATACAAGACCGGCGTTCATCGGCCGACCTACTCGCCAGTCGATGTCGAGTCGCGGCACTGGCTTGCCGAAAGGCTTTCCGCGGCAGGGCTCGACCCGATGATCGACGGGATCGGCAATATCATCGGCCACAATCCACGCGCCGGCCGGCGCCTGCTGGTCGGCTCGCACAGCGAAACCCAACCCTTTGGCGGGTGGCTCGACGGTTCCCTGGGCGTCATTTACGGCCTCGAACTTGCCCGCGCCTTCGCTGCGGGTCCCGACTGTGAGGGTATGGGCATCGAAGTCGTCGCGTGGGCCGACGAGGAGGGCCATTACGGCAATTTCCTCGGCAGCCGCTCCTTCACCGATACGCTGTCGGAAGAAGAGATCGACCGGACCCGGGGCCGCGATAACGGGACTCCATTGCGCGAAGCTCTCGCGCGCGCCGGTCTTGCCGGGCGCCCGCGCGAGCGGGTCGATCCGTCACGCTATGTCGGGTATCTCGAGGCGCATATCGAGCAGGGCGACACGCTCGACAGCACCGGCTTGCGCATCGGGGTCGTCGAGACGATCGTCGGCATTTGGAATTACCGGGTCACGCTGCTCGGCGAGCAGAACCACGCGGGCACCACGCGGATGGTGCGGCGCCGCGACGCCGGTGTCGCGATGGCAAGGCTGGCAACGCGCATCCACGACCGCTTTCCGGAGATCGCGGGTCCGCGCACGGTATGGACGATCGGGCGAATGCTGCTGGAGCCGAATGCTCCCTCGGTGATTCCCGGCCTCGCCGAGATGCAAGTCCAGTTCCGCGACGCCGACATCGACCGCCTCGCGAGTCTGGAGAGGACGCTGCACCAGCTTGCCAGCGAGGCGGATCGGGCAGGCCCGTGCGCTTGTGAGATCGAGACCCTTGCGCGGACCGAGCCGCGCCCGATGGATCCCCGGTTTCAGGATGAGATCGAGGCGGCCGCGCAGCAGCATGCGCCCGGCATGCATATGCGGCTGCCGAGTGCGGCGGGTCACGACGCCGCGGTGTTGTCGTACCGCATGCCGTCGGGAATGATGTTCATTCCGAGCCTCAAGGGCATCAGCCACCACTGGTCGGAGGACACCAAGGAGGAAGACATTGTGCTGGGTGCCCAGGTGTTTGCCGACGCCGCCGCGAGAATTCTGCGCGCGGCGCGCTAACGGATTGCCGCGCCCCAGCCTCGTATCGTGGAGGGGCTAATAAGTCTGGAACGCCCGCTGAATTTCGGCGATGTCGCTAGTCGTGGACAGAGCCAGCATCAGAAGAATGCGGGCTTTTTGCGGGGTGAAATCCTCCCCGGCGACAATGCCGCTTTCGCGCAAGCGGCGGCGCGGGGCGACGCGTCCCGTAGCCCGGCTGCACTGCACCACGACCACCCCGGCCTTGACCGCCCGTTCGAAGGCGGCGCGCTGATCCGCGGTTGGGCTGCCGGGAGCAAACCCGGCGGAGACCAGCCCGCGGGCTCCGGCGGAAACGGCGGCGTCGATCAAGGCGCCGTCG
>JBJMQW010000368.1:0-8586 GCA_045802495.1 Allostellaceae bacterium | reverse complement strand
GCCTACGGGAAACTGATGACACTGGTGCCGTACAAGCGGATCGGCGAGCCCGAGGACATCGCGCGGGCGGTAGTGTGGCTCGCCTCCGACCAATCCGACTACGTTGTCGGCGCGAGCCTATTTGTCGACGGCGGGATGACCTTGTTCCCCGATTTCGCCGAGGGCGGCTGATCGGAGCCCTCGCAGTGAGCGCGCGGCCTTAACCCGTCTTGGCCGATTCGACCCACGGTTCTGCGATTTTCACAGAGCAAGTGATTGATCGGCAACGAAGGCCGTGGGCCACATCCGCGAAAATCGGCTGTAGTGCCGACCAAGCCTATTCTCACCGCCGCCAATGTGCCGATAATTGGCGGCCATCATGTTCTTGCGCTGCAAAGTCCGCCGGAAGGATGGCAAGCAACATCGCTATTGGAGCGTTGTCGAGAACACACGCGTCGCCGGCGGGCGCGTGGTGCAGCGCCACGTCCTGTATCTGGGCGAGATTAACGATTCGCAGGAATTGGCATGGCGCCGGTCGATCGAGGTTTTGGAAGACGGCGCCGCGCGGCCCCGGACATTGTCGCTGTTTCCGGAAGACCGCTGCGAAGGGCTGCTGGCGGATGCCTCGATCGTCGGCGTCAAGCTGTCGGAATTGCGCCTGCGCCGGCCACGGCAGTGGGGCGCGTGCTGGCTGGCGCTGATGCTGTGGCGCGAGCTGCAGTTGGATCAGTTCTGGTCGACGCGGCTGGGAGTGAGCCACAAAGAGCCTGCCCTCGCGAAAGCGGGGGGACGCATTGGGGTCACGTGCTGTTCGTACTGGTCGCCTACCGTCTGCTGGCGCCCGGCAGCGAATGGCGGCTGCACCGCGAGTGGTTTCAGCGTAGCGCGCTGGCCGACCTGCTGGGCGAGGATGCCGGGCTGGCCGAGATCCACAAACTATACCGCTGTCACGACCGGCTGCTGGGGCACAAGCAGGCGGTATTCGATCACCTTGTGGGGCGATGGCGCAACCTGTTCAACATCAGCTACGACGTGCTGCTCTAGGACCTGACGAGCACCTATTTCGAGGCCGATCCGCCGTTTCCGGAAGGCGACAAGCGGCGCTTCGGGTATCCGCGCGATCACCGGCCGGATTGCGTGCAGATCGTCATTGCTGCTGATTCCGGAGCAAGTCGGCCACTGATTCCGGAATGAAGTCGGCCACCGATTCCGATTTAATATCGGCCGTTCCGATTTGAAGTCGGCCACCCTTGGGGTGGTGATCGCTCGACCGCCAGGCGGGAGGGCTCTGTGCTCGTCGTGATCATGACGGGCGGGGGAGCCGATGCCAGCCGAGAGAGTGTCGATGCGACGGATACGCGAGATTCTGCGCCTCAAGTACGAAGCGGGCGCCACCGAGCGAGCGATTGCGCGCTCGATCGGGTTGGCGCGCAGCACAGTCGCGCTCCCTCTGGAGCGAGTTGCCGCAGCACAGCTGAGCTGGCCACTGCCAGTCACACTGACCGACCGGGTGCTCGAGGCGACGCTTTACGCCAGCGCTGGCCGTCCGCAAGGCTCACTTGGCAAACCCGAGCCGGATTGGACCCATGTCCATCGCGAGCTGCGCCGGCCGGGCGTCACGCGGATGCTGCTGTGGGAGGAATATCGCCAAGCCGAACCCGACGGCTACGGGTACAGCCGTTGGTGCGAGCTCTACCGCGCCTGGGAGGGCCGGCTGTCGCCGACAATGCGTCAGGTGCATCCGGCCGGGGAGCGGATGTTCGTCGACTATGCCGGCCAGATTATCGAGCTGATCGACAGCCGCAGTGGGGAGATCCGCCAAACCCAGATCTTCGTCGCAGTGATGGGCGCTTCCAGCTACACCTATGCCGAGGCGAGCTGGACGCAGACGCTGCCCGACTGGATCGGCTCGCACGTTCGAGCGCTGGCCTTCATGGGCGGCGTACCGGCGCAGCTGGTCCCCGACAACCCGAAGGTCGGGGTTGACCGCGCCAACTGGTACGAGCCGGGTCTTAACCGCACCTATCTCGACCTGGCGACCCATTATCAAACGGCGATCCTTCCGGCACGGCCGCGCAAGCCACGCGACAAGGCGAAGGTCGAGGTCGGCGTGCTGGTGGTCGAGCGCTGGATCCTGGCGCGACCGCGCAATCGCCGCTTCTTCTCGCTCGCCGAGTTGAACCAGGCGATCGGCGAGCTGGTCGCCGATCTCAATGCGCGTCCCATGCGGCCTGGGCGTCAGCCGCCGCGACCTGTTCCTCGAGCTCGACCGCCCGGCATTGAAGGAGCTGCCGGCCGAACCCTACGAGTACGCCGAATGGCGGGTGCGTCGGGTTGGTCTCGATTATCACGTCGACATCGACGGGCATTACTACTCGGTGCCGCACCGGCTAATCCGCGAGCAACTCGATGCGCGCATCACCGCGCATACGATCGAGCTGTTCCGCAAGGGAGAGCGCGTCGCGGTGCATCTGCGCGGCGCCGGTCGCGGTCGGCATACGACGATCGCCGAGCACATGCCGAGCTCGCACCGGCGTTATGCCGAATGGACGATCGAGCGGATCGGCCGTGAGGCGGTGTCGATTGGCCCGAGCACTGCCAAACTCGCCGCGCTGATCCTGGAGAGCCGGCCACATCCCGAACAGGGCTACCGCGCTTGCCTCGGCATCTTGCGGCTGGCGCGCCAATACGGCGCCGAGCGGCTGGAGGCGGCCTGCGATCGCGGTCTGGATATCGGCGCCCGTTCCTACAGCTCGATCCAATCGATCCTCAAGCACGGGCTCGATCGACGGCCGGCTAAGTCGACGCGCCAAGGCGAGCTACTGCCCGACCACTCCAACATCCGCGGCTCCCGCTATTACCATTGAGGAGATGTCATCTTGCTGACCCACCCGACCCTTGACCAGATGCACCAACTCGGACTTGCCGGGATGGCGCGGGCTTTCGCCGAGCTGGAAGCCAACCCGCAGTGCGCCGATCTCTCCCATGCCGAATGGCTCGGCCTGTTGCTCGACCGAGAGGTCACCGAGCGCTACGAGAGGCGATTGCGGGCGCGGCTGCGCTATGCCCGGCTACGCCACCAAGCGTCGGTCGAGGATGTCGATTACCGTGCTGCGCGTGGCCTCGACCGCTCGTTATTCCAGGCGATGATCGCCGGCCGCTGGATCGAGGACGCACAGAACTTGATCATCGAAGGGCCGGCCGGTGTCGGCAAAAGCTGGCTGGCTTGCGCACTCGGTCAAAAGGCCTGCCGCGACAACCGCTCGGTCCTCTATCAGCGCGTGCCGCGGATGTTCGGCGATCTCGCGCTCGCTCGCGGCGATGGCCGCTACCCTCGACTGATGCGCGCCCTCGGCGGCGTCAAGTTGTTGATCCTCGACGATTGGGGCCTCGAGCCGCTCGGGCCTGAGCAGCGGCATGACATGCTCGAAATCGTCGAGGACCGCTATGGCCGCGGCGCCACCCTGATCACCAGCCAAATCCCAGTCGACCGCTGGCATCCCCTGATCGGAGAACCGACACTCGCCGACGCCATCCTCGACCGCATCGTTCACAATGCCCACCGCCTCCAGCTCCGCGGCGACAGCTTGCGCAAGCAAAAGGCGCCGAAAATCGCCGCCGCTTGACCCGGCGCGACGGGCTATGGAACAGATCACATCCAATAACCGGGCGACCCGCCCCCCCGGCCGACATCAATCGGAACGGCCGGCCGACTTCGATCGGAAATGGTGGCCGACATCAATCGGAATGCCCGGCCGACATGATCGGAATCCGCACAGATGCTGTCGGCGCGGCAATTTTGGCCGTCGCACGATGCTGCCAGCCAACGTAACCGCCCCACGCGGCGATCAGAATGGCCAGGCTAGCGAGCAGGTAACGGCGGTGCTTGTGGACCGGCTTCTGGAATTTCTAACATATCAGTCATGAGCAATATGGGACCTTGATCGGCACTTCATCCGCAGGGTGCGACGGTTGGGCGCAATGCCGACCGAAGAACGCAAGCCAGTTCTGGCAAAGCGGCTGGCGACTTCTGCCCCAGGGCCGCATCCGCCAATCCTTTCCGAGAGAGCCCAAAAGCCTCGCCAGCCGATCAGATAACCGTCCGTGTTGATCGGGTGCGAGTTAAACCTCGTTAACCGTGGTAAATCGGAGGCGAATCACGGCAGCGGCGTCCCGCCGAGCGCTTCTCCCAGTTCGCCGAGCCGTTCGAGGGCAGTAATGACATCGACTTTGGCGTGACGCCGCCAGAGCCATCTCGAGGACCTCGAAGAACTACTCGCCGAAGAACTACTCGCCCGGCTCCTTACGAAAGGTAGCCGGGTGAGGGTTCGATCGCGTAGACGTCAACTGGCTGGAACCGTCTGCCAGCCGGTATTGCACTGCGTCACATAAGGATAATAGCCTGCAGGATCGGAACAGTAATACCAGATCTGCGAGGAGTAGGGTTGGCTGTAGTCATAATAGCCATCATCTGGTGAGTAATCCCATCCATAGGGATATCCATAGTAGCCGAAACCTAGGCCGCCGATGAAACCGTGGCGCCGATCGCGGAAACCCTCGTGCCGCTCGCCGAAACCATTGTGCATACCCGCGAAACGACTGTGAAATCCACCAAATCCTCCGCCATGGAACCCCCCAAACCCACCGCCGTGAAACCCACCGCCGTGAAACCCACCGCCGTGAAACCCACCGCCCCCGCCACCGTGGAAACCCCCGCCCCCGCCTCCGCCATGCGGCCCAGCGTAGGCGAGATTTGGCTGACTGAGCGCGGTTACGCATAGCAGAGCAGCTGCGATTGCCAGAGCCCTTACGGTCTTCGGCCGGGCCTTATGTTCGCTTGACTGTTGCATTCGATGACTCCATTCGCCACGGCCGCCTATCACGCTTCTGTGACAGCCGGACGCGGCTTTTGAAGCTTCCATGTGTTGATCCATGTCCCAAATCAGATCCGATATTTTTTGCATTAGGTGTTGAGAGGAATTCAACAATGCGCCGCGCCGATCTTGCCGATCTGACCGCGTTTGTCGCCATCGCCGAAAATCTCAGCTTCCGGGCGGCGGCGTCGCGTCTCGGCGTCACACCCTCGGCGCTCAGTCATACGATGCGGCACTTCGAGGAGCGTCTCGGGTTCCGATTGCTGAACCGCACGACACGGAGCGTCTCGCTCACCGATGCGGGCCTGCGCCTGCTCGACCGGCTTCGGCCGGCGGTCGAGCAGATCTCTCAGGGTCTGGAAGACCTCAAGGGCGAGCAGGGGCATCCCTTCGGGCAACTGCGGCTTTACATGACCAATCTCGCCGGCGCGGCAGTCATCGTCCCCGTCTGGGCGCGCTTTTTATCGACCTTTCCCGACGTCCAGCTCGAAGTTCACGCCGATGCGGCGCCGGGCGACATCGTCGCGAAGGGGTTCGATGCCGGGATCGGTCCAAAAGACTGGGCCGCTGCGGACAATCGCCGTTCGGGTGATGGGGCCGACGAGAGTGGCCGTGGTCGGATCGCCGGCGTATTTCGCACGACGGCGCCCGCCGCGCACGCCTGATGACCTCGCCGGCCACAGCTGCATTCAATATCGCCGGGCGGCGGGCGCCGTGTTCGAGTGGCCATTCGAGCGGGACGGCAAATCGGAGCGGATCGCGGTGGATGGCCGGGTCATCGTCAACGATTCCGATTTGGCGGTTCGCGCGGCCGTCGACGGGTTGGGAATCGCCTACACGATCGAATCTCTCGCCGACCCGTTCTTGCGCTCGGGGCAGCTGGTCCGCGTGCTAGAAGACTGGTCGCCCTCCTTCGACGGGCTCTTCCTCTACTACCCCGGCCAGCGGCAAGTGCCGGTCGCGCTGCGCGCCCTGATTGACATGCTCCGCAGCGCCCGCGCGTCGGTACCCGAAGGCTTGCTAGAGAACCCCTTCGCGGCCGAGTGAACGCGTTGAGGACGCCGTAGCCGCACGTCCCCGGGGGCGAACGCCTCCCGATGCGGGGCAATTCATGAATGTCCCTCATCTCCACATCAAATTCGGAGCGATTGAGAAGCGCCCGCTCCGCCCCCCTTTCCCCGATGCGAACTTGCGGACCGGGCACCGAAGCCGTCGGTGGGCAACCCGGAGATCACCCCTGAACCCGGAGCATTCAAACATGCCGGAATACGATGTTGATCACTTGGGCAGCCTTCGTGCGGCGCTGCTACACCATTCTATTTACACGCAGGTTGCTTCGATCGCCGATCTCAGGCGCTTCATGGAAGATCACGTTTTTGCGGTCTGGGATTTCATGTCGCTGCTGAAGCGGCTCCAACAGGACATGACGTGCATAAAGGTGCCGTGGTTCCCGGCGGACAATGCAAAGGCCGCGCGCCTGATCAATGACATCGTGATCGGCGAGGAGACTGATGTCGGTCCCGACGGCTCCTATGTCAGCCACCTTGCTCTCTACCTCCGCGCCATGCGGGACGTCGGCGCCAGTACCCGCCAGTTCGAGAAGTTCCGTTCGCTTGTGTTCGTCGGCGTGCCGGTCGAAGTGGCCCTGGCGCAGATCGGTGCACCGCGCCATGTGCAAGCCTTTGTTGCGCATACGATGGCGCTGGCCAATTCGGGGTCGACGGAAGAGGTCTTGGCGGCCTTTTTTTATGGCCGCGAAGACGTCATCCCGGAGATGTTCCGCAGGCTTCTCGACACGCTCTATGGCGCCAAGCATGACAACGATCGCCTGCGTCATTTCATCTACTACATCGATCGCCACATCGAACTCGATGGCGACAGCCACGGCCCCAAGGGGCGTGAGTTGCTCGAAGATCTGGTGATGAACTCACCGCATGGGCGTGAACGGGCTCTGCGTGCCGCGTGCCGCAGTATCAAAGCCCGGATCGGACTTTGGAACGGCACATTAAGCAAGCTCCGCAATAGCCGCGGTGCGGAGCGCTCAGTCGAAACCCAAGCGGCCTGACGACACCAGCCAGCACAACTGAAGCCGCCCGCCATCGAGCGGGTGATTTAGGGCCTGACCAATGCCGGCGAAGTCAGCGCCATCGGCAACTGACGCGTCTTTCCGAGCGCGCAAGAGCCACTAGAATTGCTTGGGTACGCTTCCGCTTCTGTGCAGGTTTTCGGACGCCGGCAGTGACGAGCCCTCGACGCGCTGGGGTGGCCGGCGTCTGAAAAGCGCCAAGGCGCGAAATCGCGGGAAGATGGAGCACCGCCGGTGCCGCGGGCTCTATGGGGATTTAGCCGCGGCGTCAGGTTGGCGAGGTTGGATCAAAGCGCCCGCCCCAATCGCTTTGCCGCGCAGGATGGGTGTGGGTGACGGGCTGAAGGAGCAGAGCGGGCGTTGCCGGACAGGATTGGTGGAGCGACTGCGGGTCGATTTGTTGACCTGCAGTAAGCGGCGGCTATGCTGGCCGAGCCAGCCAGAATGGCGAGCGTCACTGGGCTGTTGGATCGGTGGTGACGGGCATCATGAGGTGTCGATCCCGATCACTGCTGTAGCGGACGCCGGGTGGTGTTTGGGCTGGCAGCCGCGCGCGAAGGTCTCGATGATGATCATGCGGCCGCCGCAGCAGCGACATGGACGCGGCAACACGCGGGGTTCGTCGGCGGCTGCGGTCGCGGACGTCTCGGGCTGTTTCGCCCGGGACGGCACGGCGAGCAATTCGCGCGCCCGCGCGATGCTGGCGGCGCGATTGCCGTTGGCGAACAATCCATAGTGGCGGATGCGGTGCAAACCCTTGGGGAGCACATGCGTCAGAAAGCGCCGAATGAACTCGTGGGTGGCAGGGTCATGGTCTTGTAGCGGTCAGGGCCCTCGATCCGGTAATCCTTCCACGTGACCGTGACGCTGGCCTCGTCGGCGGAGATCAGCCGGCGATTGGAGATGGCGACGCGGTGGGTGTAGCGCGACAGATAAGGGAGCACGGCTTGCGGCCCGCTGAACGGCTTCTTGGCGTAGACGACCCACTAGATCTGGCGTAGCGGCGCGAGGAAAGCAGCGAAGGCTCGCGGCATGGTCGCCGAAGAACGCGAAGCGTCCAGCCTCGTGGGCAGCGAGGACCTTGCCCAGCAACAATCGTCGGAACAGGCGCGAGAGAACCCGTACCGGCAGAAAGCTGTGGCGCAACGCGTGCAGCGTCACGGCCTTCTTGATCCCGGCCGCGTCGGCCGCCTCGTGAAACAGGCGGCTCAGCTGGCGGGTGGTCATCGGCTTGCCACGCCTGCTGCCAGGGAACAGCCAGCGTTCGGCCACAGGTGTTTCAGCATCGTAACGCGATCGGCGCGCCTTCCACCATTGGCGCAATAGACCGAGCGTCTGCGGCGGCCGCATGACATTGCGGTCCTTGCGGCTTTTGGACTGCTCGACCCGAATGATCTTCTGCGCGCTGTCGATATGCTTGACCTTGAGCCTGATGACCTCGCTGGCGCGCAGGCCGCAGCCGTAGCCGAGACTGAGCAACGTGCGGACCTTGAGGTTGCTGGCGCCGGCCAGCAGGCGCCGCGTCTCATCCGGGCTCATCACCAGCGATATCTTCTGCGGCTCACGGATGTGATAGATCTCGGCCGCAAGATCCAGTCGCCGCAGTGTCACGCGGAACAAGAACCGCAGCCCAGTCATGATGCGATT
>JBJMQW010000367.1:0-5555 GCA_045802495.1 Allostellaceae bacterium | reverse complement strand
TGCGCTGGCGAGCGCTCATCTGCCCGGTTGGCCGGCGCCGCCCAACCGTGCGCTCGCCGAAAGCCTCGCCAAATACGTCGTTGTCGACATGTTCGCCAAAGCCTGCGCCGGCGCCTCGACCAAGGAGGTGATCCAGAACGCCGCGGCCCAACTCAAAGAAATCTATCGGCCCGTGTAGTGATGGCACATGAAGCTCTGCTGATCGTCATTGCGGGACGCAACGCAGATGCCCGGGTCACGCCCGGGAATCGCGACAAACAGTGACTATCCGGTCCGAGCCGCTCGTCGGGGCCGACCGGCAACTGCGTCGGACCGCCCCGCTCGCAGTTTGGCTCGACCGCCAAGGCGTGTTCAGCTGGCTGATGATGGCACCGCCGCTGCTGTTCCTCGCGGCGCTCGTCGGCTACCCGTTCTGCTACGGCATTCTCTTGAGCCTGCAGGACCGCCCGGTAGCGCATGCCGGAACCTTTGTCGGGCTGAAGAATTTCGCAACCAATTTCAACGACCCGATCTTTTGGAGGGTGGCCGCCAACACCTTCCTCTACACGATCGTAGCGACACTGTTGAAGATGGTCGGCGGCCTTGCTCTGGCATTGGCGATGAACCAGCAATTCCCGCTGAAGAATTTGGTGCGCGCATTGCTGCTGCTGCCGTTCATCGTCCCGACAGTGCTCAGCACCGTTGCGTGGATGTGGATCCTCGATCCGGCGTTCAGTGTGCTGAACTGGTTTCTGATCGCCCTCGGCGTGCCGAAGCCCGGACCCTCATGGCTTGGCAGCCCGGTCCTGGCAATGGGCTCGATCATCTTCATCAATACTTGGCGCGGGCTGCCGTTTTACGGCATCACATTGCTTGCCGGGTTGCAGACCGTGCCGCCGGAACTCTACGAGGCCGCCACAATAGACGGCGCCAGCGGCTGGCAGCGCTTCCGCTACGTCACTTTGCCGTTATTGCGGCCGATCATTCTGATCGTGACCCTGTTTTCGGTGATATTCACCTTCGCGGACTTCCAGCTGGTTTATGTTCTGACGCATGGCGGGCCGCAGAATGCGACGCAATTGTTCGCAACCTATGCCTTCGACATAGCGATGGGCGCCGGCCAGCTGGGCCACGGCGCCGCGGTCGCGCTCGCGATGTTTCCGGCCTTGGCTTTGCTGATCGTCGCACTGACGATCTACATGCGGAGGGGATGATGGTCACCGGCTACGGTCCGGTCGAACGGTTGGTGCGGCTGTGGCTGCCGGTCGGGTTTTTTCTCGTGCTCGCGCTGTTCCCGTTTTACTGGATGGCAATCACCTCGCTGAAGCCCAATTCTGAGCTCTACAACCGGCGGATCATGCCGCTCGTCGTCCACAATCCGACACTCAAGCATTATATCGACCTGCTGACCCAGACGAGTTTTCTTACCTGGACCTGGAACACTATGTTGGTCGCAGTCGTGTCGACCGCGATCTCGCTTGTCCTCGGCGTCATGCTCGCGTATCCGCTGGCACGCATGCGGTTTGCCGGCGCCGGCTTGATCGCGATGACCGTGGCGGCGATTTATCTCGTCCCGCAGCCCTTGCTGTTTATTCCGCTGGCCGACCTGATCAATCGGCTCGGCCTCGGCAACACGTTGAGCGCCGTGATCCTGACTTATCCGACGATGCTGGTCCCGTTCTGCGCCTGGCTGCTCCTCGGCTATTTCAAGACGGTGCCGATGGAATTGGAGGAAGCTGCGCGGATCGACGGCGCCAGCCGGTTACAGACGATGCGACGGATTTTTCTGCCATTGTGCACCCCGGGGTTCATTTCTGCCGGCATCTTCGCCTTCACATTGTCGCAGAACGAGTTCCTTTATGCGCTGATTTTTCTGACCAAAAGCGCCGTGCGCACCGTGCCGGTCGGAGTCATCGCCGAGCTGATCCGGGGCGACGTATTCTATTGGGGCCAGCTGATGGCCGGTGCGCTATTGGGCTCGATCCCGGTGGCGATCATATACTCGTTCTTCGTCGAGCATTACGTCGCCGGCCTGACCTCGGGCTCGGTGAAGGGTTGAGCCGCCGGTGGAGATTGCACGGACGATCGCCGATCTGAGAAGGCTGATCGCGGTCTGGCGGCGCCGTGCGGAGCGGGTTGGCCTTGTGCCGACAATGGGGGCGCTGCATCAAGGTCACCTGGCACTCGTCCGGGCCGCCCGCGGCGAATGTGATCGGGTTGTCGCGTCGATTTTCGTCAACCCGAAGCAATTCGCGCCGACCGAGGACCTCGGCTCATACCCTCGCCGCGAGGCGGCCGATCTCGCAATGCTGCAATCAGCCGATGTCGATCTCGTGTTCATTCCGGCGGTCAGCGAAATCTACCCGCCGGATTTTGCGACAACCGTCCGAGTGGCGGGGCTGACCGAAGGGCTGTGCGGCGCACATCGCTCGGGTCATTTCGACGGCGTCGCGACGGTCGTGACAAAGCTGTTGATCCAGTCCCTCCCCGACATCGCCTATTTCGGCGAGAAGGACTACCAGCAGCTGACGGTGGTGCGCCGCCTGGCTCGCGACCTCGATATTCCCGTCCGCATCACCGGCGTGCCAACCGTCCGCGACGCGGACGGTCTCGCGCTGTCGTCGCGCAACGCCTATCTCTCGCCCGAGGAACGTGCAATCGCCCCCGAACTCGCCCGCGCCCTGCGCAATGCCTCCATCGCACTTGCGGGAGACCCGACGGCCGTTGCGAGGGAAATCGCGCGCGCCTCCGCCGCGTTGGCGGGAGCGGGCTTTGCGGTCGAGTATGTCGAAGTGCGGGAAGCCGATAGCTTGACATCGGTAACGACCGCGATCACCGCTCCTTCCCGCATCTTCGCCGCAGGGCGCTTGGGCCGGACAAGGCTGATCGACAACATGCCCATTCCACCGGCAACCTGAACTCAGCCCCAGAGCCGCGCCGAGGCGATCCGCGCGCCTTCGGCCAGTGCCTCGAGCTTTGCCCATACCACAGACGGGGCCACGGCGTTGTTGACGAAGGCGAAGGTCGCAAAGCCGCCAATCGGCGCCGGCGATCACCCGCTCTCGCCCGACAATGTCGGCGTAATGGCAGATCCGTTGCGCGATCAGCCGCGGATGCTCGACGAAATTCGTGGTCGAGTCGATGACGCCGGGGATCAGGATCTTGTCGTCCGGGATTTTCGCACTGCGCAGGTCTTCCCATTCATGCGCGTGACGCGGGTTGGCCGCCTCGAACGATAGTCCGGCGGGCCGCGCGCGCATGCACACGTCGAAGATCTTGGCGAGCGGAATGTCGTGGGTGTGCGGGCCTTCGTAATTGCCCCAGCAGAGATGCATCCGCATCGCTTCAGGCGGAATATTGGCGGTCGCGTGGTTCACCGCTGCGATATTGCGCTCCGCTATGCGCAGAAACTCCTCGTCGGACAGGTGCTGGTACTGGTTGTGCCGGGCCGAGCCGAGATCCGGGGCATCGATCTGGAGGATGAAACCCGCTTTGGTGATGGCCTCGTACTCCTCTTTCAGTGCATTGGCCAATGCGTCGACATAGGCGTCTTCGTCCTGGTAGTAGCGGTCAGGCACAAATTTGGTCAGCACACCGGGTGACGCCGCATTCATAAATGCCTCAACCGGCGCGGCTGCAGTGCAGGCCGCCGCGAGGTTGGTCAAATCGGTCTCCAAGGGCCGGCGATTGCTGTAGGCCACGGGTCCGGTACAGCAGGGCACGGCTTCCCGGCTGAACCAGGAGGTGCTGCCACGCGCCTGGTTGAGGCGCTGCATAAAATCGGGATGGTCCAGGAGGTCACGATGAGCCGCGCTCTGCGGCGGCCGGTCGTTGTCGCCGCCCCGGAACGCGGTGATGCCGGACAATCGGTGTCGGACGTAGAAGGTATATGAGATCTTGCCGAGTTCGCCGTCGCTGACACTGTCAATGCCGGCCGAGACTTGTTTCTCGACGATCTCGTGGACCGCAGCCCCGAGGCACGCATCGAACGCCGATTGTTCGAAAGCCCGCCCGGTTTCGCGCGCTTCCAGGAACGGCAGCAGATCGGGTGGGCGGGGCAGGCTGCCGACATGGGTTGTCAGGATTCGGTCGGCGCTGAGTCTCATGGGCTGGTGGTCCGATCAGGCGCACTTCGATTAGCGCTAAATCCTTGCATGGACACCCGCACCGTGCAAGGTTTGACCGGACGGCTCACCCGGGAGACGGCGGGACCTCACAACTCTCGGGATGTGAGAGGGAGGAATAGAGCCATGACGCAGAAAAATTCACTCTACTGCACGATGGCTGCCCTATGCTTCGCGGTGCTACTGGCGGCTGCTCCGGCCCGGGTGAACGCGCAGCAGGCCGCCGATCCGGCGACCGGCATTGGTGACAACGATCTCCGCGGCACGGTAATAGGCGCGACCGGGCCGGAACCCGGCGTCTGGGTCATCGCAGAAACAGCTGATCTTCCGACGAAATTCGCCAAGATCGTCGTGACCGACGATCGCGGGCGATACGTGGTGCCGGACCTCCCAAAAGCAAATTACAGTGTGTGGGTGCGCGGGTACGGACTTGTCGACTCCCCAAAGGTGCAGGCGGTTCCCGGCAAGACCCTCGATCTGAAGGCTGAGCCGGCGCCAAACCCGGCTGCCGCCGCACAATATTATCCGGCGATCTATTGGTACTCGATGCTCAAGATCCCGGCCTCCAGCGAGTTTTCCGGACCGCACAGAGACAAGAACATGCCGGAGAACCTGACGCGTCAGGCCCAATGGGTAAATCAGGTGAAGACTACCGGGTGCATGTCGTGTCACGCGCTCGGTACGATTGGCACACGCACGATCCCAAAGGAACTGGGTGAGTTCGAGAACTCCGCAGAGGCGTGGCAGCGCCGTATCCAGTCCGGACAAGCCATGACCCAGATGGTCAATGTCGTCAACCGGCTCGACCCCCAGCTTGCTTTTCAATTGTTCGGCGACTGGACCGATCGGATCGCCAAGGGCGAGCTCCCGTTCGCGCAGCCGTCCCGGCCGCAGGGCGTGGAGCGCAATGTGGTTCTCACCCTGTGGGACTGGAGCCGGCCAACGGCCTACCTGCACGACGAGATCTCGACCGACCGTCGCAAGCCCACGATCAACGCCAACGGCAAGCTCTATGGGACGACCGAGGAGAGCACGGATTTCATCCCGATCCTCGACCCTGTTCACAACTCGGTTACCGAGGTCAAGCATCCGGTGCGGGATCCGAAGACGCCGTCGTCAAAGGCCAACCCGATGGAGCCGTCGCCTTACTGTGGTGACCAACCCATTTGGGACAGCCAGACCAGCATGCATAACCCGATGATGGACGAGAAGGGCAGGGTCTGGATCACCGCCAGGGTGCGCCCGCCGGCCAATCCCGATTTCTGCAGGAAAGGGTCGGACCACCCTTCAGCGCAGGTCTTCCCGCTTGTCGAGGCCAACCGCCATCTGTCGATGTACGACCCCGGAAGTGGGAAGTTCACGTTGATCAGCACCTGTTTCCCGACTCACCATCTGGTCTTCGCGGAGGACGCCAACAACACGTTGTGGACCAGCGCCGGTGGTCCGCAGACC
>JBJMQW010000366.1:0-14177 GCA_045802495.1 Allostellaceae bacterium | reverse complement strand
CTACGCATCTCCCATACAACTGTGAAATATCCGCGCCTTAAAGACACCGATCGCGGCGCTCCATAAATGCTTTCCAAAAAGGTCTTCATTTTTTGAAATGATTGACTATCGATATTTTCATCTGATTTTTTTTCATACATGGATACGGGCAATTCAGATGTAGCTTATCCCGTTGTCCCAGGGAGCACCATATGATGTATAGTAACCTCGCGGCCAGCCAGAGGCGGCGGCGCGAGGGGACACCCAGTGGCAAGGGCACGATCTCTGAGCGAATTCCAGGCGAGTTTTCCAGACGAGACGAGCTGCGCGGCGTTTCTGTTTGAGCGACGCTGGCCGGAGGGTTTTGTTTGCCCCGCCTGTGGCAACGGACGCGCGGCATCGCTGAAGAGCCGGGCGTACACCTACGAATGCCTCGGCTGCGGTCGTCAGACGTCGATCACGGCTGGCACGGTGATGCACCGGTCCAAATTGCCGCTGACAGTGTGGTTCTGGGCCGCGCATCTCATGTCAACTCATTCGAACGGCATGTCGGCACTCCAGTTCGAGGCCCAGCTCGGCATCACATACAAGACCGCTTGGTTGCTGGCGCAGAAGCTGCGACGATCGATGATCGACCCCCAGCGCGAGCCGCTGGAGGGCGTGGTCGAGGTCGACCAAGCCGAAATTCCCTTCCGAGCCGACAACCGCTTTTTCGATCCTGCCACATCCGGGACGATCGTCATCGCCGGCGCCGTCGAGGTGATCGACCGCGGGACCAACCAGGCGAAGCCAAGGCGGAAACGGGCGAAATACCTGGACACTCGGTCTGGTCGCATCCGTCTCGCCGCCATCCCGGACAACTCCGCGGCTTCGATCGAGGCGTTTCTGCGGGCCAACGTGAAGCCCGGAACCACGCTGCTCACCGATGGGCACAGATCGTATCCCGGGCTCACCGATTACCGACACGACCCGCGGACGGTCGGCAAGATGGCGGGTCATGTGGTCCTGCCATGGATCCACCGGGTCTTCTCGCTGATGAAGCGCTGGGGGCTCGGCACCTATCACGGGCTGCGCCGCAAGCACGTCGATACCTACCTCAACGAGTTTGTCTTCCGATACAATCGGCGCTTCTATCGGCACGTCTCGTTCGAGGCCATCCTCGGGCTCGCCTCGCACCATCGCCCGACGAGCTACTGGGATATCATCGGGCGCGACAATCCCCGCAAAGGCGTGCCGACAGTCCGGCGCCAGCCGCGGCGCCGAAGGACAGCGACGGGCATGCAGCAGGATGGTTCAAACCTCCCTCAAAACTCCCGCGCCAGCACTGCTTCGGATCTGCCTCTCCTCAAACGCTAAATGTGGAATAGCCTGGGACAACGGGATAAGCCTCCATTTAAGGTTAACAAACGAACAGCGATTGGGAGCGCCAAGTGTCGTCGACACCGACGATTGCACCATCCTGGCGGATCCCAATGCGATCGGCATAGGGCCTGGATCTCGATCGGCCGTCCCACGGCGCGCAAGGCGACCGAGTACTTGTTATTGGCAGGCCTTCGAGACCGACGCTTGCGTCGCCTGGAACCCGCGCGGCCGGTCGGCTCGGGATGCGTGTGCGCTTTGGCGTAGATGGCGAGACTTGCCGACCGCCGGCCTCGGGTTCATTCTCCATCGAGCAAAGCAGGGAGCCCGGCATGAGCATTACACCGCGGGACGGTCTGATTGCGGTGGTCAAGCGCGACTGCCCGACCTGCGAATTGACAGCGCCGGTGCTGGGCGAGCTGGCGCAGCGGGTGAGCCTGCAGGTCTACACCCAGGACGATCCAAGCTTTCCCGAAAATATTCCCGGACGCATCGACGACACCGACCTCGGTGTTTCGCATCGCTTGAAGATCGAGATCGTCCCGACCTTGATCCGCATCGAGCAGGGGCGTGAGACCTATCGCGCCTTTGGCTGGGACCGTGGCGAGTGGGAACGTGTCGCGGGCATCGCCGGTTTGGGGCTCGACCTGCCGGATTCGAGGCCGGGTTGCGGCGCCAAGAACATGGAGCCGGGGGTGATCGAACGGCTGAAGATACGCTTCAATGAAACCGGGCTCAAATCGCGGCGCATCGCCATCGGCGAAGACGAGGACGAGCAGGAGGCGATGTACGAGCGCGGCTGGTCGGACGGGTTGCCGCTGGTGCCGCCGACCGAGGAGCGAGTGCTGCGCATGCTCGACGGCACCGCACGCGACCCGCAGGAGGTAGTCGGTCTCATCCCCCCGGCGCTACAGCCGGCAACGGTCGAGAAAATCGCAATCAACGCTGTGATGGCGGGCTGCAAGCCGGAATATCTGCCGGTCGTGCTCGCCGCAGTCGAGGCCGTGCTCGAAGAAGGCTTTGCGATGCATGGCGTGCTGGCGACGACGATGTTCGTCGGTCCGGTCGTGGTCGTGAACGGGCCGATCCGGCGCCGCATCGGCATGAACGCCAAGGGCAATGTGCTGGGCCAGGGCAACCGCGCCAATGGCGCGATCGGCCGCGCCTTGCAACTGGTAATCCGCAATATTGGCGGCGGTCGGCCACAGGAGGTCGACCGGGCGACACTGGGCAACCCCGGTAAATACACCTACTGCTTCGCCGAGGACGAGGAAGGCTCTTGCTGGGAGCCGCTCGCGGTCGAGCGTGGGATGAGGCTTGGGCAATCGGCGGTCACGGTCTTTGCCGGCTTTGGTCTGCAGGGCATGGTCGACCAGAAATCGCGCGAGCCGAAAAGCTTGGCGCGCAGCTTTGCCGAGTCATTGAAGGCCATCCACAACGTCAAGCTGGCGCCTTGCTGCGATGCGCTGCTGGTGATCTGTCCGGAACACGAGCGCACGTTTCGCAACGCCGGCTGGTCGAAGGCGCGGCTCTACGAAAAGCTTTACAAGCTGTGCGAAATCCCCGGCGAGGAGCTGGTTGCGGGCGCCAAGGGCATTGCCGAAGGCGGACCGGCTTCAATCGCGGGCAAGACCGTCAACAAGTTTCGTCCCGGCGGGCTGATGATCGTTCGCGCCGGTGGCGGGGCCGGGATGTTTTCCGGCATTATCGGCGGGTGGTCGTCGAGCGGCCCTCGCGGCAGCATACCGATAACCAAGGAGGTCCGGAATTGACTGTCCTACTCGATCCCACGTCGGAGCAGAGTCCGACTATCAGACCGCGGCTGCCGCGGCCTGAAAAGCTCGACGGGCTAACCGTCGGCATTCTCGACATCGCCAAGGCGCGTGGCGACGTGTTCCTGAAGCGGCTGGGCGAACGGCTCGGCGAGCGCGGCATTGCCTACAAGCACTATGCCAAGCCGACCAATACACGGCCGGCGCCTCTGCCGCTGCAGCAGCAGATCGCCACCGAAGTCGACCTGGTCATCGAAGGGCTCAGCGATTGAGGATCGTGCATATCGTGCTGTACGCATGACATGGCGAACCTTGAAGCGCGTGGTATTCCAACGGCAGGCGTGGCAACGACGGAGTTCGTTCAGGGCGCGGCGGCGCAGGCCAAGGCGCTCGGCACCGATCCGGCCTTGGTGTTCATCCCGCATCCGGTGCAGGACCGCACCGATGACGAGTTGCGGGCGCTGGCGGACGAATATTTCGACGCGATCCTGCAGCTATTGGTGAAGTAGAAAAGTAGCCAGTTGGGCCCGCGGTGCTAGGCTCTGGTCTAGCTAGTGGTGCGAATCTAATGCCAGGTACCCGCAAGCTTTTCCGTCATGCCCGCGAAAGCGGGCACCGAGAGCCTGCCCCTGGCATGAACAGGGGGCAACTGACTCGGCGCCCTGCGGCCCTGGGCCCCCCCTTTCGTGGGGGCGACGGGGAAGAGGCGATGGGAACCAAGTGTTGGTCAGTACCACTAGATCCGGAGTCTACCGGGACCGGCTGCGCCAAGGAGCTGCGCGCAAAGGGTGGGGCCACATGCGTTTGAACATATGACCGGAGTTCCCGCGTGTCGCCTCGGCGTCGATGTCGGCGGCACCTTTACCGATCTCGTCCTCGTCACCCAGGACGGGCGCATCGCCAGCCGCAAGGTCCTGTCGACCAGCGGTAACTACGCCGAGGCCGTCTTCACCGGTATCGGCGCCCTGCTTGAGGAGGCGGGCATTGCTGGGGACAGCGTGAAGGAGCTGATCCACGGCACGACCGTCGCGACCAACGCTATCATCGAGCGGCGCGGCGCGCGAACCGGGCTGGT
This sequence comes from Allostellaceae bacterium, assembly GCA_045802495.1. GTDB lineage: Bacteria > Pseudomonadota > Alphaproteobacteria > ATCC43930 > CGMCC-115725 > AP-15. The sequence goes on along the minus strand of JBJMQW010000366.1, from coordinate 9,992 downwards.
TACCACCGAGGGTTTCCGTGACCTGCTCGAGATCGGCCGGCTGAGGCTGATGCGCCTTTACGACATGGATCAGCAGCGTCCGGCGCCACTGGTACGGCGCCGCTGGCGTTTCGAGGTGGCGGAACGGCTCGACCACCGCGGAGCGGTAATCCGCCCACTCGACCGGGCTTCGCTGGAGCAGGCGGTCGCCGGCATTGCCGCGGAGAAGCTCGAGTCGGTCGCCGTGTGCCTCATTCACGCTTACGCGAACCCGGCGCATGAACGCGCCGTCGCTGCTGCCATCCGTGAGCGGCTGACTGACGTCCACCTATCGCTCTCTTCCGAAGTGCTGCCGGAGATCCGCGAGTTCGAGCGCACCAGCACGACTGTCGCGAATGCCTATGTGATGCCGGTCTTGGACCGGTATCTGTCCGCGCTCGAAACCGGGCTTGGCGCATTCGACATAAGAGCGCCGCTGCTGACGATGCAGTCGAACGGTGGGGTCATGACTGCCGCGCGGGCGCGAGCCCGGCCGGTTCAGCTGATCGAATCGGGCCCGGCGGCCGGGGTCATCGGCGCAGCGGCGATGGCGCGCCGCCTCGGCATTGCCAATGTCATCAGCCTCGATATGGGCGGCACGACCACCAAAGCATCTGTCATCGAGGAATACGAGATCCGGCGATCGAGCGAGTTCGAGGTTGGCGGCCCGATTTCCCGCGGCAGTCGGCTCAACAAGGGTGGCGGGTATCTGTTACGCACCCCAGCGATCGACATCGCCGAGGTCGGCGCCGGCGGCGGCAGCATTATTAGCGTCGACGACGCGGGCGCTTTGCATGTAGGGCCGCACAGTGCTGGCGCCGTGCCGGGTCCAGTCTGCTACGACAATGGCGGGACTGCGGCGACCCTGACCGACGCCAATGTGACGCTTGGTTATCTCTCCCAAGACCGCTTGCCGAGCGGGCTGCGGCTTGATGCCGCCAAAGCGCGAAGCGCGATTGCGGCGCAGGTCGCCCCGGCGCTCGGACTGCCCCTGGAGGAAGCAGCCTACGGCGCATATCTTGTCGGATGCGCCGGCATTGCGCGTGCCGTGCGCGCGGTTACGATCGAGCGCGGCCGCGATCCTCGGGACTTTACGCTTATCGCCTTTGGCGGCAACGGCCCGCTGTTTGCCGCGGAGGTGGCTCGCTCGCTCGAGATCGGCACCGTCCTGGTGCCACCCGCGCCGGGGGTCTTCAGTGCGGTTGGGCTACTCGAAGCCGAACTCGAGCATCACCTTGTCAGGACGCTCGATGCCACTTTGGCTGAATTGACCGACGATGCTGTCAACAGCGCCTTTGAAGCGCTCGCCGATGAGGCAAAAGACCTGATGCGGGATGGGCCGTCGCCGCTGATCGCGCGCGCCGTCGACGCAAAATATGTTGGCCAATCCTTTGAATTGACGATCCCATTGCCCGGCCCGAGGACGCCGGCGGCGGCGATTGCGGAGATCTTCGCCCGCGAGCACGAGCGCACTTACGGTCACCGCGCTGACGGCGACCCGGTGCAGGTCGTCAATATTCGCATCGTCGCCCGGGTACCGCGCGACAGCTTCCCCTCGTCATTGCCGCGAGCCGAAAGCGCAACGAGGAACCGGTTCGGAGGGAACAAGCGCGAGGCTAAATTTGGGGAGCCTTACGGCATCCTTGCGACACCGGTCTTGGATCGCTTCGATCTCGCGTACGCAGAGCCTCGACGCGGACCGCTGCTGATCGACGAATACGACGCGACTACATTGGTGCCGCCCGGCTGTTCTGTCCGGCTCGACGACTTCAACAACATCGTCATTAAGATTGAAGCTTGACATGGACCAACGCAACCTCAGCGAGCCGATCGTGCTCGAACTGCTCAAGCATGCCGTCGATGCGATCGTCGACGAGATGGCGATCGCGCTCGTGCGCACCGCCTATTCCAACAATCTGAAAAATTCGATGGATATGAGCTGCGCGCTGTGTGACGCGCAGGGCCGGCTCATTGCTCAGGGTATGACCTTGCCGTTGCACCTCGGGTCGATCCCCGACGCGATGGGCTGCATCATCAGAAAGTTTGGCGCGTCGGTCCGACCGGGCGATGTCTTCATCCTCAACGACCCCTATGAGGGCGGAACGCATCTGCCTGATTTCTACATCGTCAAGCCGGTCTGGTTGGATGACGCGCTGATTGGCTGGGCAGCCACGATCGGCCACCAACTCGATGTCGGCGGCATGACGCCCGGCGGCAATGGTTGCGACGCGACCGAAATTTTCCAGGAAGGACTCCGCATTCCGCCGTTGCGCCTTTACGATCGGAGCGAGCCGGTCGATGCCGTCTTCGAATTGATCGAGCGCAATGTCCGGGTGCCCCGCCAAGTGCTGGGAGATGTGCGGGCGCAACTTGCTGCATGCACTGCAGGCGAAAAGGGCCTGCTGGACCTAATTGGCCGCCGCTATGGCGCCGAACGGTTCCGGGTATGCACCGATGCGCTGCTCGATCAGGCGGAACGGCTGGCGCGCAACGCCATTCGGGCAATGCCGGATGGCAGCTACGCCTTTGAGGATTGGATCGACGGTGACGGTATCGATCCCGACCCGATCCCGATCCGGGTCACGATCACGGTCGCCGGCGACCGGCTGATCGCGGATTTCGCCGGCACCGCGCCGCAGGTGAGAGGAGCAATAAACTCGCCGCTGCCGTTCACCAAATCCGCTGTTTATGCCTGCATCCGCCATCTGATAGGCGGTGACCCTCCGAACAACGAAGGCTACTTTCGGCCGATCGAGGTCGTTGCGCCCGCCGCCACCATCGTCAACCCGGTCATGCCCGCCCCGGTCGCAGCGCGCGGCCTGACCGGCTTTCGAGTCGCCAACGTGTTGTTCGGCGCGCTCGCCAAGATCGCGCCCGATCGAGTGTTCGCCTGCGAAATGGGCGGCGACACCGGGATCAGCTTCGGCGGCTACGACGCCGAACGGCGACCTTTCGTCTTCCTGGAATTCCTGTTTGGGTCTTGGGGCGGGCGACCGACCAAGGATGGGATCGACGCCGCGGCGAGTGCTGTTGTTAACTTCTCGAACAACCCGATCGAGATCGTCGAATCCGAATATCCGCTGATGATCGAGCGCTACGGCTACGTGCTGGATAGCGGTGGCGCCGGTAAATTCCGCGGTGGACTCGCGCTTATCCGGCAGTACCGGTTTCTGGCCGGGGAAGGCGTCCTGCAATTGCGCACCGACCGGCGTACCCATGTGCCGTATGGGCTGCAAGGCGGTCGCGGCGGCACGCCCTCGATGAACTTGCTGTGGCGCGATGGCGAGATGCGCGAACTCCCTGCGAAGTGTCGGCTGACGATCCGGCATGGCGATGTATTCCGGCACGTGCTTGGAGGAGCCGGAGGCTGGGGCGACCCGGCCGACCGCGATCCGGAGCACGTCGCCGACGATGTCGCGGAAGGCAAGTTCTCGTCGGAGTATGTACGTCGCGAGTACGGGGTCGCGGTCGATCCAGCAAGTGGCAAGCTGATGATGTAAAGGTGCCGCGGACCGGGTCCGGATGCTGGCTCACGCTGGCGGCAGGCGGACCTGAACCGTGGCGCGTTCCTCCTGAAGGGTGAGGAAGATCGAGGCGTCTCGATCAGCCCAGCCGCGGGCGATCGCCTCATTCATTTCCTGCTCGCAGAGGGCGGCAAGGCGCATCGGCGTGTCGGTGGCGCGCGCCAATTCGAGGGCCAGGCCGAGATCCTTGCGCGCCAGTGCCAGTGAGAAACGCGGATCAAAATTGCCACGCAGATAGGTGGCAGGCAAGCGCACCTTGAGGCTCATCATCTGCCCGAGCGCCGCTTCGTTGAAGACGTTGACGATCGTCGCAGCGTCGATCCCGGCTTTGACGCCTGTCGTCCAACACTCGGCCATGACGAGGTCGAGCGTGAAACTGGCGCTATTGTGCATGATCTTGGCGATTGACCCGGTGCCTATCCCACCAGTGTAGATGACGCGTTTCGCGACCGCGTCGAGCAATGGACAGGCGCGCTCGTACACGGCTGGGTCGCCGCCCACCATGACCAGCAGGTCACGCGTTTGCGCGCCTTCCATGCCACCGCTCACCGGCGCGTCCAGCATCGCGATGCCCTTGGCAGCAAGCATCTCGTGAATCCGCCGCACGACAGCAGGAGAGTTCGTCGTGTGGTCGATGTAGAGTCCGCCCGACTTGATCCGCCCGACGATACCGGCCGGCCCAAGACAGACCTGCTCCATCTCCGCGGGCCCCGGCAGACAAGTGGCCACGATTTCGCATTCGTCGGCCACTGACCCTGGCGACTCGGACCAGGTGGCGCCCGCGCTCAGCAGCGCTTCGCCGGCTTCGCGCCGCAAGTCGTGGACGATTAGCGAGTGGCCGGCCTTGAGCAACTGACCGGCAATCGGCGCGCCGATATTCCCGAGCCCGATGAATCCGACCTTCATGTCCGGCCTACAACGCGTAAAGGCGCAGCGCGTTATCCCAGAGGATTTTCTTCTTGCTTTGCTCGCTGAGCGGCAGCGCCAGAAAACGGTCCATGGCTTTCGGGTATTTCGAATCGCCGTGCGGGTAATCGGTCGTTGTAACGAGGTTGTCGTCGCCAACCGCGTCGACGACGTGGGTCACGAACTCTTCGTCGCACTCGACGGCACAGAACCCCTGCCTGCGGAAATACTCGGAGGGCGGCATCGAGAGATGAGTCATTTCGCCGTAGGGCTCACGCCATTCGTAGTGCTCATCCATTCGGCCGAGCCAGAACGGCAGCCAGCCGCATTGTCCTTCGAGGAAGGCAAAGCGGAGTCGCGGGAAGCGCTCCGTAACGCCACCCATGATGACGTCCATGCAGGCGAGCATCTGCTCCATAGAGTGCGTCGAGATATGCGCGATCCCCATGTTCTTAAAGCGGTCAGCGCCGGCAGCCTTCATGCGCGAGCCGGTAGTCTCATGAAAGCCGATGGGGACGTTCAGCTCCTGACAGGCTGCCCAGAGCGGATCGTAATACGGGTCGTGCCAAGGACGCTCGTTGTAAATGTTGGGACGGAGGAAGATTGCCTTCATGCGGAGCTGGATCACGCTCCGGCGCGTTTCGGTCACCGCGCTCTCGATGTCGTGAGGAGAAATAGCGGCGGCGCCGAATATCCGCCTGGGATCGGCAGCCTGGATGTAGTCGTGCAGCCAATCATTGTAACCTCGGCACGCCGCGGCTGCAAAGCGCGGGTCCATCCTCGTGAAGGCAGTCACATACATGGCGGATGTCGGAAACAGAATGGCCAGATCGAGGCCCTCCTTGTCCATCGCCCGCACTTGGGATTCGGGGTCGAAGTTCCGTGCGATCTCTTCCGCGTACCGCTCGGCGAGCGCCGTCTCTTCGGCATCGGTCAGCGCCGGCCAGTCGCCGCCGGGCATCGCCGCCATAACCTCCCCTTCTACGATGGTACGGATGTCCCACCGGCGCTCATTGAGCCGCCGTGGCGCACGCGTCGTGAACTCGGGATCGATGTAGCGTTCCCACAGATCGACAGGCTCCATCACGTGCATCTCAGCGTCGATCAGCTTGAAGCCATTCTTGGCCATGATGGGACTCCCCTGCAAGCAAGCGACAATATCAGAAGATTGGCGCGGCGGCGCTATTGCTCCCTGACCCCCCAGCCGTCAGCGGCGCACGACGACCCTAGAGACCACGACCAAGGTTCCGCCGGCCGCGCCTTGCCCGTGGCGCAGAGAACCGGAGTGCGCCTTTGTGGCGCTCAGGCACGCGGCAGCAAGGTCTCTGCCTCTTCCCAGAGGCGAAGCACAAATTCACCCGCGGGCTCGGCTCGCGACAGCGCCGCTGCCTGCCCTGCCCACGCCTGCATGCGATGGATATCGTGTGAGCTGCTAGCGGCATCGCGCATCGCCGCCGTCAGTGCTCTCTGCACCGGATAGGGTGCCGGCGGTGGCGCGCCTGGAGTAGCCGCGGCGCGGGCATAATCGGTTGCAATTGCCCGGCCTAGGCGTCCGGAGAAGGCCCGCGTCGGCATTGTCGCCTCCGGCTCCAGTTCCGCGAGGGCGTCCGCCCAGGCCGGCTTGGTCCCGGCCTCGGGGCAGCGCAAAAAGGCGGTGCCGATCTGCACCGCGCTGGCGCCCAAAATTAAGGCCGCGGCAATTCCGCGCGCATCACCAATCCCGCCGGTCGCAATAATCGGCACCGCCAATTTGTCCGCAAGCCGCGGTAGCAGAGCGAACAGACCCACCGATTGACGCTCTGCAGCGGCGGCATCGAATGCGCCGCGGTGGCCACCCGCCTCCGAACCTTGGGCAACGACGGCGTCGGCACCCGCCGCTTCGGCGGCGCGGGCTTCAGCGAGCGTCGTCGCACAGGCGAACCACGCGATGCCGCGGGCCTTTAACTCGGCGACGAATTTATTCGGGAACAGCCCCATGATCGACGACACCACGGGCGGTGCGGCAGCGAGCAGCGCTTCGCATTGGGCGGAAAAATCGAGTGGCACGGCATCGCCCGCTTCCGCCGGCACTGCCGGGCCCCATTGCCCCAGAAAATCCCGCACTTGGCGCTCATGCTCGGGATCGCGAACCGGGGGCGGGTCGGGGATCCACAGGTTGATTTGAAAGCCGCCATTGCTCTGGGTCCGGAATTGTTGGACCCAACCGGCGATCCCATCGGGGGGCGTCATGAGCGCCCCTAGCCCGCCCATGCCTCCTGCATTTGCCACCGCGCTTGCGAGGCTGGTCGGGCAGGCGCCCGCCATCGGTGCTTGCAGGATTGGCACCCGCAGTCCGAAGCGCCGGCAGAACTGCGCGGCCCGCTCTCTCGCACCGATGTTTGGTGAGGTGGACTGAGCATCAATTGCCGCTGCCATCGTCGACCCCGCGATCACGAATTTGCCTCGCCTGGAAGCCTAACCGACATTCGGATGACTTTGAACCGACCCGGGCACACGGGAGGGCCATGCTTTCTAATTTTCGGTCTTACACGGTTCGTTCACGTTCGTAAGCTGACGCGTATCCCCGTGAGCCGACGGTAAGCCGAAGGCGAAACGCATCGGCGCAATCTACCACCCCTGGATTTCAACCGGCCCGTTTTGCGAAGCGGGGAATTTGGCCCTGCACCTCGACCCACGGCACCGCGTCGTCATGAAAAATCTCCCGTCCCGGTTTTGCGACGGTCGGATCATCAAACGTCCCGACATTTAGAATGATCATACCGGGCCGCGTTCCTGGCTCCTCAGCGATCGATGAGCCGCATTCGGGGCAGAAGTGCCTGAGGATCGGATTGCCGCTGCCGCCGATGCTACTGAACGTTTTGAGTGTGCCTTCGATAGTCAGCGCCTCCTTGGGCACTCGAACCAGCGCGGCAAAGACGCTGCCGGTGAATTTTTGGCAATCCCGGCAATGGCACACTGTTGCGCTCGTCGGGTCGGCCTCGGCTGTGTAGCGCACCGCGCGGCAGAGGCAGCCGCCTTTGATCTCCATCTCGACCCCCTTGGTCTCTTACCCTCGGCCCAAGCCCGATCGAGGTTGCCATACATCGTGCCCGCCCCATGGCCAAGACCAACTTTTATGGTCAGCCGCCTGGAGGGCAAACTGGGCCCAGGGACTACTGAACAACTTCTTGCCACGGAACCGGGCATTGGGGTACGGCAGGGTAATATCCTGATAGGGATCGCACCAATACCAAACCGTAGGTGCGGGTGTACCGGCATACGGGGCGTAACCATGGTCATAAGTATTAAAAAAGAAAACGATCCGTTCCACGACTCGCCCGATCTCAATTCCATCTTGCTGCGCAAAACCGACCCACGCTCGATCGAGGCCACCTGGCACGGCATCGGCTATTTCCTCGGCCACTTCACCCCCGCCGAATGCGCCAATTATCTCGCAAATGCCGGTTATGCTTCAGCCTAACGGGATCATGCTCCAGGTCGCTCTAGTCCTCGGAAAGGTCCCTGTGCTGCGCTTTGAAAGAGTCCGTAAAACGTACGATCTGAAAACCGTTGCCATCACTTGTGACCCAAAGCTGCAATTGACGCCCGTGCGTCTCGTTGACGTGAACCGCCTTGTGCCAGCGTACGTAACCAGCAATCTTATCCACGGTTAGATCGACACCCGGCGCCCAGCTACCCGATCCGGGAAGGAAAGCCGTCCGCACAGCCGGTGGCTTCCAGTACGCGATCTCTTTGGGGTGGTATGGATCGCGAATGTCGAAAACGCGCAAGCCTGCATTCACAAATCCGCAAGCGAGCATCGTCGCATCGTTGGGACGGTCTACAGTGCACCTTTCAGCGCTGTAGTTGGGGATTCCGCCGCCGATATCCGGCGGGTCATCAAGTTGCAGCGAGCAATTGGCGGGGTCGCTCACTTCCAGCATGAGTTTGGCGACGATTTTGGGTTTCGTCTCATCGGTGATGTCGATGATTTGCGGATAGCCCCACGCCGACACCCCCGGGAACATGCGACCGGGAGACCCCCAGCACCCCCGGCGCCGCCGGACTCGTCCGTGCTGATGATGTACTGGCGCCCCTCGATGGTTACGGGGAGCATCTCCTCCGCTTGCCCCTGGTCATCCGAAAAGAGCTTACTGATGATCCGGATCTGCGGATTGGGGCGACGGAACTGATAATCGCTGGCATCTTCGATCACCAGCCCGTCGGGACCGATGGAGGAGCCGGTGTTGCCAAATAGGCCGGGTTGCCCCGCGTACAGCCGTGTCCCTTCCGGCAGACCGGGAACGAAGGCGTGCGTGTTGAGCCATGCTTCGTGGGGCCTGCCATCACCCAAGTACTGCCAAGTGGGGAGCTGCTTGGGTTTGGATGGGTGGGTGAGATCGACGATGTATAGGAAGCCGCCGATGCCTCGATTTGACTGGCCGATATAGTACGTCAGGCCGTCCGGGGCGAAGTTGCCCATGTGGGCGGAGCTGCCTCCCAGCTCGATGCTGGCCTTCCGGACCGGGTAGCGGCAATCGACGGACGTGTCATAAACCGCAAACCCCGGCCCGTTGAATTCGGCGGCCGCGAGAAGGTGGCGGCGATCATTGTGCTTCAGAGTCTCGTGCGGAGCCAGTATCGCGGGAGTGTCGTCCAGGTACGCGGTCGGCTGCGGATGTCTGGGGTCCGAGGCATCCACCACCACGACGCCGTGGTGCTTCTGCTGAGGAGTAATATTGTCCGTTGCATAATAGGCGCAGTCATCGGCGTACGCCGGTCCGTCCTGTGAAAATGCTCCTTCTCCTTGGTATTTGCCCACAAGTTCCAGATTGCAGTTGTAGCCGAGTGTGGAATCGCCGCTGGAACGCTCTTCCGGTGTAGTCTGACCCTGCAATCCGCTTTCGGTCCGATCCCGGGGACCACAATTGGCCTTGGGCACCGGTCCGGTCCATGGGACAGGATCGGCATTCGCAACTTTATCTCCCACAGCGGTACCGGCGGCTGCTCCGACGGAAATGCCGAGCAACGGACCCAGCAACGCGACGTTTGAAATTGCGAATGCCCCGAATAGCGTTTGTTTTTTCATTGTTCCTCCATTCCACCCGTCCCGAGTGGTATCCGCGACTGCGTCTGATCTTTCGGCCCGCTGACGCAAACCGTTCGGGCGCGTCGGCCGTGGACGGAGCCGCAGCGCATTACCCCTGTCTGGCTACTTCAGTACGCTACTCGCCTTCGCGTTGCTTACCAACCGGTCGGCATCTTCCTGAAGGAGGAAACGGTCGCTGACGAGCTTCGCCGTCGCTCGTTTCACCGCGTCAACGTAGCCCTGATGATTTTTGTAACGTTCCTGGACCGATTTGCGAGGATCGCCCGTGGCCAAACGCTCTGTCTTCGTCGTGGCGAAGGGAATAAAGGAACCGTTGAGGCCACAAAGGTTGGGCGCACGAAAACCGGCTGCTCGTATATTCCAGCCGACATTAGTTCCCAACGGCACCCGTATTTCCAAGGGCCGAATACCCGCTATATCGAGGCCATCCGAGTCCGGCTTTGGAACAAATATTT
>JBJMQW010000365.1:0-33571 GCA_045802495.1 Allostellaceae bacterium | reverse complement strand
CGGCGACTTGCAGCAGTTCCGGGCGGGCGTAAGTGGCGGTCGATTGCATGGCGTTCTCGGGTTTTACTTCATTCAATTCGCGTGTGTATCGGGGACTTCGGACCGCCCCCCGATCAGCTCATCGGTAAGCAGCAATTTTGCACGGGCCACGTCATTGAGCGGCAATTCAACGACGCCGGTTTCCACGGCAAGACGAACCTTGCCCTCCGAGGTCCCGAGCAAGCGGCCCCGGAAGCGCTTGCGCCCATCTAGGGGCCGGGCGAGCTCGACCCTCGCCTCGAAGCCGCTGAAGCGGTTGTAGTCGTCCGGCCGCACCAACGGGCGATCGATCCCTGGAGAGCTGACTTCGAGCATGTATCCGCTGGCGATCGGATCGACGACGTCTAAAATGGCGGAGAGCGAATGGCTGATCTGCACGCAATCATCAACTGTCATCGGCCGATCATCCGCCCTCTCAGCCATTACTTGCAGCGTTGCTCGGCGGCCGCTGGTAATTGCCACGCGCACAAGGCGATAGCCCATCGCCAAGAGTGACGGCTCGATAGTCTGACCAATGCGATTTGTGTCGACCAAGAAACCGAAGCTTTCTGTCCTTGCTTCCCCAGCAGGTCACAACCGGCCGGCCTGGAGAGACGCCGTGTTCTCGAACCAGCCGACAAAAACAAAAGGTGGGCCGTCGGCCCACCCGCAATGCGGCCCGCAGGGCGGACCCTATGAGCCCCTAGGATATAATGAGCGGAGTGTTCATCGCAAGAGCTTTCCAGTCCGATCATCCGGCAAACCGCGGACGCCGCCTCGCCCGCAGAAAGGCGGGAGATCGCCCGGCCAGGCGCGCCTTTTCTTCATATCGGGTTGGCGGCCAGTCCCGAGGCCGCTCGCGCCAGTCGAGCGGGCGACGGGCTAACCATTCGAATCCCGGGTGATCGGTAAGGTGCTCGAGCATCCAGCAAAGATGGTCGGTCTCATCGGTGGCGAGACGCAGTTCGGCATCGTCAGCCATGATTTCGGCCAGGCGATCGAGAGTTTCACGCGACACGATACGGCGCTTGTGGTGGCGACGCTTTGGCCAAGGATCGGGAAACAGAACAAAAACCCGCGCCACCGAGCCGGAGGGAAGGGCTGCGATCAACAATCTCGCATCGCCGGCAAAAATCCGAATGTTGGCGAGGTTGCGATTTTCGATATGCGCCAGCAAGCTGACGATGCCGTTTTCGAACACTTCGCAACCAATGAAGCCGGTTTCGGGGTGTCGCTCGGCCTGAAACGCCAAATGCTCGCCCCCGCCAAACCCGATTTCCAGCCATATCCTCGATTGCTCGTCGCCGAACAGTGTCCCGGGGTCGAGCTCGCCCGATTCCGGGATTTCGATCGCGAGCCGCGGCAGCATCCCAGCAATGCGGTGCTTTTGCGCCGGACGAAGCGCCCTGCCGCGGCGGCGCCCGTAGAGTACCCGACCTGGCGTTGCCTCCAATCGAGACAGTGTCAGAGGGCGCGTCTCAACTCTTCGACCAAATCCAGCTTCTCCCACGAGAAGCCGCCGTCGTCCTCGGGCCTCCGGCCAAAATGGCCATAAGCCGCGGTGCGCGTGTATATCGGCTTATTCAAGCCGAGATGGGTGCGGATGCCCCGCGGTGACAGGTCCATCAGATCCTGCAGCAGCGCGGCAAGCTTTATATCGTTCGCTGCCCCGGCGGTATTGACATAAAAGGACAACGGCTTCGCGACACCAATCGCATAGGCCACCTGGATCGTGCAGCGCTCGGCAAGACCTGAGCCAACCACGTTCTTTGCCAGATAGCGCGCGGCATAGGCGCCGGACCTATCGACCTTGGTCGGGTCTTTGCCGGAAAAGGCGCCGCCGCCGTGCGGGGCAGCCCCGCCATATGTGTCGACGATGATTTTTCGGCCGGTCACGCCGGCGTCACCGTGGGGACCGCCTATCACAAAGCGGCCTGTCGGATTGACCAGGAAGTGCTCCTCATCGCACATCCAGCCATCGGGCAAGATCTGGAGAACATGAGGCCGCACGATCTCCCGCACCTCTTCCTGCTCGATCCGGTCGGAATGCTGGATCGAGACGACCACCTTGGTGGCCTGCACCGGCTTTCCGTCGATATATCGGAGTGTGACTTGGCTTTTCGAATCGGGCCCCAGCAAAGGCGTTTTTCCCGCGTGCCGCGCCTTGGAGAGCGAGCGCAGAATGGCGTGGGCGTAGAAGATCGGGGCCGGCATCAGGTCCGGCGTCTCATTGCAGGCATAGCCGAACATCATCCCCTGGTCTCCGGCTCCCTCGTCCTTGTTGCCGGAAGCGTCGACCCCCTGGGCGATATCCGATGATTGGCCATGAACCAGGCATTTGATGGCGGCCGATCGCCAATGAAAATTTTCCTGCTCGTATCCGATTTCGCGGATCGCAGTACGCGCCACGTCAATCAATTTCTCGCTGGTGATCGAACCCGGGCCCCGAACTTCTCCAGCCAGCACGACATGATTCGTCGTGACCAACGTCTCAACGCCGCAGCGCGCCTGCGGCTCCGCTTCGAGAAAGGTATCGACAATCGCATCGGAAATGCGGTCACAGATCTTGTCGGGGTGACCTTCCGATACGGATTCGCTGGTGAACACGAAATCGCTGCTGGCCAAGGCAAACCCCTTTGTCAATGCGTGAGTACAATGACGTATAACACGTTAGCGTTGATCCAACCTTGTCCGGCGGGCGTCAAGCTCGAATTTTGCCGTGTCGCTCCCGCCGGCCGGCGCGACCGGCACTATTTTCCAGCCATCCGTTCGGCGCCGCCGGCCAGTGCTTTGGCCAAGTCGAACAAGCGCCGCCGCAAGGACGGATCGTCGATCCTATAATAGGCGCTGACCAGTTCGACCGTTTCGCGCCGCCGCAGTGGATCGGAATCGAACGCCTCGGCTGCCGGCTCGGCGAACCCTCCGGGGATTGCCGGGGCGCGCACCGGATCCATGTCATCGAAAAAGAATGAGACCGGGACGTCCAACACACGGCTCAAATCATGCAACCGGCTGGCGCCGATGCGGTTGGCGCCCCTCTCATACTTTTGCACTTGTTGAAAGGTCAGGCCGATCGCTTCTCCAAGTTTCTCCTGGCTCAGGCCCAGCATGTTCCGACGCAACCGGACTCGAGAACCGACATGGACATCGATCGGATTCGGCTTGTCGCCCTTCCGGCGGCCCAGCCGTCGGGTGAATGGTTGCATCGCCATCGGTCGATCGCCCCAGCAGAAATAGCGGGACCAATTTGATAGAGCACGCGATCGACAACGGTCAACAAAGGATTAACGCGATCGGAAAGTTGTAGTTTACGCACTCCTGCTTGCATTCTGAACAAGACAACGATCGGATCCGTCAGCGCCGCCGGAGCACCACCGGGAGAGCGCTGAGAACCAGCAGCGCCAAGAAGGTCCAGTCGCCGAAGCGTGCATAGAGGGTCATTCCGCCAGCGCTAGGCAGCGGCAGGTCGGCGTGACCGATCGTGTCCAGGTCAATGCGCGCGAGGACGCGACCTGCCGGGTCGACGACCCCGCTCAGGCCATTGTTCGCAGCGCGGACCACCGGCAGCCCTTCCTCGATCGCCCGGGTTCGCGCGATCGCAAAATGCTGATAAGGACCCGAGCTGCGCCCGTACCATGCATCATTGGTGACGTTCAAAATCCAGTCCGGGCGCTGCGTCTCGTCGACAATAACGCCGGGGAAGATGACTTCGTAGCAGATCAGCGGAGCAAACGGAGGCAGCCCCGTCAACGCGATCGTCCTCGGGCCCGGCCCGGCGCTCAGGTCAAGATTGCCGGCAGTGATCTTCCTGAACGGCAAAACGTCGTGGAAGGGGACGTATTCGCCGAACGGAACGAGATGCGCCTTGTCGTAGCTGGCGATGATGTCGCCCTTCCCGTCCAACACTTCGATGCTGTTCCAGACCTGCAGCACCGGGCCCGAGGGCGGGGTTGCCCGCAACGCGCCCGTGATCAGGTAGCGCTGACCAGATACGAGTTCGGCGATCTCCTGACGATGGCGCACATCACGTTCGAGCAAGAACGGGGTCGCCGCTTCCGGCCACACGATGGCGGCGATCGGGTGGTTCGCCGGACCACCGCTGAGGTCGATAAGACGGCGGAAGTTCCGTTCGGCGGCAGCCGGGTCCCATTTGAGGCTCTGCGGGATCGAAGGCTGCACGATCCGCAACCAAACACCGGTCGCACGGTTTGGCATTGCTTCCAGACGGGTCGCGCCGATCACACCCAGCCCCAGGATCAGCGATCCGGCGACGATAACCGGAGCGAGACGCCGGCCCGGCGAAACCCGCGACAACGACGCCGTCCCGAGCAGTGCGGGCAATGTCGCAGCGAGAACGGTTAGAAAGCTGAGACCGTAAATGCCGACCCAGGCGACGCTCTGCAATATCAGGATCGCCCCAGGAAACCCGCCCGACCACGCGTAACCGATCAAGTTCCACGGAAGCCCGGTAAACGCGTGACCGCGGATCCATTCGCTCGCGGCCCACGCGATCGCAAAGGTCAACACCCGTGCGCCGCCGCGCAGCCGGAAATGTCCGACCACGAGATTTGTCGCGAGCAGGGTTAGGCCGATATATAGGGCGAAGGCCGCTGGCAGTCCTGCAGCAGCGATAGGCACAGCCCACCAATAACGGGCGATGTCGACAAACAGCGCCGCGGCGATCCAGTAGAGCCCGCCTATGAAAAAGCCGAACCCGAAAACGTAGCCCAGGCGAAAGGAGGCCCACGCGCCGGCGCTACCCTCGTCGAGCCAGAGAAGACCCGGGAACGCAACCAGCAATAGCGGCGTTAGGTCGACCGGCGGGAGCGACCCCGTCGCGCAGAGGCCGAGCAGGAATGCCAGGCCATAGCGCCGCCAGCCGGATAAAGCGGCAAGGCTACGAGACAGGCGACAGAAAGGTGTATCGATTTGCGAACCGAGTGGGATCCGGAAGACCGACGCCTCAGGCATCGGTCGCGTCGATACCGCTGGTCGCTACCGGCACTCGGCGCACCCGCAAACGCTTGATCCGGCGCGGGTCGGCGTCGAGCACTTCAAACTCGATCCCCGCCGGGTGCGCAATGACCTCGCCCCGCTTCGGTACGCGTCCCGCGAGGCCGGAGACCAAGCCCCCCAGAGTGTCGACCTCTTCCTGATCCCCGGTCGGCCGCAACCGGGTACCATGGTGCTCCTCCAGCAGCTCTATGGGGGTGCGCGCGTCGGCGATCAGGCTGCCGTCGGTTCGCTCGATAAGGCTCGGACCATCGGCCACATCATGTTCATCCTCGATCTCGCCGACGATCTCCTCAATCAGGTCTTCAATCGTCACCAGCCCGTCGATGCCGCCAAACTCGTCCACCACCATTGCAATGTGAGTGCGCGCCTGCCGCATCTGCACAAGAAGATCAAGGATCGGTAACGAAGGGGCTACGAACAGCACCTTCCGCAAGATCGGGGCCAGCTGCGTCTCGCGCCGTTCCGCGGCGGGGCCCAAGACGTCCTTGACGTGGATAAAACCCACAACATCGTCGAGCGTCTCGCGATAGATCGGAACGCGTGAGTGACCCTGCTCGATCATGAACTGCACGACTTTAGCGAACGGGGTTTCGGCATCGAGGGCGACGATATCGACGCGGGGCACCATGACATCCGCGGCGGTGTGGTCGTGCACTTTCAGAATATTGCCAATCAGCACCCGTTCGTGTGCGGTCAAAGGGCGCGGGTCATCGACGGAAGGCTCCTCGATCATCTCGTCGATGGTCTCGCGCACGCTTTCGCCGTTGCGCGGGCGGCGGATCAGTCGAAGAAAATTCCGAAGCGGCGTAAACGATCTGTCGTGCTCAGGCTGGCCGGCTGGGGGAGGCTCTGGGTCAGCCATGACGGGGGTCGCCCTCGATCGCCCAAGCGTGATCGCAATAAGGGTCGGCGACCCCCAATTTCGCCAATATCGACGTTTCCAGACCCTCCATCTGGGCCGCGTCGGCCGTCGTCAGATGATCGAAGCCGAGCAGGTGGAGGACACCATGCACGACAAGATGGCGGAGATGGTCGTCGAGAGATTTCTGCTGGGCCGCAGCCTCCCGGGCGACGGTTTCAAAGCTCAGCACCACGTCGCCCAGCAGGACTGGCGCATCGGCCGGCATCGGGACCCTCGCTTCCCATGCCGGAAACGCCAAAACATTGGTCGACACATCATGCCCCCGATAGTCGCGGTTGAGCTGTTGCTGCTCGGCGGCATCGGTGAGGTTAATGCCGAGCTCAACCGGACCGATCGATACAAGGTCCAACGCCGCCACCCCATCCGCCAACGCCAGCCGGGCGGCTTCGTCAGCGAGCCGTTCGACCAGCGGAGCGGCCTGTCTCCAGCCAATGCATCTTATCGCAACGTCGATCGTCAACGCGAGTTCCATCACGGGTCGCGGCTGCGGGTCGCGCTCTCCCGCGCCTCGTAGGCGCGTACGATCCGGGCGACGAGTTCGTGTCGTACCACGTCACGGTCGGTCAGCCGCACAGTGGTGATCCCCTCAACGGCGTTCAGCGTCGCCAACGCCTCTGCCAGACCCGAGCGCGTTCCCGCGGGAAGATCCACTTGCGTCGGATCGCCTGTCACCACCATGCGCGAAGCTTCGCCGAGGCGAGTCAGGAACATCTTCATCTGCACGGGCGTCGTATTCTGCGCCTCATCAAGGATCACAAAGGCGTGCGACAGGGTGCGCCCGCGCATGAAGGCGATCGGCGCCACTTCGATCTCACCGGTGCTCAACCGTCGCGCTAGCTGGTCGGCCGGCAACATGTCGTTGAGCGCGTCGAAGATTGGCCGCAAATACGGATCGACTTTATCGCGAAGATCCCCCGGCAAGAAGCCGAGCCGCTCGCCAGCCTCGACAGCCGGACGAGACAGAATGATGCGCTCGACACGGCCGCTCATCAGCAGGTCGACCGCAGCGGCGACTGCGAGATAGGTCTTGCCGGTGCCGGCCGGCCCCAATCCAAAAACCAGCTCGCTCTCACGCAGCGCCTTGATATAGGCCGCCTGGCCAGGAGTGCGCGGCGTTATGCGGCGCTTGCGGGTGCGGAACGCGGCATCTTCGCGCCACAGGTTGAGGCTCTTGTCGCCGAGCTCCGCCTCGGCGAGGCGGATGGCTGCCTCGACTGCCGGCAGGTCGACTTCCTGCCCGCGCTTTAACCGCTCGTAGAGCTGCGACAGCGCGAGGTGGGCCGCCTCAGTTGCCGATGCGGGGCCTGAGATGGCGAGCCGATTGCCGCGTGTGACCACCGACACGCCGAGCTGCCTCTCGATCCTGTCAAGATGCTGATCCCGCTCACCGTACAGCAAGGGAAGAAGCAGATTATCGTCGAATTCCAGTTGCGTGCGCCCTTCGCTCAGTTCGCCGACGGCCATGGCAGGGGAGAGCGCGCTCATCTTGGTTCCGTCTCGGCGAGTGAGCCGGCGAGGCTGTTGGCGCCCGCCTGGACGATCAGAGCAGGGACTGTCGTTCCGATCATGTCCGTGGCCGCCGAGATATGAACGGCCTGCAGATAAGGGCTGCGGCCGACGAGCTGGCCCGCATGGCGACCCGGCTTTTCGAGCAGCACTGGCAGGATGCGGCCGATACAGGCGTTGTTGAAGTCACGCTGTTGCTTCGCCAACAGCAGCTGTAGGGCGGCGAGGCGCTCGCTCTTCACCGATCCGGGAACCTGGTCTTCAGCGGACGCGGAGGGGGTCCCCGGCCGCGGCGAATACTTGAACGAATATGCTTGAGCGAAGCCGACCTCGTTGACGAGGCTGAGGGTCGCCCGGAAATCTTCGTCGGTCTCGCCGGGATGGCCGACAATCAGGTCCGTCGATAGAGCAAGGTCCGAGCGCGCCGCCCGCAAGCGCTCGACAATGCGCCGGTATTCGCTTGCGGTGTGACGCCGGTTCATCCGGGCAAGCACCCGGTCCGACCCGCTTTGCACCGGAAGATGCAGAAAGGGCATCAGCTGCGGCACGTCGCGATGGGCGGCGATCAGCTCCTCATCGACATCGCGCGGATGTGACGTAGTATAACGGATACGCTGGAGCCCGGGGAGTTCGGCGAGAGCTCGTATCAATTCGCCTAATCGCCACTCCCTGCCGTCCCGGCCTGTCCCGTGATAAGCGTTGACGTTTTGTCCAAGGAGAGTGATCTCGCGCACGCCGTAGCTGACAAGCCGTCGTGCCTCATCGAGAATTTGCTGCACCGGACGCGAGTACTCTGCGCCGCGTGTATAAGGCACGACGCAAAAGCTACAGAATTTGTTGCATCCTTCCTGCACCGTGAGAAAAGCGCCTACGCCGCTCGGCGCAGACGCCTCCGGCAGGAAGTCGAATTTGGGCTCGGCAGGAAAACTCGTATCGAGCACCTGGGTGCTGCCGGCGTGCAAGGCGCGAGCAACCAAGTCAGGCAGCCGGTGATAACTCTGCGGGCCGATGACAAGGTCGACGCAGGGCGCGCGTCGCATGATTTCGCTGCCTTCGGCCTGCGCGACGCAGCCGGCTACGGCGACGATCATTTGACCGCCGTCCCTTGTCTTCGCCGCCTTCAGGCGACGGATCGTGCCAAGCTCGGAATATACCTTCTCCGCCGCCTTTTCCCTGATATGACACGTATTGAGGATCACCAGATCCGCGTCTAATGCAGTATTGGCCGCAACATAGCCATGCGGCGCTAAAGTATCGATCATGCGTGCCGAATCATAGACGTTCATCTGACAGCCAAACGTCTTAATATAGATGCGCTTCGGCGCATTCCTGGCCGTCTTATCGTAGGTTTCTGTTTGTATCATCCGGTGCTGGCTTGTGGAACCGCGGTAGAGAATGGAGAATGAGAGGTCGACACAGGCGGTTCCGGCATCGGTTGCGGTCGGCCGAACAGAGCGCCGGCGACACCACCGGCAATCCGTGCATGGCAATAAAGAGCGAGCGACTTTCGTGACCCGCAATCGGCCAGGGAGGTCGGAGGATGAAATTCAACGACCGCTTCGACAGTCCCAAGACCCACCATGCTCCACATGTGAGGTGCAAGATCAACAGCGCCGTACCAGGCGAAGAAGGGGCGATAGACGCGCCCGATAGGCATGCCGTCCAGGCGCACATAGGCAAGCGAAACCGGCTGTACGATGACTTGGAGAGAGTCCCCCCCGTGTTGAGCGGCGGCAAATAAGGCGCTCTTGAACGGGAGCACGCGATTGCCGTCGCCGCTCGTCCCTTCCGGAAACAGGATCAGCGCGTCTCCCGCGGCAAGCCGCTCTCCGATCGCACTGCGCTGCATCGCCGTGCTCCGCATCTTGCGATCGACAAAAACGCTGCGCTGCAGCTTGGCGAGCCACCCGAAGAACGGCCAATTCGCGACCTCGGCCTTGGCGATGAATGAGCCGGGAATGATCGAGCCGAGGACGGTGATGTCGGTATATGAGACGTGATTGGCAGCAAACAGCGCCGGACGTTTGGTCGTCGGCGCGCCGATTACCCGGATACGGAAGCCCAGAATTCGACAACACCATCGGTGGTAGAAGACCGGCAATGTGGACGCCCACCGACGTCGCAGCCGCAACCCAATTATCTGCATCGGCATCAGGCTCACGGTCCAGGCGAAATAGACCGCGAGGCGCACGAGCCTTAGCGTCGGTGAGCCCATTTTCTCAAGCAGCCCATGCGTCCTTCGACCGCCGCTCGTAATGTCGCGAATATTTCTCGGTCACGAGATCGCTCTTGACCAGAATGCATACGTCGGTGGTGTTGAATTGCTCGTCGATGACCGCGCCGTCGCCGACAAAACCGCCAAGCCGCAAATATCCCTTGATCAATGGCGGCAAGGCCGCGACCGCAGAACTCGGATCGATACCAGCGCGGTCGAGCCGGCGCATCTCGACATATCGCCAGGGCAGTGCCCGCGGCCGCAATCCGGCGGGGGCAAGGTGGAAGTGATGCAAATAAGAGAGGGGCACCGCGAGAGCATCGGGATCGGTGCCCGGCAGGCTTGCGCAACCGAACATCAGCCCAATGCCGTGATGAAACACATAAGCCGCAATCCCCCGCCACAGAAGCTGCATCGTCGGCCGCTGGCGATAGGCCGGGTCGAC
Source organism: Allostellaceae bacterium (assembly GCA_045802495.1). GTDB lineage: Bacteria > Pseudomonadota > Alphaproteobacteria > ATCC43930 > CGMCC-115725 > AP-15. The sequence continues at coordinate 23,449 of JBJMQW010000365.1, read as the reverse complement.
GCAGGAGCGCCCCAATTCAAGAATCTCTCCGGGGTGCGCGACGAGGGGCGCGATGTCATACTCATCGGCCGAATAAAAACCGCCAAGTCGCTCCGCCGTCGCCCGACGGATCAGGCGGTAGGTGCCGACTACGGCATCGGCCGCGCTTCCCCGGTCGTGGTCGAGAACGAGCAGATGATCGCAGTCCTCATCAAAGCGATCCGTGTCGCGCCGTCGGCTCGCCATCTCCGGCAGCGGCCGCGCGCCGAGCCTTTCATAAAAGACTCGATAGCGCAGTGCCTGCGCCGCGTCGATGTCCGCAGCGGTTTCCGCCAGGCGCACCTGCAACGGGCCGCATCGGATATCGACGACCCGGCTCTCCAGACATGACCCGGCCTCTGTCATCGAGAGCGATGATCCGAGCGGCGAGAGCCGATTCCGATCGGCCGCGACGCCATCGATCACGCCGCGTGGCCCTGGTTGTTTCGAGGTGATCCCCGCAGCTGCACCGTCAGACATTCCGACCGGCAGCGTTCAGCCGAGCATATCATTCCGTATCGGGCCGGCGGGTCCTGCCGCGCGGCACGGCATATAGCTCGAGGCGATGCCCGACCAAATCATAACCGAGCTCATCGGCAACCACCCGTTGAAGCCTTTCGATCTCCTCGTTGCGGAACTCGATCACACTACCGGACTGCAGGTCAATCAAATGGTCATGGTGCGCACTCGGCATTTCCTCGTAACGCGAGCGGCCGTCGCCAAAATCATGCCTCGCGAGGATATTGGCCTCTTCGAACAGCCTCACGGTGCGGTACACCGTGGCAATGCTGATGCGCGGGTCGATCGCAGTCGCTCGCCGATAGACCTGCTCGACATCGGGATGATCCATGGATTCGGATAATACGCGCGCGATGACCCGTCGCTGCTCGGTCATTTTAAGACCCTTGTCGAGGCAAAGCTGTTCCAGCCGCGAAATCATCCCGTCTCCGTGATGACGTGCCTCACTCCCGCTATTATACCCGATAGCATCGTTCGAGCCTACGCCCACAGGGACCGGCGCGGAGAAACTGCAGGGTCCCCGAAAATCAGGGTCGTTGCCGCCGAGCGCGAGTTCCGAGGCCGATTTCCTTCGCGAGCCGGCTGCGCTGGCGCGCGTAGTTCGGCGCCACCATCGGATAATCGGAAGCTAGGCCCCAGCGCTCGCGATATGCATCGGGGGTCATGTTGTACGCTGTCTTCAGGTGCCGCTTCAGCATTTTCAGCTTCTTTCCGTCCTCCAGGCAAATGATGAAGTCGGGGTGAACCGATTTCTTGATCGGAGCCGCTGGCTGCGGCCGTTCCGCGGCTGCCACGGGCTCGCTCCCGATATTTGCCAAAGAATTGTAGACCTGGTTGATCAGCTGCGGCAAGTCCCCCACCGGCACGGTATTGTTGGAAACGTGCGCGGCAACGATTTCTGTCGTCAGCGCCAGCAAATCGCTGGTTTGCTCGGAGTTGTTCATCCCAAGGATCCCACCATGAGCCTGGTCTTAAGATATAGTCAACTTAGACGGACGAAGCAATCGGCTGAGTGATCGATTTCTTCAGTAACCTGCAGTTTCAAGAAGATTCATCGAGCTCGTCAAGAAGCGCCGAAGAATCTGTGGGATGAAGGGGAATTCGAGACCCGCGAGAGCCGGTTGGCAGTTCACGACGTAATATTAGACCGTCGACCAAACCCCCCGTTTGACGGTAGTAGTTCCGGCGATGTCCAACGACAATAAAGCTGTTGGCGGCGTAGAGTGCGCGGGCGGCAACGTTGTTCACAGCAACTTCAAGAACGACAGATCTGATGCCACGCTCTCTCGCCACCGAGCACACGGCATCGAGAAGGGTCGTACCGACGCCGGCCCGTCGGTGTTCGGGCAGCACCCCGAGCGAGAGGATTTCCGCTTCCCTGCCGAGATCCAGAGCCAAGGCAAACCCGACCGGGGTTTCTTCTCGCCATTCGACGTAACCAAAGAATCCAGGGATCCCCATGACCTGCGCAATAGCTCCGGCATCCCACGGATCCTCGGGAAAGCAAGCCTGGTGCAGCAGTGCTATTGGACCGCCCGCGGTGCCGGATAGACGCTCGATGCGGCGCCTCATTCCCGGCCGCCGGGCGCCTCCGTGCGCCCGCCCGACGGGGTCGCATCGGGTGCACGGAGATAAAGCGGCCGCGCCGCTTCGCCGCTTTCGCCGGACTGGAGACAATGGATCGCAGCCCGCAATGCGCCGATCGCGAGCGGCGCGGGACTTTCGAGAATATCAATATGAGGACGCCTGGTGAGGACGGACAATGCGCGTTGCGCCGCGTCACCAGCAATCAGCAACGGCGCCTCACCGACCGCCGCATTTACCATGTCGAGAAGCGCAGAAGGCGCGACGGCCGTCGGCTTGCCAACCCGATCCCGCACCCGATCGAAAATCTGTACAAAGAAATCCTCGCGTCGGCTTTCGAGCGTGACCAAAAGGAAACCGGAATGTTCGCGCCCTGGTGCTGCGGACCCGGCAGCGACCGCGTCAAAGCTCGTCACACCGACAAGCCGGGCATTGGCCGCGAGCGCTATTCCGCGGGCTGCCGCAATCCCCGCGCGGATGCCGGTAAAGCTGCCCGGCCCTACGGTCGTCACGACAAGATCGAGCGCAGCAGGCGGCAACCCTGCTTGGCGCATGACGGTGTCGATCATCGGCATCAGCTTTTCGGCCTGCCCGTGCAGACAGGCGGTGCTTTCGACAGCCAAGACATTGCCGCCGACGGCGATTGCTGCCGACAAGGCAGAACCCGCCGAATCGAGAGCCAGGCACAGCGGACCCGGTGCTCCGTTCCACATGCTGCCCGGTCCGCCTACCGGGGAAAAGGGCGGCGGCTCAGACGGCGCGTACCTCCACTACCTCTGGGACGTAGTGCCGCAGCATATTCTCGATCCCCGCCTTTAGCGTCGCGGTCGAGCTCGGGCACCCCGAGCAGGAGCCCTGCATATGGAGGTAGACGACGCCGTCTTCGAAATCATGAAAGATGATGTCTCCGCCATCTTGCGCAACAGCCGGCCGCACGCGCGTCTCCAGGAGCTCCTTGATCTGCGCCACGATTTCGTCCTCGTCTTCTTCGGCCATTGCCGTGATGTCGGCTGCGTTCGCGAGCATAACCGGCCGGCCGGCGGTGAAGTGCTCCATGATGACCGCGAGTATTGCAGGCTTGAGCTGGTACCAGTCGCCGTCTCCAACCTTTGTCACGGTGATGAAATCGGCGCCGAGGAAGACGCCGGCGACCTCAGGCAACGCGAATAACCGTTCTGCGAGCGGCGAAGTTCGGGTCGCCTCCTGGCTCGTGAAGTTCGCAGTGCCCGTCGTCATGACCGGCCGACCCGGCAGGAATTTCAGTGTCGCCGGATTTGGCGTCTGCTCAGTTTGAATGAACATTGGCGGCTCCGATAAGACAGAAAAAAGAAAAACTCAGCAATAGCATTGGGGACTTGTGGGGCCGATTCAAGACTCGGCTTTCGGCAGATTAGTGCAAGGCTGCGCGTCAACTGACTGCGTCGAGCTGTTCCATGGTTAGACCCCCCGGGACGATAGTGACCGGGATCCTCAGGCGGGCCGCAGGCTTGCCGGTCAGGTAGGAGATCAGCGGCCCCGGCCCTTCCGGACCAATACCCGCCGCAAGCACCAATATCGAGATAGACGGCTCCTCGTTGATCAACGACAACAATTCATCGCGCCGGCGTCCTTCGCGGATATAAACAATCGGCATCGCACCGGCGATCGGCAGGATCTCCTCGCACAGTCGCTGCATCAACAGTTCGGCTTCCTCACGCTGCTCCTCGCGAGCCAAATTCTCGATCGCGACCCAGTGTTGCAGCTCCGAAGGCTCGATCACCTCGAGCAGAGCGACGCGCCCGCCAGTAGGCGCCGCGCGGCGCGCGGCATAGTGGACGGCGATTTGGAGTTCCTCAGTCTCGTCGACGACTACCAGGAAGATGCGAGGGTTCGCGGATTCGTCCATCGGCCAGATCCTCTTCTCGATCCTCCTTCGACGGCTCAGGCGCCTCTAAACGGCAAGCTGGCCAGCCATCCTGCCACCATGGCGGTCAGCACCGCAATCGCCCCGTAAAACCCGGGCTGGCGATAAGAGAACTCGGAAACCGCAGCGTCGAGGCCAACTTTCGAAACCACGAGCGGGGTTGTCTGGCCGGTGACGACATCTTTGTTTCGGACCAAGAACACCTCGACGAGATAACTCCCGGTCGGGACGTTGGCGGGAAACGCAATGGTTGTTCGGAATAATCGTTCGCCAAGAAAGTCCACCTTGCCGATCCGGTTGACGAACAGCCCCGCCTGCTGCTGCTTGCGCTCGAGTGCCTTGCGAAACGCCTCCACGACGGGCGGGGAAGTCGAGGCGGCCGGTTCGAGTTTCAGGTTCGCAATCCCGACACGGTAAAGTGAGGCGGCGGCGGGCGACATGATCTCGTCGATCGGGTGGCTCGCGGCCACCGCGTAAAAGTTGGGCACGTTGTTAAAGGTTACGGCCCAGGTATTCACCCAGATGCCGGCGACGCGATGCTTGCGCCGGATCGTCATCGCGCGCTCGGGTCCGCGCACTGTAACGACTACGTCGCCGGGACCGTCCGTAGCTCCAAACAACACGACGGAGGCCCCGGTAAAGCCGGTGGTGATCGCAATCAGATGCGTCGTGAGATCTGCCACAAGGCTTTCGCTCCGTGCTGGCGCCGCGCAGAGCAAAAGCGAGGCGAAAACAAAAAGCCCTCGAACCCCCGGGTTGGTGGCGCGCATTCGGGGACAAGGACTCATTCCTTGTCCGGGGCGATGGAGTAGAGGTCGGCCGGGGGTGCGACCATGTCGAAAGCCAACTTTGCGGCGACTGCAAGCACCATCAACGCGAGCAGAAAGCGCAGCTGCTCGCCGCGTAGGCGGGTCCCGAAGCGGCTCCCGATCCGCGCGCCAATGACGCCGCCGACAAGCAAGACCAGAGCGAGAATGGCATCGACGGTGTGATTGGTGAGGGCTTGCAGCACCGTCACATTTGCGGCGACGAAGATGATCTGCAGCAAGGAGGTTCCCGGTACTACTGCCGTCGGCATTCCGAGCATATAAATCATTGCTGGGACCATCACGAACCCGCCGCCGATGCCGAGAATGGCGCTGAGAATGCCGACGGCGAAGCCGAGTCCGATCGGCAAGAGAGCACTGATGTAAAGGCGTGAGCGGCGAAATCGGGCCTTTAAAGGCAGACCGTGCATCCAGTTGTGCTGATGCAGGCGGCGACGCCCGGCCCCCGGCCGATGCAGCCGCAGGAGCGTGCGGATGCTCTCGACGATCATCAGGCCGCCGAGCGTTCCGAGCAGCAAGACGTAGCAGATCGAGATCGTCAGCTCGACCTGTCCCAGCTGTTTGAGAAGAGTGAAGATCCAGACCCCAAAAAGCGAGCCGACGAGGCCGCCCCCCAACAGGACATACCCCATCTTGAAATCGACGTTGCCGCGCCGCCAATGGACAAGCACGCCGGAGACCGAAGCACCAACAAGCTGGTTGGCCGAGGAAGCGACGGCCACAGTCGGCGGCACGCCGATGAAAATCAGCAGCGGTGTCAGCAGAAAGCCGCCGCCGACCCCGAAGACGCCTGAGAGAAACCCGACCACCGCACCGAGGCCGACCAGAACGAAGATGTCCAACGACACCCCGGCAATCGGCAGATAAATGTCCATGATGGTCGAGGCGCCGGCCGTGTGCTGTGGTTGTGCGCGCCGCTTCGCAGATAACGCGCGAAGCCTGGTAAACTACAACCAGCCCCCCCTTTGGCAAAGCACGAACCGGTCCGTCTGCTGCGCTCCCCACCCGTCCTGCGTGGAAAGGGAACAGCGAGCTGATGTCAGGGCCGCAGCAGCCCGCTGATCTCCTGCGCCTCGCGCAAAACGGGGATGGCGATCGCGCTCGCATGCTCGGCGCCGCGGCGCAGCACCCCGTCGATGTAGCCGGGATCCGCCAGCAGTCGGCGCATCTCATCGCCGATACGCCCGAGAATTTCGACCGCGAGCTCGGAGAGAGCCTCCTTGAATTCGGAGAAATTCCGCCCAACGAAGCGGGCGACGGTATCCTCGCGCGACAGCCCGGCGAGCGCGGCGTAGATGCCGATCAGATTGTCGGCCTCGGGCCGGCTTTCGAGCTCGGCAGGGCTGACCGGCAGCGGTGCCGGATCGGTCTTGGCCCGGCGGATCTTCAGCGCGATCTTGTCTGCGTCATCCGTCATATTGATCCGCGAATAATCGGAGCTATCGGATTTCGACATTTTCTTTGTGCCGTCCCGCAGGCTCATAACCCGCGTAGCCGTCCCAAAGATCTGTGGCTCCGGCAGTGGGAAGAAGTCGCATTCATAACGCCGGTTGAATGCTCCGGCGAGATCGCGGGCGAGTTCGAGATGCTGTTTCTGATCCTCGCCAACCGGGACGTGCGTCGCCTTGTAGACTAGGATGTCGGCCGCCATCAGCACCGGATAAGCGTAGAGGCCGAGGCCTGCCATTTCGCGATCTTTTCCCGCCTTCTCCTTGAACTGCGTCATGCGATTGAGCCAGCCGAGCGGGGTCAGGCAGCCGAGCAGCCAGGCGAGCTCTACATGAGCGGAAACCATGCTCTGATTGAAGATCGTGCAGCGCTTCGGGTCGATCCCGGCCGCGATGTAGGCCGCCGTCACCTCGCGCGTCGAGGCGCGCAGCTCCGCCGGATCCTGGGGCAGGGTCAGCGCATGGAGGTCGACGATGCAGAAAATGCACTCGTAGTCTCTTTGTAGCGCGACCCAATTACGTATCGCCCCCAGGTAATTTCCGAGGTGAAGATTGCCGGTGGGCTGAATGCCGGAAAAAATACGGTTCATATTACCTCATGTGCGTTCGCGGCCGGTGCCTGTAATGCCGTTGGGCGACTCCGGTCAAGCCGGTTGCCGCCTCAGGCGTCCCACGAGGCCGCGCCAGTCTGCGATGCCAAACGCGAAAGCAAGGGCCGCGAAAGCGGCGAGTCCGGCAAATACCAGCCCGGCGAGCGCGCCGACGCGGAGCAGCGGCGGCCCGGTCAGCGCTCCCTCGAGGGCAACGCTCAGCACCGCCAGCACCAGGCTCATGCCAAGGGCGGCGGCGCCGACCCGCGGCAGGTTCCGCCGGGCACGATCATCGAACTGGAAGTGCCCGCGGCGGATCAACAGTCCGAGCAGGGTTAGCGCGTTGATCCAGCCAGCGGCGGTCGTCGCAAGAGCAATGCCGACATGCGCCAGAAACTGCATCAAACCCAATGTCAGGCAAAGATTGGCAACCATCGACACGACCGCGACCTTGACCGGCGTCTTCGTGTCGTGGCGAGCAAAGAATGCGGGTGCCAGCACCTTGACGAGGACGAAAGCCGGCAGCCCCGCGGCGTATGCCGCGAGAGCGAAAGCGGTTGCCGCGGTATCGGTCGCACTAAACGCGCCGCGCTGAAACAAGACTGCGAGAATAGGCGTCGCAAGAACCGAAAGCGCCATCGCCGCCGGCAAGGTCAGCAGCAGCGCCAACTCGATCCCCCGGTTTTGGGTGGTCACTGCATCGGCGAGATGCCCGAGCCTGATCTGCCGCGAGAGCGAAGGCAGGATCGCGGTGCCGACAGCGATGCCAACGACGCCGAGCGGTAGCTGATTGAGGCGATCGGCGTAGTAAAGGTAGGAGACCGATCCGCCGGGCAACGTCGAGGCGAGGGCGGTCGAAATCAACAAGTTGAATTGGGTCACGCCGGCTCCGATTGTGCCCGGAGCCATGATCGCGAGAGTGCGCCTCACTCCCGGGGTCAATCGGGGAAGTGGCAGGCGGAGCGCCAGCCCGGCGCGGCCGCACGAGAACATCAACCAAAGGAACTGCGCGAACCCTGCCGCAGTGATGGCCCAGGCGAGGGCGCGGCCGTCGTGCCACCCGAACCGATGCATCAGCAAAAGTGCGGATATCAGGAAAAGGTTCAACAGGATCGGCGTCGCCGCGGCGGCGGCAAAACGTTCGACCGAGTTCAGCACGCCTCCCTGCAGCGCCACCAGCGCAATAAAGAGAAGATAAGGGAAGGTGATTCGGGCAAGATCCACCGCGAGATCGAACTTGCCCGGGTTGTCGCTGAAACCCGGAGCGATCATGCCCATAACGGCAGGCATGAAGATTTCTCCGAGAAGAACGAAGGCGAGGAGGGCGGTCAAAAGAACCGCGAGCGCGTCCTCGGCGAAAATTCGCGCTGCCGCTTTGCCCTTCTCTGCCATGGTTCCGGCGAAAAGCGGGACAAAGGCGGCGCTGAAGGCACCCTCGGCGAACAGGCTGCGAAACAGGTTCGGCAGGCGCTGCGCGACGAAGAACGCGTCCGCTACAGGTCCGGCGCCCAGCAGGGCGGCGGTCAGAATGTCACGGATAAAGCCAAAGACGCGGCTCAACAGCGTGTACGAGCCGACCGTCGCAACCGAGCGCAGCAATGCCATGAACGACGGGCTTCAGTCGAGTGCTGCGCCTCACCCGCCCCCGCGCGCGGGCGGGTGAGTGACCGCATGGCCTCTGCTGGCGGCCTCCAGCGTTACAGGACTCCCATGCGGAGTGTGTCGATAAGCGTCGGCCCATTCCTCTTTTCGCCGCAACAGGGACGGAGGAGGCACAAGATCTTTCGCAATCACGAGGCATTCGAGGGCTGCGAGCCAATGATTATAATAGCGGGAGCCGTCATCGGCCTCGCCGTGCCGACCCGCGCGGGCAATCTCATCCGCAAGCGCCGCCGACCATTCGCTCCAGGTGAAAACCCCCGCTTCCGACAGCTTGACCGCGAGCGCAAAGGCATGCGCCTGCCACGGCTCGGAAAAAACAGACTCCTCTTCGGTCATCGGTTTCACGCCGGATCGAGATAGCTTTCCCACAGGTCGATATAAACCGAATCGTGCGCCGCCGCTTCCTCGCCCCATAGCTCGCGCGCGGAAAACCGCACCGAATAGAGGTGCTCAGGGTTCTCGCCCTGGAAGTGCGCGTTGCTGTCGGGAAAGACGTGGGCACCGTGGATACGGTCGATTATGCCGAAGTTGCCCCGCGCGTAGCGCGGCAAACGGGTGTGGCCGGTCGGTTGGATCTTCTTCGCCCGGACCCGATCTCCGACCGCAAAGCGCGGCGCCGCGTTGACCGGGCGCTCGAACCAGCCGCGCTCGGTAGGTGTCGCCGCAACCCGCTCGGCCGTCAGCGGCGGCGTAGCCTTGCCAGCCCCCGGCGCCGGTCGGCCGCTTTCCAATTCGGCACGGGTGACAACGCCGCGCTCTTCAAGCCGCGTGACCAGCCCGGCCAGCCACTTCTCGTAATAGCTCATGCGCAGATAATCCGAAGGCGGAATACGCTCGATCGAGTGCCGGCCCGCATCGATATTCCACTTTCCGAGAGCCGCCAGCGCTCGGTTGAGCGCGTAGACGCGCGCTTCCCAGCTGTCGTGAAAGACCGGCTCCTCGGCTTCGCGCACGACCGGCCCCATGCCGTGCATCCCGCCCATATCGTGCACGCCATTCATCGCTGAGCTCTGGTCAAGGTCACCTTGGCGGTGCCAATCATCGCATCCCGGGTAACCAGATCGGCGAGCTGTTCTTCGCTCATCCCCTCGCTACCCGCCGGACGCTCCGGAAGAACCAAGTACCGCATTTCGGAAGTCGAATCCCACACCCGGATCTCGACATCCTTGTCGAGATCGAGCCCGAACTCGCGCAATACACCGCGCGGATCGATCACTGCCCGCGACCGGTAGGGGGCCGATTTGTACCAGACCGGCGGCAGGCCGAGCACCGGCCAAGGGTAGCAAGAGCACAGCGTACAGACGACGAGGTTGTGACGCTGGGGAGCATTCTCGACCACGACCAGGTGCTCGCGGCCCTGGGTGGCGTAGCCGAGCTCGGTGATCGCCGAGCCGCCGTCGGCCAGCAGACGCTTCTTGAATTCGGGGTCGACCCAGGCACGGGCCACCACGCGCGCGCCGTTGCGCGGCCCGACCTTGTGCTCATAGGTGTCGATCAGCGCATCGAGGGCGGCGGGGTCGACCAGTCCCTTCTCGACCAGCAGCGATTCAAGCGCCATGACACGCAGCGCCGGGTCAGACGGCAAATCCTGGTGGTCGTGGTCCATCCGTTCCTCCATCGGCGTCAGGTCGCCGGGACATTATAGCCGGGTGCGTGGTCGGCGCCGGCATAAAGAATGCGCGTGTTGTTCTCCAGCATCGCGGCATGGAAGGCGACTGCGTCGGGAGCGAAGTCAAAACGCGGCACCGGCTCGAGCACAAAATTGCCATAGCCGTCCTCGCCGCGGACCAGCGTGGCGCTGTCCGGGACACCCGTAATCTGGCGGATCCGGGTCGCGATATAGCGGATCGCATAACCGATACGCGGGTGGCCGGAGCGGTTCGGCGCCGAGCCGTGGATCAGCCGAACGTGGTGCAGCGACATCTGGCCGGGATCTAGGGTGACGTCGACGGCACAGCTCTCGTCGACCTCGACCTCGATTTCCTGACCCCGGCTCAACAGGTTGTTTTTCGCGAAAGTGTCGCGGTGCGGCACCTGGTCGAGCTGGTGGCTTCCGGAAATGACCCGCATGCAGCCGCTTTCAACCGTGCTCGGGGTGAACGCGACCCAGGCGGTAACCACCTCGGGCTCCGACAGGCCCCAGTAGGTCGAGTCCTGATGCCAGCTGACTAGCGCTCCGTCACCGGCGCCTTTGGCGAAGAAGCCCGAGCTCCAGCACAGAATGTTGGGCCCGATGATGTCCTCGACGGCGTCGAGGATCGGCGGATGGCGGATCACCTCGTTCAGCCAGGGCAGCAGCAGGTGCGGCTTGCGATTAGTGCGGGCGGAGATTTTGCCGCCCTCCCGCTGTTCAAGTGAGCCGAGCTTGGCGCGGAAGGCCGCCGCTTCGACGGCGGAGAACGCCGGCAACGGAAACAGGCAGCCGTCGCGGCGATAGTGCTCGAGCTGGCGATCGGACAGCGCCTTGGTCATGCGGTCTCTCCCGGCGATCAGGTCAAGGGTCACAGCCATAGCGGTTCATATCGACAACGGCCGCCGCGGCTTGTGTTTTATCGGGCAATCGGTAACCGTTCCGCAATCAGGACACGGGAGGAGAACATGGCCGGAACCAAGATGGGTGTGGTCGGGTGCGGCGGCCGCATGGGCAGAATGCTGGTCGCCGAAATCGCCGCGACCGAGGGCTGCTCTGTCGCCGGCGGCAGCGAAGCGCCCGCGAGCGGCTACGTCAACCAGGACATCGGGGAACTCGCCGGGATCGGGCGCATCGGGATTCCAATCGGCGAGACCGTTGAAAAACTGATGCGCGACAGTGATGTCGTGCTCGAATTTACATCGCCTGCCGCGACCGCCGAACATGCCGAACTCGCCGCCGGGCTGGGCACGGCGTTGGTGATCGGCACCACTGGGCTGTCGCACGAACAGGGTGAGAGGGTACGGCACGCCGCAGCCAGGATCCCGATCGTCTGGGCACCAAATATGAGCCTCGGGGTCAATGTGCTGCTGAACGTCGTCGAAGAGGTGGCGCGCCGGCTCGGGGCGGATTGGGATATCGAGATCATGGAGATGCACCACCGCGGAAAGGTCGACGCCCCCTCGGGCACGGCGCTGGCGCTCGGCCGCGCGGCGGCAGCGGGCCGTGGCGCGGTACTCGAAGACGTCGAGCAACGCGGCCGCGACGGCATTACGGGCGCGCGCCGCACCGGGGACATCGGGTTCGCCGCATTGCGCGGAGGCGACGCGGTCGGCGACCACCATGTAATCTTTGCCGGAGTAGCCGAGCGGCTCGAGCTCATACACCGCGCGACGAGCCGCGCAATTTACGCGAAGGGCGCGGTGAGGGCTGCTCGTTGGGTGGTCGGCCATCCCCCCGGCCTCTATGGCCTGAAAGAGGTGCTCGGCCTCTGAGGGGGTCGGGCTGCTCATCTCCGCACCCCGTTGGGCAGCATGGCAAGTATCCCGAACCGGCCTTATTGCGACGCCCAGAGCCGGAGAAGGCGGTCGCGGTGGCGCAGAAGCCAGAAAAGCGCGATCAAGGTGTGACCGCTCTCAATCGCGCCGGCATCGAGCAAAGCTTCGACTTCGGGCAGCGACTTGACGACCACTCGAATGTCTTCGTGCTCTTCGGCCAAGCCGTGCACCCCAGCCGCGAGGGTCGAATCGACACGGCCGCAGAATAGAGCAACACTCTCGTCGGAGCCGCCGGCAGAGGACAGATAGCGCTGGATCAGGATCGGATCGCCGATCAGGGCGAGGCCGGTCTCCTCGCGGGTCTCGCGAATGGCCACTGCCTCCGGCGTCTCCTCGCTGTCAATCATCCCGGCAGCCGCCTCGATCTGCCAGGGCGAGCTCCCGGCGAGCAGCGCGGGAAGGCGGAACTGCTCGATAAGGACAACGCTGCCGTGATCCGGATCGAAAAGCACGATCGCGACAGCCTGCCCGCGGCGCAGCACGTCGTAGCTTCGCACGGCGCTCCAGTTGCCGGAAAACATCCGATGTCGAAATCGGAACGTATCGACCCGCAAATAACGCTCAAAGGGGGTCGCCGCCTGCACGATTTCCGCGTCCGGATGGTCGTGCCGCATGGAGCGCCGGGGTTCGGTCACGCGGCGGCCCCTGCCGCCGCCGCAGGCGTGATGTCTCGCAAGCCGCGCGGCAACCGAAGGATGAACTCCGAGAATTGCCCAACCCGGCTGTCAACGGCGATCGTGCCGCCGTGCTCCTGGACGACGATGTCGTAGCTGATCGACAAGCCGAGCCCCGTGCCCTCCCCGGTCGGCTTCGTCGTGAAGAAGGGTTGGAAAAGCTTCGCAAGCACCTCCGGTGACATGCCGACCCCGTTGTCGCGAACCCGAATCTCGACCTGGTCTCCCAGCTCGCGGGTCGTCACCTTCAAAACCGGCTGAAATGCCGGGTCTGCGCCTTCGCTTTGGCGTTTGCTCGCTGCGTAAAAGCCGTTCCCAAACAGGTTGAGCAGGACCCGGGAGATGTCCTGCGGAACGATTTCTATCGAGCCGATGCCGGTATCGAGATCGCGCTCCAAGGTGATGTTGAAGCTCCTGTCTTTAGCCCGCGCGCCGTGAAAGGCCAGATTGAGCGCCTCTTCGACCAAGGCATTGAGGTCGCTCCGGCGGCGCTCGCCGCTGCCGCCCCGCGAGTGCAGCAGCATGCTGGTCACGATGCTATCGGCCCGTCGCCCGTGCTCAACGATTCTGGAAAGGTTGCCGCTCAGGGTCGCGATCAGCTCACTCTGCTCGCCTTCGCGAGAACCCAACGTTTCCTCCAGCTCCTGCAACAATTCGCGCGAAAGCTCGGAAAAATTATTGATGAAATTCAATGGGTTTTTGATCTCATGGGCGATCCCTGCGGTCAACTGGCCCAGCGAGGCCATCTTCTCGGCGTGGATCAAACTGGCTTGCGCGGCCTTTAGCTCGTCATGAGCAATGCGCAGGTCATGCTCGCGCTGGCGCTGCTCTTCGAACAGCTTGGCATTGCGAATGGCTAGCGCCGATTGCGTCGCGAACGCTTCGATCAAACTGACGATCTCTTTCGAAAACTCGCCGGCCTCGTTGCGGGCAACCACAAGGCCGCCGAGGATATGCTCCTCGTGCAAAAGAGGCGCCGCGATCAGCGAGCGATAGCCAAGGCCAGCGAGCGCGTCACCCAGTTTGGGAACGGCGAGTTCCCTTTCACGAAGCAGGTCGCGCACTTGGGCCGATGAGCCGCTCATCCCCGCAGTGCCGATTGCCCCGTCGCCGAGGCGAATTGGCTCTGCCTTTAACTGCTCCGTCAGCGCTTGTTCGGTGCCGTGGCTCGTCCGAAACCGGAATTCCCGCGCCGCCTCATCATACTCATAGATCATGCCGGCTTGTGCGTGCGAGAATTCGGCTGCGCGCGCCGCGACGATCGATAATACGGTCTCGACATCGAGCGTCGATCCGACGGCGCGACCGACCAACCGCAATGCCTCGAATTGCGCCAACGTCTCGCGCAATTCCTTGAGCGTGTCCCGGAAGATCGCCAAGGTTCGCGCCATAGCCCCGATCTCGTCGGGGCCGGGCTGGGGGATAGCCACGTCGACATCGCCCGCGTTCAGGCCGTCCATCGCCACTGTCAGTCGCCGCAGCGGATGGAGGATCGAGCGCAGAACAAGATATGTCAGGAGCGCGCCGATCAGAACCGCCGCGGTCACCACAATTCGGGATATTCGGGTCGCCGTCGCCGCCCCGGCAACGACCCGCTCTCGGGCGGCGATTGCCTCCCCGGTCAGGTCGGAGACAATCGATGCGAGCAGCTCATCGGCCGCGAGGCTGTGCCGGCGCGCCTGCGCCAGCAATGAATTGCCGATCACCCGGCGGTCATTGGTGTATTGGTCCACGGCCTGTTCGGCAAACTCCTCATATTGCTTCAGCTCGCTACGGACGGCTGCTACGCGTACTGGATTCCATGGCGTCAGCTTTTCGAGATGCTGCTCCATCCGCGCCCGCGCTGCCGCCGCATTGCGCTCCGACAACAGCAATTGGCTGACGGCGAGATCAGTCATCCAATAGCGCGTCTCGCCAAAGGCGATTTGCGCGCTGTTCGCCTCTTCGATGCTCTTCAGAAGCTCGGCTGCAGTGACCATTCCCGCAGAATTGTCGCCGAGCCTGCGGGTCAGGTAGGAGTTTGTCGCGATCAGGACGATCAGGCCCGCGCTCGTCAGCAGGATCAATCGCGTCCGAATCGTTAGCCGAGCCATCATTCCGTTTCCGCCATCACCATCCGGTTCAGCGATAGAGGGTGATGCTGACCGCCGAGCCCAGGTCGTTCAGCTTTCCGCCTTCCTTAGGGTAACCGGTGATGTCCATTTCGCCCTTGGGTGTGCCGTGACAAGCCAGGCAGGACTGTACGTAATACTCCGGGACCATAACCCGGAACGCCGACCGCCCATTGGTATCGACTGTCGCGGAGTAGGGCTGCCCGCTGGGCCAGGCCGGATCGAGCAGCTTTGTTTTGATGATTTCGGCCTCCCATTTGTCGGGGCGCGCCTTGCGGTTGCGCACCAGCTCCGGGGGTGCAGTGAGCTTGACCTCCGCTTCGCCTTTCGCGAGCTGCCCGAATTCTTCCGCAACGAGGCGCCCGAACACTGCCGGAATAAAGCCTTTGAACGCAGTTCCCTTGGCGTTGATGGTCGCTTGATTATCATCGACCACTTGGACGATGGCCTGCATCATGGCGCGGAGCAAGCGCCCTTCCCGCGACCCGGGATCAATCTTTATTGGATCGATCCCGGTCGCTTGCAAAAAATGTTCGACCGTGCGATCGAGAACGACCTTGCCAGTCAGATGCTTATCACCGAGCTGGGGATCGTTGATCAGATCCTGCTCATTGGAAATGACCGTGCGGGCGTCCTGCAGCATTTCTGCCAAGCTCCGGGCAATAACGCTGTCCTCAGCCGCCGAATCTTGCGCGCCGAGGACTGCGTACGGCATGAGGCCCGCCACGATTAGCGCGAAGAGGGCCTTCCGCCGAATACCGAGCCAATGCGCAGGCGATCCGAGTATCCCGCAATAGATCCAACTCATTCTTCCGGCCTCCCGGCATCAGCGGTTTTTTTTGTGCATTAAAGTCCACCGGCTTGGCAAGGAAGGCAGCGGCGCCTGCCTTCATCGCCGCAAGTGGCCGCCACCAAGACCGGCAACGCCGGCCGCAGCCGTCCGATTTCCCGCGGCAGACATCGTGCCCGACGCCTTGCCTGAACAAATCCGAAATATCGGGTTCGTGTCGACGACCAGGATACTGAAACTCATCCGCTAGCTCTGTGGCCGCCGATTAAGCCTGGGCGCCTGCCCGTTAAACAATTTGCCCGTCGATAACGTCCTGCGCCGATCCGTTCTCGATTTCGACGACCCAGATATCGGGATCGCGTCCCCGCTGACGAGCAATGTAGGCGTCAGCATTGGCCTCGTCGACCGGATCGGGGCCGGTCGCCCGCATCCACAACAGCTCCCCGCCCTGTCCACGCGCCTGCGTCAGCACCGAGCAGCCGCGCGTGCCTCCATTGAACTTGAGCAGGATCGCGCCGGCATCTCCGTCTCCGCGGGCCAGCACCGCGACCGGAATCGCGGCAAGGTCACACCGCCGTACCAGCGCCTTGATCCAGATGCCACTTTTCAGCCTCGGTTCCATCCCCAGGTATGATTGAACAGTTATTCTCGGAGACGATCCGGGGCTAGCGGCATGCGAACGTGCACGGCCATGCCCAAAGGTGCGCGATTTTCTGCCTCGATCGTTCCCCCCATCGCCTCGACATTACGGCGCGCGATCCACAATCCGATCCCAAAATAGCTCGATTCCCCATCGCTCGCCTCCTCCTTACGCCGTTCAGAAAAGTAGCGGTCGAAGATGAGCCCCAGTTGCTCGGCCGGAACACCAGGCCCCTGATCGGAAATCGTCAGGTGGGCAAAGCCGCCGTCACGCGTCAGATGGATCAATATTTCGCCACCTGCCGGCGAGAACGAGACCGCATTGTCGATCAGATTCTCGACGACGGTTTCAACCATTTCTTCGGTGCCGAGCACGAAAAGTCCCGGCGAGAGGTCTGCCGAAATCGTCAGATTGTGGCTGGCGACGACGATGGATACGTCACGGCTGGCAAGAATGGCGGAACGGATCTGGACCAGCCCACCGATCACCCGCCCCAGATCAACCGGCACCAGCGGCTTGCCGAGCAGATCGGCAGCCGCTTCGTCGAGCTGCCGAGCCGACGCAACCAGTCCATCCAGTCGGTCGAGCGAATGCTCGACGACGCCAATGGCCCGTTGCGCACGCTGGTTTCCCGCGGGGAGAGCGCGGCGGAGCGGCTCGAGCGATTGACGGATAACCGCGATTGGCGTTTTGAAGGCGTGAGCGTTGTCCTCGGCGGTACGTCGGATATCGGCGGCAGAATGGTGCAGCGCATCGACCATTCTGTCGAACTCGCTTGCGACTTCGGCCAATTCGGGAAGGTTGTTGCGGTCGGCGAACGAACCGCCGCCGGGACCTTGTTCCCCTATTCGCCGAGCCCGCGAGGCGAAGCGACGCAACCCGCCGCGCACGCTCTGCAGCGTCGCAAAGGTGATTGCGGCCATGACCAGATAGATCGCCGCCGCAACCAGCACCGGCGGGGTTGCCCAATAGGGCTGGTTCAGATGCGCCGCCGGGTATGCATCTTCGGAAAACGAGGCGACTACCGCCCAACAGCCGACCGGCGTCGACAGCGGCGTTACCGCAGTGACGACCTCGCTACCACCGGTCGGGCGATGGTAGATCAGGGAGAACGGCATCTCGCCTCGACAATCCTCGGCGAGACGGTCGAGCACACCTTGCCGCGCGAGAGTCGCGCGTTCCGCCTCAAGGTTGCTCGGCGCAACCTGCGGCCACGACGCCACATAATAGAAGCCCTTTGTTCGGTCGCGTGCTTCGGCCGGCTGCAGCAGCAGCTTGACCGTCATTGCGTCACTCGCATACCGGGCGAGATCGCGGTTCAATTCGGGGAGGGCGGCGGCGTCGGCGGTTTCGAGCAGCGGCAGCAGCGATTGACTGATTGTGCGGCCTTCAGCGCGCACCGCGCGCAGCAACAGCTCTTGGCTCTCCTCGTGAGCGGAGCGGAACTCCATATAGAGAAATACCGGAACCAGGATGAACACGACGGCGAGAAACACCGTCTTTGCCGTAAGCGACCATGCCCAGCGACCGCGCCGATACGTCCTATATTGCCGCGGTCCAGCGGTATCCGAAACCGGCGTAGTTCTGGATGTGGTCGAAGCCGGGGTCGACATCGCGGAATTTCTTGCGGATGCGCTTGATGAAGGTGCGAACATTGGCGCGATATCCCTCCGACCCATGCCCGGCTATGAAATCTTTACCATGCACCAGATCATAGATCTCGCGATAGCCGACGTCTTGTCCGGCCTTCTCGGCGAGCAAGGTCAGGATTTTGAACTCCGTCAAAGTCAGATCGACGGCATGGCCGCGCCAAGCCGCCCGGTTGGTATCGAAACGCAGTGTGAGCGCGTCGAGCCTCAGCGAAGGAAGCCGCGCCGGCTCCGACTCGGGGGCCGGTCGCCCGCCTTCGGCAATCAGCTGCAGGCGCTTCAGAAGGATCGGCAAGCGGCGGGATTTGTCGATGAAATCGACCGCTCCTCCTTCGAGAGCCGCCTCCTCGTAAATATCGTCCGACAATACCGTCAAGAAGATGACGGGAATGGTGCAGCCGGCCGCCCTTATTCGGCGCAGCACGTCGAGCCCGGTCAGGCTCGGCATCCGCCAATCCAGGAGCATCACGTCAGCGCTGCCGCCGCGGTCTAGATAGGCGAGCACCTCACGGCCGTTGCCGAAACTCGTGACCTCATAGCCTTCGTCGAGCAGATTGAGGCCGAGCGACTCCCGGAACAGGTCATCGTCGTCGATGAGCAATAGATGCGGCATCACCGAATTGACCTAGCCCCGATGGGACGCGACCAAAGACCGCAGGCAATTCTCCCGTCCACCAGCATCAGCACCGTCCCCCCGCAATCTGTAGTGCAGGGTCCGCATCCGGCCGCTGCGTACATCGAGGTAAAAGAGCAGGTCGAGTTCGCAAGTCGCGGTCTTGTACCGCCATACTGTCGCGGGCGGTTCCTCCGATTGCTCGGTAGCGGACCCAAACAAGCGCGTTGCCGCCGGCTGGTCGAGCCCGATCAGTTCGCTCGCCTGCGGCGGGACCGGGCCGGTTGGTCCTGAAGCGGGCGAGACCGGCGGCGCCTGGCCAGCTTGCGAAAAACCTTCGGGGGTTGTCGCTCCGGCAGGCGGCTGCGACGGGGCCAACGCGTGGAGTTCTCCGCCATCGCCCTTCGCCGAAGCGGGTTCTTCGCTCTGCTCCGGCGGAGCTGGCTTGCGCGCTGGGCGTGGAAGGGGCGGAGACGGGACTTCCTTCTCCGGCGCTGGTGCCGGCAGCGCGCTGACCGCGGAAGTCCGAGGCGGCGGAACATTCTCCGGGGCACAAGATGCGAGCCCGCCCGCTCCCAAGCTCAGCAGAGCGAGGTACAGAAGAAATCCTCGCCTCGCTGCCCTCATCACCTTGCCAAGATCCGCCCCGCGGCCGATCCATAGCACAAGATGGCCGAAAATTCAATTTGCGCTCATGCTTAAAGCCCGCATAGGCGCCCAATCCCGCAGGTCTACAAAGAGATTGGTCAGGTATTGGCGACGGCGTTAACCAAACCGCGCCTGCCCCGGCGCACAGCGCGGGGACTTCTTGATGCGGGCGGGCGAGGCCGTCAGCACCCTCGTTTCGCCGCTACACGCAATCATCGATGGTGAGAGCGATCGGCATCCCGCTGCTAACTTCATAGGCTCATAAGCCTTCACGCCGGGACCCCCAAGCAGCATTTGAACGCCCGCCCCTTGCTGCTGAAACGGCGACCAGACAAAATGCCTCGGCGACGAGGGGAGCGGGCAATGGAGCGGATGGCGGCATCACCTCTGGCGACCTATCAGGCGCATCTCGAAAGAGGTGAACTGGCCTATCAGTGGAGCCTCGACGCGCAGAAGCCCGTGTTCTATCCCCGCGTCATTTGTCCTTTCACCGGCAGCGACCGCCTCGAATGGCGGGTCAGCGCCGGGCTCGGCACGGTCTACGCGACAACCGTCACCCACCCGCGCGAAGGCGCGCCCTACAATGTCGCGCTGATCGATTGCGATGAGGGCTTTCGGCTGATGAGCCGGGTCGAGGACATCGCTCCCGAGGCGGTCGAGATCGGCATGCGCGTCAGGTTCCGCGTCCACCGCCCCGGCGGTGACGAGCCGCCTTACCCGGTCTTCGTGCCGGCCGAGGGAGCGTGATGGACGGGTTGCAGCGCGGCTCGGCCGCGATCGTCGGGGTCGCCGAATCCGATCTCGGTGCCGTCGCCGCCGAGATGAGCGCGATCGATCTGATGGCGCAGGGCATTCACCGCGCGCTCGCCGATTGTGGTCTGCGGTTGAGCGATATCGACGGCTTGCTGTGCGCCACCGCGCAAAGCCGCACCTCGGGTCTGTCATTGGCGGAATATCTCGGGATCTCGCCGGCATTTATTGACAGCACGATCCTCGGCGGCTCGTCTTTCATGTTTCATGTCGCGCATGCCCAGGCGGCGCTGCAATTGGGCCTGTGCAAGGTCGCGGTCATCGCCTATGGCTCGACGCAGCGCACGATCGGCCGCCGGCAGGCCTCGGTGCGCGAATACAACCCGTACGAGACGCCGTTCCGGCCGTTTCTGCCCTCGACGGCCTATGCGCTGGCGGCGTCGCGGCATATGCGCGAGTTCGGCACGACGCGCGAGCATTTGGCCGCGGTCGCGGTGGCGGCGCGTGAATGGGCGCTGCTGAACCCTGTTGCGTGGGAGAAGGAGCCGCTGACGATCTCTGAAGTGCTGTCGGCACGGATGATCAGTTATCCGTTTACGATCCGCGACATCTGCCTTGTCACGGATGGCGGCGGTGCGGTGATCATAACCACCGCCGAGCACGCGCGATCGCTGAAAAAGCCGCCCGTCTATGTCCTCGGCTGCGGGCAGGCGATCACGCACGCCAATATATCGAGCATGCCGGATCTGACCGTCACCGGTGCGTTGCAGTCAGGGCGCGCCGCCTATGAGATGGCGCGGCTTGGCCCCAAGGACATCGACGTGCTCGAGCTCTATGACGCGTTCACCATCAACACGATCCTGTTCCTCGAGGATCTCGGCTTCTGCCCAAAAGGGGAAGGCGGCCGCTTTGTCGTTGATGGCCGCATCGCGCCAAAAGGCAGCCTGCCGGTCAATACGAATGGCGGCGGGCTCTCCTATTGCCATCCCGGCATGTACGGGTTGTTCCTGCTGATCGAGGCGACGCGGCAATTGCGCCATGAGTGCGCGGCGCGCCAGGTCGCCGATTGCAATACCGCGATCGCCCATGGCAATGGCGGCGTCTTGTCGTCGCAAAGCACCGTAATACTGGGGACGCAGGCGACACTCTGATGGACTGCAGCAATTTGCTCGCCGCCGTCTTCAATAGGACGCGCTGAAGGTCAATCGGATCTCGGCGTTTGGGCCTTCCGCCCGCGCCTCCATGCGATCCGGATAGACTCCGGTCAAGAAGTCGGCGAGCCCGTACGAAAACGCCTCTTCCTCAAGAAGGAGGTGCTTCCGCACGCCGGCATTGGGCAATGAAACCAGCTCGCCGGCGTAGCGGATCGATACGGTCAGATCGAGGTCGTTGTAGCTCAGGGTGATCGACGCCGATCCCGTCACCAGATTGGCGTCGACGATGTGTCGGACCACCTGCAGAACCGTGCCTGTAACACGATCGATGAGGTCCGGCGCTAAGGACCACGCGCGCAAGCGGCGGTGCACGACCTTGTCCAGATCGGCGATCGAAGTATCCGTTCTTTCGAATTCCAGGAACGCCTTACGCGTCGCGCCGATCCGGAACACCAGATTGAGGAGGAAGGCCGACATGACCCCGATCGACATCATGCTGCTCGAAAATAAATGGACGATCGGGCTGGCTTGCTTGAAATAGTTTGGAAAGATCTCGCGAGCGAGACCGAGCAGCATCGATACCCCCACAACATAAGTCGTTCGGTTGTCGATGTTGCGCGAGACGATGATCTGAATGCCGCCAGCGATCATAAACGAGGCGGTAAACACCATTGTCGCGCCAATGACAGGCCCCGGCAGTACCATGAAGAGCGCGGCGTATTTGGGGATGAAGGCGAACACGACGAGCGCCGCCGCGCAGGAAAACGCGACGTATCGGCTCGTGGCGCCGGTGGCCTTGGCGACGCCGACTAGGCTCGGCGCCGTGTTCATCCCGATGACTCCGAGCAGGCCGCCCAGTATGCAGCCGATGCCGTCGGCCAGGATGCCGCCCGTAATTGATTTAAGATCTGGCCGTCGCCAATCGGCATCGTTGATCTTTTGGCAGGTCGTAATGACGCCGACCGTGCGCAGCATCGCCGCGCAGCCCGCCATCAGGAAAGCTGGGATCAAGTCGGCTCGAAATTCGTAAGCAAGATAGGAGGGCCGCGGCATCGCGACGAAGGGTGCGTTCAGGAGCTCGTCCAACGACGCTGCTGGTACCAATCCCAACCCGAGGCTCATCGCCAGCCCCAGCACGATGCCGAGCATCGAGCAGATCAGGCGCACGACGCCGCGACCCCACACGCTGAGGGCGACGGTCGTTCCCAGCGTGAGGAACGCCACCGTAATCTCGTCGTGGAGCTCGGCCCGGTCCTGCTCGCCCACACCGAGGAGGTCGCCGACGCCGATCACGCCGAGCTGAATGCCGACGATGGCGACGATGAACCCGCTGATCGCCGGCGGGAACAGGCCACGCAACCGGCGCAGCAGCGGCGCCAAGCCGACCTCGACAAACCCGGAAAACACGGTCATCGCGAATACGGCAGGAAGCCCGCTGGTGGTCGCCGCGAGCACGGCGGGGCCGATATAAATCGCCGAAAACACCGGCGGGGCGAGATAACCCGAGCCGATCGGACCCCGCCAGATCGCCTGCAATACGGTCGACGCCGCCAAAGCAACCATCCCGAGGCTCAGCGCGCTGACTGTCTCGGCGTGGCTGGCTCCGGCATGGCGGAAGACGATCACGATAAGGACCGGATACACCGACATCAGCACCGCGTGCTGCAGACCGAGAAAGATCAAGCGCAGCAAGGGCGGCCGCTCGTCGACAGCGTAGATGAGGTCTTCCGGCCGGGTCATGGCGCTTTCATTCTACGCTGTGGCGCGATAAGCAGGCCTCGGTCTTGCGGCCGGAAGCAATCTGCCGGGTTGTCGAGCCCAGCGTCCAAGATCTATGAAACAACGGCAAGTGTCCGGAGCTTGACTTAACCCTGCTCGGGGAGGGACGAAATGGCCGAAGGCGCACTGGTTCGCTTTGAGAATGTGGACGGGATCGGCGTCATCACCGTCGACAACCCGCCGGTCAACGCCCTCTCGCCCGGGGTGCCCGAGGGCATCGTCGAGAATGTCGAACGCGGCAACGCCGATCCGGCGATCCGGGCGATGGTGCTGATCGGCGCCGGACGCAGCTTTATCGCCGGCGCCGACATCCGACAGTTCGGCACGCGCCGTCCACCGCCGGTCGAGGGCCGTCGCACGCATCAGATCCTCGACGCGAGCGCCAAGCCGGTCGTCACGGCGATCCACGGCTATGCCTTGGGCGGCGGGCTCGAGATCGCGCTCGCTTCGCACTACCGCATCGCCGTGCCGAGCGCCAGGATCGGCCTGCCGGAAGTGCTGATCGGTATTCTCCCGGGAAGCGGCGGGACGCAGCGGCTGCCCCGGTTGATCGGTCCCAAAGCGGCGATGGAGATGATCGTCAGCGGCCGGCATGTTCCTGCCGAGGAAGCGCATCGGCTTG
>JBJMQW010000364.1:0-8618 GCA_045802495.1 Allostellaceae bacterium | reverse complement strand
GCAAGCAGCAGCGCTGCGTCAACGAGGCCGTCGATCGGCGGCCGGGCGTCCGCCTGCAGGCCATAACCGCTATCGGCCAATACCGCTCGCGCCAGCACCTGCCGACGCACCAGCACTAGAAATTTTTCAAAACCCTGCTGGGCATGCCCCTCGGCGACGCGCTGCGCCCAGCCCTCCCCCGGCAGGAGGCGAGAGGCGGCGAGCACGTCGAGCAGCGCCTTGGCACCGTCGTCGTCGGCCTCGACAAGATCGCCGATCCTGCGCCTTAGGCCCCTCGCCCGGGATCGCCGGCCGGTTTCGGCGCCGACAATCCACCGCCGGAGCTCGTACCCCTCCTGCCCCGACAGGCGGGTGGAGAAGGCGCCATCGGCGGCTTCGAGCAAATGATGGCCTTCATCGAAAACATACCGCGTCGGGACCGTTGCGTCGTCGAGGCCGCCGAGGGCGGCCTGCGTCATGACCAGCGCATGATTGGCGACAACGATGCGCGCCTGTCGCGCCTTGCGGATGTTCTTCTCGACAAAACAGCGCCGGAAATGCGGGCAGGCCGAATGGATGCACTCGCCGCGGCGGTCGGCAAGCCAATTGACCCGACCTCGGCCGATGAGTTCGGCGAGCCAGCCCGGGAAGTCTCCGGCCACCAAATCGCCCGCCTCGCTCGCAACGAGCCACCGCGCGATCAATCCCAGATTGCCGGCCGCCCTCCCCGGCCGGCCCATGGCAGCGCCGACGGCGTCCTCAAAGTTCAACAGGCAAAGGAAGTTCTCACGACCCTTGCGGATGGCTACGCGGCGCCGCTTGACCGCGGGATCCGGATACAGCCGGTCGAGCTCGCTTGCGATCTGAGCTTGTAGATTCCGGGTGAATGTAGAGATCCAGACTGCTCCGCGGTTCTTTTCTGCCCACAAGCTGGCCGGCGCGATATAGCCAAGGGTCTTCCCTACCCCGGTGCCGGCTTCGGCCAAGACCGCCTGAGGCCGGTCGGGCGCTCCGCGCGGCGCGAAAGCCGCGGCGACTACCGCGGCGTAATCACTCTGTTGCGGGCGTAACTCCGCCGCTGCGCCGAGGAGTTCGGCGAGGCGCCCGCGCGCTTCCTCCGGCCGCACCGGCTCGTTGCCGGGCGGCGGTACGGGAGGGGGCTCCGCCCACTCCTCGAGGCGTACCCATGCGCGCAAACCAGCGGCTCGCCGAAGTGCACTAGGTTCGGGTGTCGGGAGGGCCGCAAGGACCGCCGGCCCCCAAAGCCAGCCACCGCGGTTCATCGCCTCCGCCGTTGCACGCGCTTCGGGATCTACCTCCTCGCCAAGCTTTTCAAGCAGCGCGCGGGCCGCGGTGGCCAGGCCGACACAAGATTCGCCCGGGTTGCGTGGCGCCGGGAGCCCGACCGCCGCGGCTAGACCACGCGGCGTCGGCACACAAAACCGCGCCGGGTGAACAAAGGCGAACAGCTCCAGCAGATCGAGCGCGGGAAAGGGCGCAATTTCGAGCCGCCGGGCGGTGGCGGGGCCGTGGCACACCATCGGCGTCTCGCGCTCCACCCGACTGCGCGCGTCGGCCGGCGCCAACGCCTCGATCTCACCGTCGGGGGCGAGCCACAGCACTTCCCGGAAGCCGGCGACCAGCACGGGCGCCCGCGGCACCAGCACGCGCCACCGAGCAGGTTCGAGGTAGTCGGCAGTGCCTTGGGACATGATTTAACGCTCTATCACATTCCCCAAGAGAAAAACCTCTTGATTGCCAACCGCGTCTCCTCGTGGCATGTCGTTATGGGCGTGGGCACCCGATGCGTGGCGTTCCGCAACGGGCTTCTGTAGAAGTCTGCGTTTTTGCCGCCAACTCACATGCCCAGTCCTTATCAGCTGATGCTGCCTGCGCTGCGCCTCCTCCCCGCAGAGTTTGCGCGCGATTTGACGATATGCGGGCTCGAAGCGGGTTTGGGCGGCTTGATGAATGACCGCGCGGCGCGACAGCCCGACCCGCCGATATTGGCGCAGCGGCTGTGGGGTCTCGATTTTACCAACCCGGTCGGGCTCGCCGCCGGCTACGACAAGGATGCGCGGGTTCCCGATGCGCTGCGCCGGCTGGGCTTTGGTTTCGTAGAGATCGGCACAGTGACGCCGCGCCCGCAGCCGGGCAATCCAAAGCCGCGTGTCTTTCGCCTCGAAAAGGACCAGGCGATCATCAATCGGATGGGTTTCAACAGCGATGGCCTCGATGCAGTCGTCGAGCGCTTGGCGCGACGTCCGCGTTTGGGAATTGTCGGTGTCAATCTCGGCAAGAACCGCGATTCCGGTGACGCGGTTGCCGATTATGAGCTGGGGATCCGTCGCGCGGCACGGTTCGCCGACTACCTCGTCGTCAACATATCGTCGCCCAACACCCCCGGCCTGCGGCAATTGCAGCGCCGCGAGAGCCTTCAATTGCTGATCCCCGCCCTCCTCGAAGCGCGCCAGGAGAGTCGGCCCGAAGTGCCGTTGCTGGTGAAGATTGCGCCGGATCTCGGCGCTGCCGAACGCGTGGACATCGCGTCCATTTTGGTAGACTCAGGCATCGATGGTCTGATCGTTTCGAATACGACATTGGATCGGCCAGCCGGTCTCACCAGCCGGACGGCGCGAGAAGAAGGCGGGCTAAGTGGACGCCCGCTATTTGGCGCGTCGACCGAATTGCTTGCAGAGTTGTACCGGTTGACGCAGGCGCGTTTGCCGCTGATCGGCGTCGGAGGAGTCGCCTGCGCCTCAGACGCATATGCCAAGATCCGGGCGGGCGCCTGCTTGGTGCAGCTCTACACGGCGCTGGTCTTTCACGGCCCTCGTCTGGTGAGCCAGATCAAACAAGACCTCGCCGGCCTCCTCCAACGGGACGGCTTTGCCTCGATCACTGAGGCAGTCGGGGCGGCTCATAGATCCGCGCCGGCAAACACGGGAACCAAGCATGCGGAGCATGCTCCGCCCTAATCAGGCGCGGTCGGAGAGTTTGTTTGTTCGGCACGTGCCGCCTCGATCAGCCGCTCGAACTCCGCTTGCGTTTCGCAAACCCGAGTCTCGCAATGTGGATCGCGACTTGCCTCCGCAATCAGCGCGCGTTGGTCGTATCGCGCCGCATCGAGTCGAAGGTAACGGAACGAACTCCGCAAGTCCTCCGCCAGGGTGAATGTGTCGTAACTGTACCCGCCGTTGCGCTCGATCAATGGTCCGATCAGCATTTCCATCGCAATAACACACTCCTTGTTGGGTGGTGCAAGCGCAGCAATTTCTGTGCCGTGCGCTCCACTGGAAACCCTATCAGAGCAACCGTCCGTTTTCCGACCTCGGCGGTAGGGGCCTGCCGTCATTTCGCGGCTCTGAGCGTCGCCGTCTCAGCGTTACTGCCCGCTGTCGACACAACGCACCCCCTCGGATTCATGTTCCGTTAAGTTTGGAAACAATCAGTAAACAATAAATCTTTTAAGGAACTGTGAAACTTGTGAGGCAACAAATGCTCATCCATTATGCCGCCATGCGGCCAATAGCTCCAATCAGCGAGCAGCAGCGATTTTTGGAGGCGAATGGGTATTCAGCTGGTCACCGGAATGCGCGAGGTAGCGCCGGATTACGACGGGTTCATCCTCGACCTTTGGGGCGTGGTTCATGACGGGGTAGCGCCGATGCCCGGCGCCCTCGAATGCCTCCGCGCATTGATGGCGCGGGGCAAGCGCATCGCGCTATTGTCCAACGCGCCGCGCCGCGCCGATGATGTGGTTCGGCGAATCGCCGAGATCGGGGTGCCCGAGGACCTCTACCATCATGTGATGTCATCGGGCGAAGAGGCGTGGCTGCATCTCTATCGGCGCGACGATCCTTTCTACGCGGCGCTCGGGCAACGATGCCTGCACATCGGCTCCGAGCGGGATTTGGAGATCCGCGAAGGGCTCGGCCTCGATTTTGTCGAGACCGTCGAAGAGGCGCAGTTCATCCTCAATACCGGACCGGCGGGATGGGACGACGTTATCCAAGACTATGAGCCGCTCCTACGTCCGGCCTTGGCGCGTGATCTCCCGATGATCTGCGCAAATCCCGATCTCGTCGTCATGCGCGGCAGCACTCTCCATTTGTGTGCCGGAGGTCTCGCAAAATGGTACGAGGAGGCGGGGGGCCGGGTGCGCTGGCACGGTAAGCCCTTCCGTTCGGTTTATGATACGTGCCTCGGCCTTCTCGGGATCGACGGCCGTTCGCGCGTCCTCGCCGTCGGCGACAGTCTGCGAACCGACATCGCCGGCGCCGGCGCCGCCGGGCTCGACAGCATTTTGATTGCCGGCGGCATTCATGCCCGAGAGTTTGGTATGGTTGACGGCCAAACTCCCGATCCGGCCCGGATCGAGGCGGCGGTCCAGGATATCCCCCATAGACCGAAAGCAGTTGCTTGGAGCTTCTGCTGGTGACCGCCGGTCAGTGGCCGGTCCGATGCAGGATCATCTCGCGCATTCCGGTCTCATAGCCGAGCCCAAGCGGCGTCAGGATGCCGCCATAAGGATACATGGACCGCAGCAATCCCTTGCGCTGCAACGCCAGCCAGACCGCGGGATTGCGCAGACCGCTCGCGTCGCGGGCGGCGACGACGGCCTCGCCGAGGTGGAAATGGTCGCCATGCGGATCGGGCGGCCGCACGATGACGCTGCCCGGTTCCTCGCCGGGGCGCGAATAATCCGTCAGACGGGCAAGCTCTTGCAGCAAGGTAAGAGTTTTTAACTGCAATGCATTGAGATTGAGCGGGTTGCGCTTCGGCGGCATCCGGGTTGATTAGCCCAGCGTGCCAGCCGGCGCAACGCCTTGGGGGACGCGGACATTCGGCCTAACTGGCGGCGAGGCGTCTCCTGCGGCGAGAGGGTTGCGGTCGCTCGCGGCGGCGGTCCTCGCGCGGCGCCCATGTCAGGCTCCCGACAAGCGGCAGGTGATCGGAGGCCAGACGGGCAAGCGGAGTGCGGTATACGGATACGTCGCGCAACATCGCCGGCCCATCCGCGTAAATCCTGTCGAGCGCCAAGACCGGCATCCAGGATGGGAAGGTCCGCGGAGCGGGGCTCGGTCCAAGTCGCCGATCAAAGGCGCGGATCGCGCCGCTCCGGCCGCGCCACTCGTTCAAATCGCCCATCAGCAGCACCGCATCCACGTCGCGCCGCTTTGCGGTCGCGGCCTCCCCGAGCGCCATCATCAGACGATTGGCCTGCAGCCGCCGCTCTCCGGCGCGCAGGCCAAAATGCGTCGCGATCACCCGCAGCACCTGATGACCGATCAGCAGGTCGGCGTCGAGCGCACCGCGCGGCTCGTAATCTGCCACGGTCAGGTCGAGCCGTCGCGCGGTAAGCACAGGGAATCGGGTCAGAATCGCATTATCAAACCGCCCGCGTCGAACACCGCCGCCGAGCACGACGCGGTAACCGGCGGCTTCACCCAAATAGGCCCACTGATCAGCGTGTCGCTCGATATGGCGGCGATTGTCTACTTCCTGCAAGCAAGCAATGTCGGCGTCGATCTCGCGCAACACCGCGGCGATCCGCGCGGGATCGTAGCGCCGGTCGACGCCGACGCAGGTATGAATATTGTAGGTAACGACGCGCACCGTGGGGAATTCGGCCGCGATCGGAATGAGATAACCCGCTTTCGCCGAATTGATCGGCAGCGCTGGCCGGCCGGGGGCGCCCGCAAATGTTTCCAACACGTCTTTAGCAGCTCACTTAGCTCGTTGACGACGCATGCATCGCCGCCGCACCGGCGAGCGCCTAATGAGATGGGCGCTCGGCTCGGTGAACATTACCATCGCGCCGTCCAAAAATTGCCCGGATGTGTCCACCCGGGCTATGGCGATCCGCGCACAATCGCATCTGGCCCTACCGCGGCGCCAAGCGGCGCTCGTGAACCTGGAGATGGCAGACGGCCGTCCTCAATATCGGCGCGGGGATTCCAAGCACCCGGGCGCGGTGCAGCATGTCGCTCAGAACCTGCTCGCCTTCGGTGCGTGCGCCGGCCTCGAGGTCGCGCAGCATCGATGCGCTGAATTTGCTGCCTCGCTCGGTCAGCATCGCCCGAGTTTGATCGCGTTGCTTCGGTCGCGGTGGATAAGCAGAGGCTGTCGCGACGGCCTCGCATTCGGCGAGCAGTTCGAGCATCAGGCTCTCACCATCATCGGCCGCCAGGATATCGCCGACAGAGCCGCGCATCAGGCAATTCATGCCGGCGAGGGTGGCGATCATCACGAACTTCTCCCACATGTCGAGCATGATCTCGGCACTGGCGGATGCGCTGACGCGGGTCCCGCTAAAGGCCCGGGCGATCGCTTCGATCCGCTCGCTGATCGTGCCGGAGCGCTCGCCAAAGGCGATCCCGTGCACCCGGTTGAGATGACGAACGACGCCGTCGGTAGTCAGGGTGGCGGCAATATAGGCGACGCCGCCGAGAACATGCCGGGAACCGAACTCCCTGTCGAGGCGGTCGAGATGGCCCAGTCCGTTGAGCACCGGCAGTATCGCCGTTCCGGGCCCGACCGCCGGGCGAATGGCGGCAATTGCTTGGTCGAGGTCATAAGCTTTCGCCGCCAGCAGCACGGTATCGAAGCTTCCGCTGAGGGTGTCGGCTGTCATGACCTGGATCGGCAGCCTGAGATCGCCCATCGGGCTTTCGACCAGGAGGCCGTGCTCGTTCAGCACCGCGGCCCGGGCGGGGCGCACGAGAAACGTTACATGCTGGCCGGCTTCTACGAGCCGCGCACCGAAATATCCGCCGACCGCACCGGCGCCCAGCACGAGAATGCGCATCACCGCAGGCCGGGGCTGGTCAGCCGCTTCGACCACTGACCAGCGCCAACCCGCGCAGGACGTCGGCGGCCTCGTTCAATTGTTCGTCATTGGCCGAGCCGATGTCCGCGGTTGCCACCGACGGCGCTGGGGTCGAAACGGGTGAAGCGCTCACCCCCGGAGCGGCCTTTGTGGCCGGGTCCTTGCTCGGAGCGACCGGATCCGTATTCTTAAGAGCGCCGCGTAGATCGGCTTCGCGGCGCCGGTCGCCCTGTGGAAGCTTCGCCAGCTTGAGCGGCATCACAGTCAGATCGGGATCGAGACCCTTGTCTTGGATCCTCCGGCCGCTCGGCGTCATGAAACGGGCCGTGGTCAAGCGTATGGCGCCATTTCCCGGCAGCGGGATCAGGCTTTCGATCGAGCTCTCGCCAAAACTCTTGGTGCCGAGCAGCACGGCTCGGCGATTGTCCTGCAATCCCCCCGCGACCAGCTCGGCCTCGCGCGCCGTCCCGCCATTGACCAGCACGACGATTGGCAGGCCTTCGGCGAGATCACCCGGAGCGGCGGCGATCCGCCTGACGTTGGTCGCCTTGCGGCCCTTGACAACGACGATGTCCCCTTTGTCGATGAAGCCATCGGCGACCGCAACCGCCGCCTCGAAGTCGCCGCCTGGATTGTTCCGCAGGTCGACGATGAAGCCAATCAGCTTCTGCCCGTCGCGCTGCTGTAGATTCTGCACCGCGCTGGCGAGCGCCGTGAGGGTCTCTGTGTCGAAGCCGGCGACGCGCAGATATCCGATATTCCTGTCCTCGAGACGTGAGGACACTGTCTGGAGCTTATAGGGCTCGCGCTTGATCTTGACTGTGACCAGGCCGCCAGAGCCGCGCCGCAACGTCAATTCGATCTCGCTGCCGGCGGGGCCCCGCAGCTTTTGCTCGGCTTCACCAAGGGTCAGGTCGAAGGTAGGCACCTTGTCGATCGCCGCGATCAGGTCTCCGGGCTTGATTCCTGCCTGAGCCGCCGGCGACCCGTCTTGCGGAGAGATCACCTTCAATTGGCCGTTGCCGATCGTGACCACCAGACCAAGACCGACGCGATCGTCGTTGCCTGAGGTCTGCATCGTCCGGAAGGCGGCTTCGTTGATATAGGCCGAGCGCGCATCGAGACCGGACAGCATACCCGCGATCGCTGCTCCGATCAGCTTTCCGTCGGCGACCGGTTCCACAGCATCCTGACGGATGCGTTCGTAGGCCTCGCCAAACAGGCTCAGCTGCTCATAGCCTCCTTTGCCGCTTTTCGCCTGCGCCTGCGCCAGCACCAAGCCCCATGCGAGCAGCGCGCTCAGCACGATTGCCGTCACCAATCTCCGCATTTGTCGCCGTCTCCACCAAGAGCCCGCAGATTAGCCGACTCGCGCGCGGTTGCAATCGTCTCGCGGGGATCCGTTCCAAGGCTCGAGATGCGCAGCTTGCGCCTTAGGGGCGATGGACCGACGATCAGCAATTGAGATTTCCTGCGCTCTCCTCCGCTGCGAACCTGCAGCGAGATTCCTCAAAGTTGACCACGCGCGTCGAAGCTGAACCGCGCTGTGACGTGCGTCACACCTCTCTCCCGATCGCCGTATCAATTTGCCATCCGCCAAGCGGGCTTCGCGGATCGCAGCCACACGTCGAAGCGCAATGCGCATTTTTTCGGGCTTTGGCGATTGGCAATCAGACAGAACGTACGCTTGCAGCAATGCTATTGCAGTGGCGCGCGATCTCAGCGCTGCCGCAGGCCGAAATGTTCATTCCTCCGGCAACCCGACCTTGCGCAGTCCAGCGAAATAGGTGGCTTCAAACAAGGCGCG
>JBJMQW010000363.1:0-3495 GCA_045802495.1 Allostellaceae bacterium | reverse complement strand
CAGGATCACCGGGCGTCCGTCTACTTTTCTTGTTGGGGGCAAGGAAGAGGCAAAACAAAGAGCGAAGGCCGTGGCGCGGGCCTTGGGGTTGAACACCTATGGTGTCGTCGACAAGACTTCCAGTCGCATGCCGTCACCAGTCCGCCCCGCCTGATCGATGGCGTTGACGTGAACTCACCTCGCGATCACGCAGTTATCCTCGAGGAACTCCGAACGACTGCTTGCGGAGGCGGTGAGAACGAGGGACGCGGCGACATGCGCCTTCATGTCGTCGAGGAGCCGGGAGGGTGTCGGAGGGCACTGCAATCAAATATGATCTGGCTGCAACTCGCCGGAAGTAGAAGCCATGCAGATCCGACTGGGCTACGAATTGGTCTACGACTGCCCGCAGCCGACACCTATGCTGCTGATGTTGAACGTCCACTACACACGCGTCTCGGACCTGGTGGTGCCAGACCGCCTTGTTACCAGCCCATCGATCCCGATCGGTGCATACCGCGACGGCTTTGGTAACTGGTGCAGCCGGATCGTGGCTCCGACGGGACGAACCCGGCTATCCGCCAAAGGAATCGTGAACGACACGGGCCAGCCGGATGTGGTCGCCAGCGAGGCACATCAACACGCTGTGGAAGATCTGCCCGACGAGGCGTTGATATTCCTGCTGGCCAGCCGCTATTGCGAGACCGATCGGCTTTCCGAGAACGCATGGTCGCTGTTCGGGAAGACGCCGCTCGGCTGGGGCCGCGTCCAGGCCATCTGCGACTACGTTCACCAGCACATTGCCTTCGGCTATGAACACGCTCGCGCAAGCCGAACGGCTTGGGAAGCCCACTGCGATCGCACCGGCGTCTGCCGCGATTATGCCCACCTCGCGATTGCGTTCTGTCGCTGCATGAACATCCCGGCGCGATACTGCACTGGCTATCTAGGCGATATCGGCGTGCCAGTCTCAGACGCGCCGATGGAATTCTCAGCCTGGTTCGAAGCCTATGTCGGCGGCGAGTGGTACGCCTTTGATGCGCGCAACAACAGCCCACGCATCGGCCGGGTGCTGATCGCCCGCGGTCGCGATGCGGCGGACGTCGCGATCAGCACGACCTTCGGTCCGAATACGCTCAGCAGCTTTACGGTATGGACCGAGGAAGTTGTTCCAGGCGCGCTACCGCAGGCCGCGCCTCGGTCGCACAGGCCGACGAGATAGGCGCGTATTTCGGCCTCGCTGCGCCGGTGCGGCGAACGCCGGTAATCGGCGGCCAGCTTACGGACCGCCTGAATGTAGATTGCCCGGGCCCGTCAAGTTCATGTCTCGATCATCCTCAGGCGCAGTGGCGTCATCAGGGCGTCCGTTCGTTCGAGCATCGATCGGGCCGGTCTATTCGCAGCCTGCACGAAGAGCGCTTCGCATCGCGATCTCCACCCCCGCAAAGCCGTTCAGTCCAATCGGTAGCATCTTGTTTTGTGGCAGCTGGGTTTCGGCACGAAGGTGCTATGGTGGTTTGGCTGTCCATTGCCGTGCCCTTGGACCATTCGTGATCACCTCCGCCGGCGCTTAGCTCGGCGCCAATTCCGCGAGCCGTAATCGATGCGTGCAGCCGAACCGCAATTCCGGCATCTCGCGCTTACCAAGCGAGCTTGACGGCTGAAATTCCGCTCAACCGCGGTGGAAAGGCCAACTTGATACCGTCGATCTTCCGCGCCTTCGAACGACATCCAGCCGCTTCCCCTTGGGATACTGAAACCTCTATCCGCGAGGAACTCTTCAGTATCGAACGTCTGGAGGAGCATGCCGAGAGCCTCGCCGCGGCCCAACAAGTTACCGCGAGGCCGATGCCCCGCCGATCCCTCGCGGTCCGGCTGAGGGACAACGAGGCGGTTCTCCTTGAAGCATACCGCGCCATCGGAAGCGCGTCCGGAGAGGGGCGCGCCGTTACGCCGGCCGCCGAGTGGCTGCTCGACAATTACCACCTCGTCGAAGAGCAGATCCGCGAAGTTCGTGACGATTTGCCTCCCGGCTACTATCGGCAGCTGCCAAAGTTGGCCGACGGACCTTTCGCCGGATATCCGCGGGTGTTCGGCATCGCTTGGGCCTTCGTTGCCCATACGGACAGTCGTTTCGACCCCGACATGCTGTGCCGGTTCGTGCGCGCCTACCAGCGCGTCCAACCGCTGACAATCGGAGAGTTATGGGCGGTGGCGATCACGCTGCGGATCGTGCTCGTGGAGAACCTTCGACGCGCAGCCAAGCGCATCGTGAGCAGCCGGGAGGCGCGCCAGGAAGCAGATACCTTGGCCGACCGGCTCCTGGGCGTGAACGGGCACGCGGCCGAGCCAGTCGCCCTGGTCCTTCAGAAATACGAACAGGCCCCTTTGCCAGAACCCTTCGCCGTCCAACTCGTCCGACGACTGCGGGACCAGGATCCGAATGTTGTGCCGGCCCTGATGTGGCTGGAAAGGCGCCTCACGGCGCAGGGAACGACGGCCGACGAGATCGTGCGTGACGAGCATCAACGACAGGGTGCGATAAATGTGACGACCCGAAACATCATCACGAGCATGCGTTTGGTCTCCGACGTAGATTGGACGGAGTTGGTCGAGAGCGTCAGTCTGGTTGACGACGCGCTGCAGTCCGGCAGCGACTTTGCGAACATGGATTTTCCGACGCGTAACCTCTACCGCAGCGCAATCGAGGGGCTCGCGCGCGGCTCGAAATTGACGGAACTGGAAATTGCGCGGACAGCCCTTATCGCCGCTACTGGTCCAAAGCATCAGGCGTGCCGAGAGGCCGACGGTGTCGGCGGTCGCGAGCGCGATCCCGGTTATCATCTGATTGCCGGCGGGCGTCCCACCTTCGAGAGGACGGTCGGATTTCGAGGTCCCTTGCGGAGTTGGCTTGTTCGTTCCAACACGAAGATCGGCATCGCCGGTTATATCGGCGGCGTCATCATCATTGCAGCAATCGTGCTGCTTCTGCCGTTGGTCGTGCTGGGTGGGCCGCGGATCGGCGGCTGGCCGCTTGGTCTCCTGGCGGTACTCGGAGTGATCCCATCGATCGATCTGGCGATCGCAATCGTGAATCGGGTTGTGACGAGCGGGTTCGGTACGACGATCTTGCCGGGCTTGGAACTCCGTGATGGCATAACATCGAATCTGCGCACGATGGTCGCCATTCCGACCCTGCTCACGACGCAGGCTGCGCTCGAAGAGCAAATCGAACGTCTGGAGGTCCACTACCTCGCGAGTCCGGAAGGCGACCTTCATTTCGCGCTTCTCTCGGATTGGACGGACGCCCCGACCGAGCACGCCAACGGAGATGACGCCCTTCTCGATGCTGCCGCCGAGGGTATTGCCAGTCTGAATCGCCGTTACGGGCCGGCACCTGGGGGTGACCGTTTCCTTCTGCTCCATCGTCGGCGGGTCTGGAACGATGGACAGAAGCAATGGATTGGATGGGATCGCATTCGCTGATAGGTAGAGGTTTTTTTAGGGATTGTGTGT
>JBJMQW010000362.1:0-12466 GCA_045802495.1 Allostellaceae bacterium | reverse complement strand
GTCACGCCCGAATTCGTCCGCGACGAAGTGGCGCGGGGCCGCGCGATCATCCCTTCGAACATCAACCATCCCGAGAGCGAGCCGATGGCGATCGGCCGCAACTTCCTGGTCAAGATCAACGCCAATATCGGCAATTCGATCGTCACCTCGTCGGTCGCCGAGGAGGTCGAGAAGATGGTGTGGGCGACGCGCTGGGGCGCCGACACGGTCATGGATTTGTCGACCGGCCGCAACATCCACACGATCCGCGAATGGATCATCCGCAACTCGCCGGTGCCGATCGGCACGGTGCCGATCTACCAGGCCTTGGAGAAGGTCGGCGGCAAGGCCGAGGAGCTGACCTGGGAATTGTTCCGCGACACCTTGATCGAGCAGGCCGAGCAGGGCGTCGATTACTTCACGATCCATGCCGGTGTGCGGCTCGCCTATATCCCGCTGACCGCCAACCGGGTCACCGGCATCGTCTCGCGGGGCGGCTCGATCATGGCGAAATGGTGCCTCGCGCATCACCAGGAGAGTTTCCTCTACACGCATTTCCGCGAAATCAACGAGATCATGCGGGCCTATGACGTCAGCTACTCGCTGGGCGACGGCCTCAGGCCCGGCTCGATCGCCGACGCCAACGACCGCGCCCAATTCGCCGAGCTCGAAACCCTGGGCGAATTGACCAAGCTCGCCTGGGAGGACGGCGTCCAGGTCATGATCGAAGGCCCCGGCCACGTGCCGATGCACAAGATCAAGGTCAATATGGAAAAACAGCTCGAGGAATGCGGCGAGGCGCCGTTTTACACCTTGGGCCCGCTGACGACTGACATCGCGCCCGGCTATGACCACATCACCAGCGGCATCGGCGCCGCGATGATCGGCTGGTTCGGCACCGCGCTCCTCTGCTATGTGACGCCGAAGGAGCATCTCGGCCTTCCCGACCGCGACGACGTCAAGGTGGGTGTCATCACCTACAAGATCGCCGCCCACGCGGCCGATCTCGCCAAGGGGCATCCGGCGGCGCGCGAGCGCGACGACGCGCTGTCGCGGGCGCGCTTCGAGTTTCGCTGGCGCGACCAGTTCAATTTGTCGCTCGACCCCGAGACGGCCGAGAAGTTCCACGACCAGACCCTGCCCGCCGAGGGGGCCAAGCTCGCGCATTTCTGCTCGATGTGCGGCCCCAAATTCTGCTCGATGCAGATCACCCAGGAGATCCGCGACTACGCGCGGGCGGGGATGGAGGAGAAGTCGAAGGAATTCGTCGAGCAGGGCGCCGAGATCTATACCGACGAATACGGCCACGCGCGGGCTGCGGCCGGTTAACTCATCGTCATTGCGAGCGCAGCGAAGCAATCTCGTGCCGCCGGTGCCACGTCGCCGCCGAGATTGCTTCGTCGCCTGACGGCCCCTCGCAATGACGATAGAGTCGGCAGCTGCAGTCGGCAAGGAGGGCCGCCGCTACCCCGAGCGGCCGATCGTCGGGGTGCTGGCGGTGGTGATGCGCGGCGACCGCGCGCTTGTCGTGCGCCGCGCCAACCCGCCGATGCCTGGTCGCTGGGGTTTTCCTGGCGGCGTCCTCGAACTCGGCGAGACCGTCGCGCAGGGGGCGATGCGCGAGCTCAAAGAGGAGACCGGTGTCATAGCGGAGGCGGCCGGCCCACTGACCGTCATCGACACGATCGATCGCGATGATGAGGGCCGCGTTCGCTACCACTACGCCCTGGTCGCCGTCATAGGCCACTGGCAGTCGGGTGAGGGTGTGCCGTGTGACGACGCCGACGAAGTCGCCTGGCTGACCCGCGCCGAGATCGTCGACCAGAACCTGCCGACCGCACCAGCCCTCCTCCCGCTGATCGACCTCGCCATCGCTCGGAGAGGATAACGACAGCAGCAGCACAGTCGCTGCTTCTATCGCGCCGAGGGCCGTGTCGTAAAACTCGCCATCGATGGCCATATAGGCGGCATCCGGCCGCGGCGCCGATCTTGTGCCGGCATGCCGACGGGACGGGGTCATCCTTAGTTAAGGATGCGTTAGATGATGGAGGGCATCATGGACAAAGCGCGGGTTATGACCGCGCTCGGCCGAACAGGTGCCATCTCCGCGGTGAGGGTCTTTCGGATGCTCGTCCCGACCTCGCGTCCATCCCGTCTGATGGCTTTTGCAGCCTTCAATATTGGGCTCGCCGTTATGGGGATGGGCTGCACCGACGCAGGCCGGTTTTCACCGGCCGGCGCCGCTGGAGGGCCGCTGCCGAGCTTTGCTCCTGTCGTCGCAGAGGTAATGCCTGCCGTCGTCAATGTGTCCGCCGTCCAGCGGATGAAGAAAGCCGCAGCGGAGGCGCCGGCACCGCTCGCCGATCAGACGGCAAGCAGGTTTGCACTTCGTGACCTCCCGCCCTCAGTATTTGACGAATTGCTCCGCCGCTTGATGAAGCCGCGCGATCGGATGGCCGGCGGCTCCGGTTCCTGGGTCACCAATGTCGCACTGGGCTCAGGGTTTCTGATCGACCCGAGCGGCTATGTTGTGACCGACGATCACGTCGTCGAAAATGCCGAGAAAGTGACGATCATCGTTCAGGAGGCAATGGAATATCCGGCTCGGATCATCGGTCGCGACCCGATGACCGATCTGGCATTGCTCAAGATCGATGCGACGCAGCCGTTTTCCTATGTTCATTGGGGCGACAGTGATTCCGCTCAAATAGGTGACTGGGTGCTTGCGATCGGCAATCCGTTTGGGCTCGACAACACGGTCAGCAGCGGGATCATCTCTGGAAGGGGGCGCGACATCCACACCGGTCCCTACGACGATTTTCTACAGATCGATGCCGCAATGAACCGGGGAAATTCCGGCGGCCCGACCTTCGACTTGCACGGCAATGTGATCGGCATCAATACGGCGATCTATTCGCCGAATGGCGGATCCGTTGGCATTGGTTTCGCGATACCGGCCAACCGCGCCCGACCCGTCGTTGAGCAGCTGCGGGCACACGGCAAGGTCGTACGCGGCTGGCTCGGTGTCCAGATCCAAGCGGTAACGCTTGAAACTGCGCAGCAGCTGGGCCTTGAAAAGGCGGCGGGAGCGCTGATCGTGAAGGTTGGCGCAGGCAGTCCCGCTGCGGCGGCCGGGCTCAAGCCGGGTGACGTGATCCTCTCGATCGACGGGCAGGAAATAAGGAGAATGCGCGATCTGGCGCAGGTCGTCGCTGAGATGCCGATTGGGCACGCGACGTCGATCACTGTCTGGCGCAGCAAGACCGCGCTGAGCTTGCAGCCGGTCGTCGGAGAAATGCCTACCGACCCGGCGATTGCCGAACTGGATCCCGGGCGGAAAGGTGGTCGCCGATCGGAAGGTGCGTCAAACGGGTCATCACCCGTCTCGGTCTTGCTCCGGGCGATCTAATACCAGCCGATTTCGCAAGGGTGGTGCCGCGCCCTTTAATTTGGTTTGACCAATTCCAAAATAATCGCGGCGCTGCGCGTCCGCGACAGCGTCCGTCAACCATCCATAAGGAGGACGCCGATGCCCGATCATGTCTACCGGATCATTGAAGTTGCAGGCTCCTCGGAGAAAAGCATCGAGGACGCGATCCAAAACGCTGTCGGCCGCGCCTCCCGCACTCTTCGTCAGGTCGGCTGGTTTGAGGTCGTGCAGACCCGCGGACATGTCGAAGAAGGCAAAGTTGCGCATTACCAGGTGATCCTCAAGGTCGGATTTACCCTCGAAGACTGCTGAGCTCTCGATCGCGCCCGAATTATCGGCGAACCCTCTGCGTCAGCAGAACAAGTAGACCGGCCAGCGCCGAAGCGCCTCCGGCGATCCAGAACGTCTGTCTGAAGGCTGAGAGGAAGGTTTCCGCCAGCGATGGCGCTTCGAGCGCATGAAAGAGGAGGGTGAGCAATGTCGCTCCGCTGACGGTGCCGAGCGATCTGGTCAACATCGCGACGCTGCCGGCAACGCCGCGGCTATCCCGTGGAAGCGTGCGCATTACGATTTCCATGTAGGCGACCTGGAAGAGGCCGACGCCAAAGCCCTGCAGCAGCAGCGCGCCAAGAAGCGGGATCGTTTGTTCTACCGAGCCGGGATGAGAGCCACCGATCAGCGCTAGGCCCGTCGCGCTGAGAAGCCCGCCGAAAGCGGCAATCGGTTCGGCGGAGACCCGCTCTAAGAACAACCCGGCAAGCGGGGACGCAATGATGCTTCCGATGAACGAAACGGCGAGGATTCCCCCCGCCGCGGGCATGGACAAACCGGCGGAGCGGACGAGAAAATAGGGTCCGAACAAGAGAACAGAAAAGCTGGTCAGATAAACCAAGACACTGGCGAGATTGAGGACGGCAAATCCGGCGATGCGGAAGAACCTCAATTGAATGATCGGGTGGGCAGCGCGATGCTCCCAGCGTACAAAGCCGAGTAGCGCGGCGCTTGCCGTCACTCCCAATCCGATTGCCCGAAATTCTTGGCCTTCGAAGTGCTGAAGCTGATTGAAGAACAGCAACAGCGTGCTGACCCCGACCGCCAGCAATACCGCGCCGACAACATCGATCGTCTCCCGTGTGTCAGACCGTGACATGCTCGGCAAACGGTCGAGCATCAGGAGCGCCGTTACTGCAATCGGGGCGCGAAACCAGAACACCGCGGGCCAGCCCCAAACCTCGACAAGGGCTCCGCCAAGCAGCGGCCCCGCCGCCGAGCCTACCGCGTACATCAATGTGAAGGCGCCGACGGCGCGGCTGCGCCTGTTTTCCGGAAAGAGCCCAATAGTCAGCGCAGCCGCACAGCTGACGATCAGGGAGGCTCCGATCCCCTGCAAGAAACGGCAGAAGAGCAACCATCCATAGCCTGGCGCCGCGGCGCAGAGCAAGTAAGCGACGGCGCTCCACAATAGCCCGAGGCGAAATACGCGGCCATGACCGAAGATATCACCGACACGCCCGAAAGCGAGCATTAGGCTGGTATAGGTCAGGACATAGCAGATGACGACCCACTGGATGGCCTCGATCGGTAAGCCGAACGATGTGGTTATATTCGGGAACGCGATGTTTACGGCTGTGTCGAGCGGAACGACCGCCGTCCCAAGGCCGACCAGCACGAGGCGCAACCACTGTCGTGCCGTCATGCGCAGTGGTACCGAGTCGTTTTCGAGAGTCATGATCGCCAGATTTGCCGCCGCTATTTCCGGACAACCACAATACGAAACGTCGCCATTCGAAGAGAGAAAACTTGCAATGAATCGGCCCGAAGCCGGCTTCGCGCTCGCCGTTCACGGCGGCGCCGGCACGATTCCACGAAACGCGGCGCGGAAATCTCGTGTTGGATTATATCATAAAGGCTTGCGTCGAGCCCTGGCTTCCGGCCGCAGCCTTCTCGCGGCCGGTGGCAGCGCCCTCGATGCAGTGACCGAAGCGGTCGTCGTGCTCGAGGACGATCCCCTGTTCAACGCCGGCCGGGGGAGCGTATTCACAGCTCTCGGAACGCAAGAAATGGATGCTTCGGTGATGGACGGAAGGCATTGCCGGGCGGGCGCGGTCGCTGGCGTGCTGGGGCCGCGCAACCCGGTATTGGCGGCCCGCGCGGTGATGGAGCGATCGCGCCATGTGCTGCTGGTCGGCGACGGGGCACTGGCTTTCTGCCGGAAGGAAGGTGTCCCGTTCGCCGAACTCGACTATTTCCGTACCGGCGAGCGCATGCGGGAACTGCAGCGTCACCTCGACGCAGAGCGGTGCGAGACGGGCCAATACGGGACGGTTGGCGCCGTTGCCCTCGACCGGGACGGCAATCTCGCCGCCGCCACTTCGACGGGCGGGATGACCGGCAAGACGCCGGGCCGTGTGGGTGACACCCCGATCATCGGCGCCGGCATCTACGCCGACAACGCAACCTGCGCCGTCTCTGCCACCGGACACGGCGAATTGTTTATCCGGCATGGCGCCGCCTTCGAGATCGCAGCCCGCCTGCGCCATGCTCATCAATCGCTGAAGGAGGCGGCCGAGGCTGTCATCGACCACCTTGCCGCCGTCGGCGGTTCAGGCGGCGTCATTGCGGTCGATCGCGGCGGCGCTGTAACCCTCCCCTTCAACACCGCCGGCATGTATCGCGGCTATGTCCAAAATCACGGAGCAATTCGCACGGCAATCTACGACGAAGCTTACCAAATTGGACCTCCCTAGGCCGGTCGCGCCTCTATCGCCTCACGGACGGAGATCGACAACGGCTACACTTGTAGACCGCGCCATTGGATAGCAGACGGCATATCTGGCAGTGGACGCAGAAAAGCCCCGGCCGGGGAAGACCGGGGCTTCTGCAGCCTGCCGGTGTGCCGGTCCGCCAGGCCAATTCGCATCGTTGGGGGACATAACGATGCCGCCAGTAGAATGCGTCTATTCTACCGGAATTGCAAATCCTTTTCGAACAAATTAACTACGAATTGGGCAAACGCACGAAGGGAATGCCATCTGCTCGACTGTCAAAGCGACAGCATCCGCGGCAGCCACAATGAACGATCACGCCGAAATGCACCGGCCGAGCGCCAGAGGCAGAACATTGATCGGAAGCAAGATTGCATTCTTGTCGCCCGACCGGCAGCAACAATGCAGTGACCCGTGCGGGCACCTGCATCAGCGCATCACCCGGCCGACACTGGAGGCGAAAGCGATCAACGTCATCCTCATCGCCACTATACAATGGCTCGGTCCGGCATAGGGGTCTCGCCAGGGTGCAAAGCCTCCCCGTTGACCCGGTATGCGAAAATCGGAATTTCGGCAGTAATCCCCCTGACCCTCTCGTGACCGATCGCAAGCAGGCGCTTATCATTGTCGAGAAGAGCCTCGGCGACGTCTCCGGAAATCGCGCATAGAACACTGTGCGCTTTTGCTGCTTCCTCCATCCGCGCCGCGATATTGATTGTGCTTCCGTAGACCCCGATGGCGCGCTTGGTGTCGCCTTGCTCGCTGACCACCACCTCGCCGCCATGGACCCCGACGCGAAATGACGGAACCGTGCCAAACTGCTGCAGATACTCTGCCTGCTCCCGACCGATGGTGGCGAAAACCGCGTCGATCGCCCGCAATATCCTGTTACCCTTCACCGCTTCACGCCAATCCCATAGCGCGATCAAACCGTCGCCCTTGTACAAATAAATCTCACCGCCATGGTCGGTGATCGGCTTGGAGATGTCGAACAGGAACTTCCCCATCAACGCCTTTGTCTGAATTGCCCCCAGCTTCTCGGCAAGACCAGTGGAATTATTGATGTCGAGAAACAGCAGGATCTTTTCCTGGACGACCGGCCGATGGTAGGTGCCAACAGTCAGATGAAACAAGGTTTCGATACCGATAAAGTGAACAGTTCGCATCACCACGATGCCGATGACAGCGAATGCGATCACCAATGGGATTACTAGCGGCAGTCGGGCATACGGTACTGCCAATCCATAGATCGGCCAGAGTAAAAGATGAGTCACATGAATGCCGATGAAAAAAATAACGACCACAATAGCTGTGTAAATCAGAATTGCAGCGAGCGGATGGAGGTTACGAATTCGACGTCCACGCAGAGTCTGGACGTAAAATTCTTCGAAGAGCCCGACGCCCAAGCCAACGAAGATGGCATTAAGAATAGCAAACATCGGCGGGCGTCCGGAGGCTCGACTCGCC
This sequence comes from Allostellaceae bacterium, assembly GCA_045802495.1. Classification (GTDB taxonomy): domain Bacteria; phylum Pseudomonadota; class Alphaproteobacteria; order ATCC43930; family CGMCC-115725; genus AP-15. The sequence continues at coordinate 4,825 of JBJMQW010000362.1, read as the reverse complement.
AACCCGGCAAGCAAAGCAAAAATTACGACAGCCAACAAGATCGAAGTGAATTTTCTCCGCGTAGAAATCGAGACCGGGGTCAATGAGAATTCCATCATCCGACAGACCACCATTTGAATCTGAAAACAACGAAGCCGTCGCGCTGTTGCAAGTGCGTCTGGTAGATTGTAAGGCGTAAACTTTGTCAGACATGTCCGGTTCTGACCAACTGGTCTTTGGCTCGAACGGCGGCATCCCGTGATCTGGAACAGCCGGCAAATGAGACGCGGGGATCTTGGCAAAACTCGGGACCTTAGATCTTATAAACCTCCATTTCGCAAACCGAGAGCGGCTCATGACGAAACAGCTGCCCGGACCCGGGCAGATCTTTCTCGACCATGTCGCGCATTTCGTCCCGGCGATGGAACCGGCCGCGGAAGCACTCGAACGCTGCGGCTTCAAGCTGACCCCGTTCGCCGCGCAGACCAATTGGGAGGACGGCAAGCGCGTTTCGGCCGGTACCGGCAACCGTTGCGCAATGTTGCGGCGGGGCTACATCGAGATTCTCGCCGCTACCGCCGACACGCCATTGGCACAACAACTCAACGATCGATTGCTCCGGCATGTCGGGCTGCACCTTGCGGCCTTCAGCGCCGCCGATGCGGCAGCGGAGCATCACCGACTGGCTGCCGCCGGCTTTCCGGTGCTGCCGCTGGTGGACATGCGTCGCCCGGTCATCACCGGTCAAGGCGAAGAGTGGGCGCGCTTCACGATCGCCCGCATCGCTCCCGGCGCTATGCTGGAAGGTCGCACCCAGTTCCTGACCCACCACACCGAAGAGCTGGTCTGGCGCACCCCTTTCCTCGATCATCCGAACGGCGCGCTTGCCCTCCTCGCAGTGTGGATTGCCGCAGCGGATCCTGACGACGCGGCCGAGCGCTTCGCGCGGTTCACGGGCCGCGCACTCCGCCGCGAAACCGAAATCTCGACGATCTCGCTCGAGCGCGGCGTCGTCCGGGTCGGGACATCCGGCTTTCTCGAACGCGAGTTCGGCATCGCCCCGGGACCGCCCCAACCCTACTTCGCTGCCTATGAGATTGAAGTTGAGAGCCTCGACCGCCTTCGCGAGCACCTCGCCTCGGCTGGGCTGGCCAGCACGCCAGTATCCGATGGCCTCGCGGTATCGCTTCCGCCCTCGCTTGGCGGCGCTATCATATTTCGAGCGGCGAGGAGTTGAGATCATTCGGGTATTGGCCGCGCGACGCATGTATCGCATTGTTGGGGAAAGTGTTCGAGTCAGCAGGTGGTCATGAGATTGAGCGTCGTAACCTTCATGCGCCCGGGAACTGAGCTGCGCGATCGGCCGCTCGGCCGCATCGTCGATTATGCCCGGCGCATCGAGAGGAGCGGCTTTCCCGGGATTTGGGTAACCGACTCGCTAGGACGCGGGCGGCCAACCTTGGACCCGCTCGTCGCCCTCGGCGTGTTGTCCGCCGCAACCCAGAGGGTGGAGCTGGGCACCGCCGTGCTGCAGGTTTCGTTGCGCCACCCGATCGAGCTCGCGCATCGCGTGCAATCCGCCCAGGCCCTATCCGGCGGACGCCTGCGGCTCGGGGTCGGCAGCGGCTCGACGCGCGCCGATTTCGATCTCCTGGGCGCCAATTACGATCAACGCTTTCGAAACCTGATGAGTTCGCTCGACATTATGCGCCGCGCGTGGAGCGGCGAGCCGGTCAATGGCGGGACCCTGTCGCCATGGCCAGGCTGCGAGGGCGGACCACCGATACTGCTTGGCGCTTGGCGGAACCCGCGCTGGATCGCCTATGCCGCCAAGCAGTGCCACGGATGGATCGCCTCCGGCCTCTACAGCAGCTGGGAAGACCTCGAAAACGGCATGCGACTCTATCGAGAGGCCGGCGGGAGCAACGCCGTCCTCGCCAATGTCCTCGTCGACCTCAGCGGCCGGGTGGAACGGGGCAGCCTCGCCGAGCGTGCCAAGGTGTCGCTCGTCTGTTTGCCCGACGAAGCGCGCCAAAGGCTGAAGCGTCTGGACCAGATCGGTTTCGACGAGGTTCTTGTCGTTTCACCCGCTTCCGCCCTCGATGAGCTGGAAAGAGTGCGCGACTTTCTCTAAGCCGGAGCCATCAACCGAGCGACGCGCTCGCGGTGCCAGGTGGCGTCGCCAAACGCGACCTCGCAGGCTTTGGCGCGCTTGAAATAGAGCTGCAGATCGTGTTCCCAGGTCATCCCAATGCCGCCATGCAGCTGGATGCCGGTCCCCGCGACCTTGCGGACCATGTCTGAAGCCGCGGCCTTGGCCATCGACACCGCCAGCGGCGCCTCGTCGAGACCTTGATCGACCGCCCAGGCGGCGTAATAGGTCAACGATTTGGCGTTCTCGATCGCGACCAGCATGTCGGCCGCCTGATGCTTGACCCCTTGGTAGCTGCCGATCGGCTTGCCGAAGGCAATGCGGATCTTGGCATAGGCCACCGTCATATCCAGCACCTGCTGGGCGCCGCCGCACATCTCGGCGGCCAATGCCACCGTCGCTCCTGCAATAACGCGCGCCAACGGCGCCCAGCCCTCGTGCTTGGCGGCGAGCAATGCCGATGCCGGCAGCACGACGTTGTCGAGCTTGACCTCGCATAATTTGCGAGTCTCATCGATCGTCGGCAATACCGTTACAGTGAGGCCGGCGGTATCCTTGGGCACCAGAAACAGGCTTATCCCGTCCTCCATCGTGCTGCCGTCGCGGGTACGCGCGGCGACCACAAGGACATCGGCGAGATGCGCGTCCCCGACGAACAGCTTGGTGCCGCCCAGGCTAAAGCCGCTGCCCGCCTCGCGCGCCGCCAGAGTGATGCCGGCAGCGTCCCAGCGCAGATTGGGCTCGGTCCAGGCCAGCGCCGCCTTGATTTTGCCCGCAGCGATCGGCGGCAGCCACTGTCGGCGCTGGTCCGGCGATCCTGCTTCGGCGATCGCCGCGCCGCCCATCAATACGGTCGAGAAGAATGGGCCTGGCATCACGGCGCGACCCATTTCTTCCATCAAAACGACGAGGTCGACGAGCCCGAGCCCGCTGCCGCCCTCTTCTTCGGGATAGACGATGCCGAGCCAGCCTTGCTCGGCGAGCTTCTGCCAGAATGCGTCCGTCACGGCGGCCGGCTCGGCCATGCGCGCTCGCACAAACCGGCTGTCGCATTCGGCGTTGAGGAATTTGCGCGCGGTCTCGCGCAGCAATTCCTGCTCTTCGGTAAAGCCGATATCCATGGCGCCTCTGCAGTTTTCGGAAATGGGTCTTCAGGCGAACGATTTCTCCATAAAGACGCTCAACGGATCGTCGCGATAATTCCCAAACGGCCCACACTCGACGTAGCTGAACCGGCGATAGAGGCTAAGCGCTTCCACATTGTGAATTCCCGTTTCAAGTCGGAGCAGCCGCACACCCGCGCTGCTGACGGCAGCCTCGATCGCCTGCATCACTGCCCGTCCGATCCCTTGGCCTCGCGCCGCTGGATCGACAAACATCCGCTTCAGCTCGGCGCTCTTATCGGTACCGATCACGAGTGCACCGCACCCAACCGCCGTCCCTGCGGATCGCGCCACGAAAAAGCGAACGTTCGCCGCCTTTAATGAACAGACATCCGCTTGATGCCGGCTTTCGGGCGGATAAAGCGATGCCGAATAGGCGTCCGACCGACCCAGCAACGCTGCGATTTCAGGCCCGGCCGGGTCCTCGATTGCAATCGATACCACCGCTACAGCCCGTCCTTGTCGATATGGGTCTCACCCCTTTGGCAATCCCAGCACGCGCTCGCCTAAAATGTTGCGCTGAATTTCGCTGGTCCCTCCGGCGATCGTGTATTGCCGGGCGCCGAGCACGCGGTGGTGCCAGCGCGCGGCGTCGGGCACCGCCTCGGTCGGGGTGTCGACCGTCGCGTATGGCCCGAGCAGGGTCGACGAGAAATCGGCTATGCGCAATGCCAGCTCCGATCCGAACAATTTGAGGATCGAGCCTTCGGGTCCCGGCGGCTCGCCGCGCAGCCTGCGGGTCAGTCCGCGCAGCCGCGTCACCTGCAATGCTTTAACGTCGATCGCCAATTGCGCCAGTTGCTGGCGGATATGGCTCTCGTGCCAGGCCGGCTCCTGGCGTGTCGGGAATTGCTTTGCCAGCTCGGTAAGCCGGGCGATCTGCGCGGCGTGATCGCGCCCACCGGCGCCGCTGCGCTCGAACATCAGGGTCGTGATCGCGACCTTCCAGCCCTGGTTTAGCGGCCCGACCAAATTTTCCTTGGGGACCGGCACGTCTTCGAAAAACACCTCGTTGAAATGGCGGTGGCCATTGAGCAGCACCAGCGGCCGCACCGTGACCCCGGGCGTCTTCATGTCTACGAGGAGGTAGCTGATGCCGTGATGCTTGGGCGCGTCGGGGTCGGTGCGCACCAGCAGGAAGCACCAATCTGCGAAATGCGCGCCTGAGGTCCACACCTTCTGTCCGTTGACGACAAAATGATCGCCCCTGTCGACAGCGCGCGTGCGCAGGCTGGCGAGATCACCGCCGGCGTCCGGCTCTGAATAACCCTGGCACCACAGTTCGTCGGCGCTGAGGATGCGCGGCAGGTGCCGCCTCTTTTGTTCTTCGGTCCCCCAGTGAATGAGCGTCGGGCCCAGCAGGTTCAGCGCGCTCGCCGTCGGCAGGACCGGGGCGCGGGCACGAAAATATTCCTCGTCGAAAATGACCTGCTGCATAAAGCCGGCGCCGCGACCGCCATATTCCCTGGGCCAGGAAATGCCGACCCAGCCGGCGGCATGCATCTTTTTTTGCCAGGCGATGCGTTTTTCG
>JBJMQW010000361.1:0-14337 GCA_045802495.1 Allostellaceae bacterium | reverse complement strand
GGTCAATGTTCACGCCAGCCGATATTTGATGGTGGTTTCGAGCAGCGCCGGATCGTCATTCCAGTCACCGTAGATTTCCCACGAAGCCTGCGCGATTTTGCGGTTGCTGGCAGCGCACTTAAGCGTGGATTGCATTGTGGGCGTCACCCAGTCGATCGTAAGGACCGATATGAACTGTCCTTGCGACCTCACCAGCCGGCGTCTTGATGCATCTGACGTCGCCTTCCGGTTCGAACGGGCGCGCCACCTGGACACCAAAGTCGACATTCATCGCTTCGTTCCGGCGTTCCGGGTGGTGATAGAGGAACAGATTGTGTCCTGGGTTCAGTTCGCCGTGGGTCTTCAAAAACGCCCACACTTGATCGAGTGCCGGCTTCCATGCACGGGCGATGCCGCTGATCGGCACCGCGGCCTGGACTGCAGCCACCAGCTCTGCCTGCGCCGTTTCCACCACAACATCGTAGTTCATAGGCATGGTCCTTCCGCTAAGAGTGCCCTCTGGCCCGGTAATGCACCCAATATTCGTAGGCGGAGCCGCGCAACTCGAACGTGCGTTCGCAAACCGCGCCAAGCCGTTCCGCGACGCGCTTCGACGCATGATTGTCGGGCCGTATAAAGCTCGCAACGCGAGCTAACGGAAAGTGCTCGAAATACCAGTCGCGGGCCGCTATCGCCGCTTCGGTCGCAAAGCCGTGTCCCCAGAAGGGCCGGTCGAGCGATAGGCGATCTCAGGCTCCGGCCAGTCGAGGGGCTGGAAAATCCCGACGCTGCCGACAAATATGCCGCCGTCGATCTTCGTGCATGCCCACATGCCATAGCCGCGCAACGCCCACTGCCCGAGAAACGTCGCCATCGTCCGCCAGACTTCGACGCGGGTGGACGTGCGGCCCGTGACTAGGTAGCGCATCACTTCCGGGTTCGCCTGCATGGCCGCATAGGCGTCGAGGTCGGTCGCTTGAAACGCGCGCAGCCGCAACCGATCCGTAGTGCGTGTCGGGATCTCGAATATCGTCATCTTGATCTTGCTGCCACCATAAAAGAAAGGTGTTGACCTAACTGTTTTCCGGGTGATAACTTAGGCATATGCCTAACCAACAGCTTACCAGTGTCTTCCACGCCCTGACCGATCCGACCCGCCGGGCGGTGCTCGAGCGGCTGACGCGCGGCCCCGCCGCGGTGAGCGACCTCGCCCAACCATTCAAGATGGCGCTGCCGTCTTTTGTGCAACACCTCGGCGTGCTGGAGGATTGCGGCCTCGTGCGTTCGAAAAAGCAAGGCCGCGTGCGGACGTACGCCCTGGTGCCGCAGCCACTGACGGCCGCAGAGCATTGGCTTTCAGCACAGCGCGCCCTTTGGGAACGCCGCCTCGATTCCCTGGACAACTTCCTCGAAACACTCAAGGAGCAGAAGCGATGAGTCGCGCCATCATGCATCAACCCGATCCGAAACTCGACCTCGTGCTGGAGCGGGTTGTCGATGTTGCGCCAAACCTGGTCTGGGCGGCATGGACCAGGCTGGAGTACGTGAAGCAATGGTTCACACCGGCACCATGGCAAACGGTCGATTGCGAGATCGATTTGCGACCCGGCGGCATTTTTCGGTTTGTGATGCGCTCGCCGGAGGGACAGGAATTCCCGAATGAGGGCTGCTACCTCGAAGTGATCGAAAACGAAAAGCTGGTCTGGACCGGCGCGCTCAAGGCCGGCTATCGCCCGCGCCAGCCGGGCAACCGGCCGGACGACGAGCACTGCCCGTTTCTCTTTACCGCGGTGATCCTGCTCGAACCGCACGGCGCCGGCACGAAGTACACCGCGATCGCGATCCACGCCGATCAAGAAGGCGCCAAAAAGCACGCGGATATGGGTTTCCACGAGGGTTGGGGCAAAACCCTCGACCAACTCGTCACCCTCGCGAAGCGGCTGTGAACAAAAGAGCCCTCGCCGGCGTCGGCGGCAAGGCTTCATTGAAACAGCTCTCTGCACATCCGGCGGCAGAAGGACGTGGCAACCGCAAAATTGCCAATTTGGCATTATACATGTCTCGGACCGAGCAGCCCGCTGACAGAACGTCCATCTGCAATCATTCGGCGAGCTTCGCTGTTCTTTCGCTGCAGGTGCAGCGGGACGCAATTTCAGGATACAATTCCAGATTGTACGGTTCCAAATCGATCATCATGCCGAAGGTGACGTAATTGCGGGGGCTCAGGAGCGATCACCCGGTGGCGAGCGTTACCACATGTTGGGAAGCGCTGTCTGCGAAAGCCGAGATATACCATTGGGTGTGCAATGCCGCTCTCCGATACAACCGAGCAACGGCCGGAGGTCGCTGACGCGATGAGAACGCCGCTGCCGACCGCGGTGGCGCGGTTCGAGATCCGCCACAGCCGTTTCCTCGACCCGAAGGGAAACGCGGTTCGACCGCTACCCGATTTCGCCCGGGACCGCGACCAATTGGTCGCCCTCTACCGCGGGATGGTGCTGGCGCGGCGTTTCGACGCCAAGGCGGTGGCGCTGCAGAGAACCGGGCGGCTCGGCACCTTTGCCACAGCGCTCGGCCAGGAGGCGGTCCCCATCGGGATCGCAAGCGCGATGCGGGCGGAGGATCTGCTTCTGCCGAGCTTCCGCGAGCATGGCGCGCAATTGTGGCGCGGGGTCAGCCCGGTGGAGCTTTTTCTCTATTGGGGCGGTGACGAGCGAGGCAGCAATTTCGCGGAGGCCCGGGAGGATTTCCCGGTTTGCGTTCCTGTCGGCACCCACGCGCCGCACGCGGTCGGGGTGGCGCTGGCATTCAAGCTGAGGCGCGAAAAGCGGGTCGCCGTCTGCGTCTTTGGGGACGGGGCGACCTCGAAAGGCGATGTCGCCGAAGCGCTCAATGTCGCCGGCGTCTGGCAGTTGCCGGTCGTCTTTGTCATCAATAACAACCGGTGGGCTATCTCGGTGCCGCTCGCCCAGCAGACCGCTGCCGAGACCTTGGCGCAAAAGGCGATTGCCGCCGGCATCGAGGGCGAGCAGGTCGACGGCAATGACGTCATCGCCGTGCGTGAGGCCATGTCGCGCGCTCTCACGAAAGCCCGCGCCGGCGGCGGGCCTCACTTGATCGAGGCGTTGACCTACCGGCTGGGTGATCACACCACGGCAGACGACGCAAGCCGCTATCGCGCCGGGTCCGAGGTCAGCGCCCGTTGGGCGGAGGAGCCGATCGCCCGGCTGCGCAACCACCTCGTCGCGCAAGGCCTATGGGTGAAGGCGGATGAGGAGCAGCTGCTCGCGGAAATCACGCTGACGGTCGAACGGGCCGCGGAGGCTTATCTGGCGACCGCGCCGCAGGGCCCGGACGCAATGTTCGATTTCATGTACCAGAACCTGCCGAAGGATCTCGCCGAACAGCGCCAGGCGGCAATCGAGCTGGCGAGGGAGTAGACCCCGATGTCGGAAATTACGCTCGTTCAGGCCGTCAGCCTGGCGCTCGCCCACGCCATGGCCGACGATGCCTCGGTCCTCGTCCTCGGCGAGGATGTCGGCGTGGAGGGGGGCGTATTCCGCGCAACCGAGGGTCTGCTCGAGCGCTTCGGCGCCGACCGTGTGCTCGACACGCCGCTCGCCGAGGGCGTCATAGCTGGAATGTCCGTCGGCCTCGCGGCCCAGGGTTTCCGCCCGGTGTCGGAGATCCAGTTCACCGGCTTCATCTACCCGACGATCGATCAGCTCACCAACCACGCCTCGCGCCTGCGCAACCGCACGCGCGGGAGGCTGAGCTGCCCGATGGTCGTGCGCTCGCCTTGCGGCGGCGGCATTCGGGCGGTCGAGCACCATTCCGAAAGCCCGGAGGCCATATTCACCCACATCCCGGGTTTACGGGTCGTGACTCCGTCCTCGCCGGCGAAGGCTTACGGCCTGCTGCTCGCCGCGATCCGCGACCCCGATCCGGTCGTCTTCCTCGAGCCGACCCGGCTCTACCGGGCCTTTCGTGAGGAGGTCGAGGATGACGGCGCGGCACTGCCCCTCGACCGATGCTTCGTGCTGCGCGAGGGCACTGACATCACCTTAATCACCTGGGGCGCGGCGACGCGGGAGACATTGGCTGCCGCCGACCTGCTCGAAGCCGACGGGGTCGGCGCCGAGGTCATCGACGTCGCGACCTTGAAGCCGCTCGACACCGACGGCGTACTCGCCTCGGTTGCAAAGACCGGCCGCTGCATCATCGTCCATGAGGCGCCGCTGACCGGCGGCGTCGGAGCCGAGATCGCCGCCCGTATCGCCGAGCGCGGCCTCGTTTCGCTGCTCGCCCCGATTGAGCGCGTCGCCGGCTGGGACACCGTAATGCCGCTCTACCGTCTCGAACAGCAATATATACCGAGCGAGGCTCGCATACTGGACGCTGCCCGCCGCGTGTTGGCATACCAATAAGCCAGCCGCTCTTCGTCACGGAGGCGTAAGTGCAACGGCTCTTCCCGAGCGGCGCCCACGGCGCGGCGCGCCCTGCCGGGACTCGACTATTCGACCAGCTCCTTTTATGGAATCGGCCCGATGCCGTCGCAAGCCTGGGCGGAGCGATTTTGAGGAACACAAGCTCGATGGGCCGCATCACATGGATTGCAATTGCCTTGCTGGTGTTTGGCTACACCCTATGGCCCGGTGGCCCCGCTTTTGCGGCCTACGGGGCAATCGCCTGGGACCGCGGCTCGGGGAAATACGGCGTGAGCTGGAACCAGCCGACGCAGCAACGCGCTGTGGAAGTTGCGCTCGGAGAATGCGGCAGCACAGGATGCAAGATCGTGGGAAGGGTCGGCCCGGCGATGTGCGGTGCGCTGGCGACAACGGGAGACGGCAAGCATGCCGGCGCCGCCTGGCGCAAGGATCGCGAAGCCGCCCGACTGGCCGCGCTCAAAAACTGCGAGAAAGACAAGGCGGGCGAGTGCGTCGTTCGCGCGACCGATTGCAACAAGTGACGCTGCGGGCTCAGACAACCGCAACCATCTCGGCCCGCTGATCGAAAAGTGCCTTGGCCGCCTTCCCCGATGGCACAACGGCCAGCGCGACCACTATAGAGAGCCGCAAGAAGCACTGTTAGATCGCCCGACCCCGACTGCAGATCCGGGATGGCAACGGCGCGCCGCTGCCGGGGCTAGACTAGTTTACACAGACGAATATCGAATCTCTCTACATCTCGGCGTAGGTGCCGTTCTTCCAGATATAGAAGACGTATTTCGGGTCGGTGACGTCGCCCTTCTTGTCCCAGGTCAACGGGCCGACGACAGTCTGCACCGTCATCGAGTGCAGGGCTTTTGACAGATCGTCGACCTTGACCGACTTGGCCTTCTCGGCGGCGGCGGCGAAAGCCTGGATTGCGGCGTAGGTATAGAGAGTGTAGCCCTCGGGGTTGTAGGGCGGCTTCTGCGCCATGAACTCATCGACGACAGCCTTGGCGGCGGGGACCTTGCGCGGGTCGGGCGGGAAAGTCATCAGGGTTCCTTCGCCCGAAGGACCTGTGATCTTCCAAAACTCCTCGGTGACGAGCGCATCGGCGCCGATGAACTGGGCCTTCAAACCCTGATCCCGTGCCTGTCGGACAATCAACCCGCCCTCGGTCTGGTAGCCCCCGAAATAGATCGCATCGATCTTTTCTTGCTTCATCTTGCTGATCAGCGCGGTGAAGTCCTTGTCACCCTGGGTGATCGCTTCGTACATCGTCTGCTTGAGGCCGGCCTTGTTCATCGCCTTCATCGTCTCGTCGGCGATACCTTTGCCGTACGCGGTCTTGTCATGGACAATCGCTACCTTTTTCCCCTTGTAGTGATCGGCCAGATACTTGCCGGCAACAGCGCCTTGTGCGTCGTCGCGGCCACAGGCGCGGAAGACATTGTTCCACCCCTTTTTCGCCGCATCGTCGGTCAAGGCCGGGTTAGTCGAGGCCGGCGTCATCTGCAGAACTCCCGCCTCGTTGTAGACGGCCGACGCCGGAATCGAGGCCGAGGAGCAGTAATGTCCGTCGACAAACACCACCTTCTTGCCGACCACGTCGTTAGCCGCCGCTACTGCCTGCTTCGGATCGCAAGCGTCGTCGGCGATGATCAGGTCGAGTTTCCTGCCGAGCACCCCACCCTTGGCGTTGATGTCGGCGACCGCCATCTCGGCGCCGCGCTTCATCTGCTCGCCGAGGGCCGCGTTCGAGCCGGTGATCGGCCCGACGACCGCTATCGGGATGTTCTGCGCCGTGGCGACACCCGCGGACAACGTAAAAGACGCCGCCAAGACGACCGATCGGGCAAAATGGTTCATGAAACCCCCTGCGCGTTCAGATTACCGGCATGTTTGATAAACTGTAGCACGAACGCATGTTCAGTGCCGACCCCCCTCTAGATAGGCCGCGCGCACCTCGGCGCTGGCCAGCAGTTCACGGCCGGTACCACTGAGCGTGATACGGCCGGTCTGCATCACGTAGCCGCGATGAGCGAGCCGGAGCGCATGATGGGCGTTCTGCTCGACGAGCAAAATGGTCATGTTCTGACGCTCGTTGAGCTCGCGGATGACGCCAAAGATCTGTTTGACAACCAACGGCGCCAGGCCGAGCGACGGCTCGTCGAGCAGCAGAAGGCGCGGACGGCTCATCAACGCCCTGGCAATTGCCAACATCTGCTGTTCGCCGCCCGACAATGTGCCGCCGCGCTGTTCCTTCCGTTGTTGTAGGATAGGGAACAACCCGAATACGCGGGCGAGATCCTCGTCGAACCGAGCGGGGTCGGCGGAGGTCGCCCCGATCTGGAGGTTTTCGAGGACCGTCATCCGCGGGAAAATTCGCCGTTCTTCAGGCACCTGGGCGATACCGAGCCGGACGATTTCGAACGTCTCGAGCTGGGTGATGTCGCGTCCTTCGAACAGAACCCGGCCCCTGGACGCCCGTGGCCGGCCGCAGATCGTCATAAGCACGGTCGATTTGCCGGCGCCGTTGGCGCCGATCAACGCCACAATCTCGCCGGCACCAATCTCGAGATGCACCCCCCTCAGGGCTTCGATGGTGCCGTAAAAGGCGTGAAGGCCCGAGACCGCAAGCATCACGGCCCGGCCGGAATAAAAGAAGTATCTCCGAGATCCACGTCCTCTTCGCCGAGATAGGCCTTGATGACTTCAGGGCTGGCGCGCACTTCCGCTGGGGTGCCGTCGGCGATCTTGCGGCCGTAATCGAGCACGACAACGTGATCCGAGATGCCCATCACGACGCTCATATCGTGCTCTATCAGAAGGATACCGATCTGCTCAGCGTCACGCACGCCGAGCAGAAATTCGTTGAGCTCGGCGGATTCGCGCGGGTTGAGGCCGGCGGCCGGCTCGTCCAGGCACAAAAGGGTCGGGCCCGTGCACAATGCTCTGGCGATCTCGAGCCGACGCTGCGCACCGTAGGGTAAGGCCGCCGCAAGCCAGTCGGCCTGGTCGGTCAAGCGGGTCCGCTCCAACCAGTGTCTGGCACGTTCGATGGCGGCCCGCTCCGCCCTGCGGTAGCGCGGCAAAGCGAGGAGGCCGGCGAGCGATATTGCGCTCGCTTTCATCAATGGGGCGTGCTGGGCCACCATCAGGTTTTCGAGAACGGTCATCCCGGCAAACAGCCGGATGTTTTGAAAGGTTCGGGCGATGCCGGCGCGACGCGCGATGCGAAAGCCTTCGATGCGTTCGAGCCGCAAAAGCTCGCCGCCCTTATGCATGACGAGCTTTCCGGCGCTCGGCCGGTAGAAGCCGGTCAGGCAATTGAAGACGGTGGTCTTGCCGGCGCCGTTCGGGCCAATGATCGCGGTGATCTCATCGCGATACGCGGTGAACGAAACGTCGTCCACTGCAACCAGTCCGTCAAATCGCATGGTCAGGTTTTCGACCGCGAGAAGCGGAATATGGGCATGAACCCGGTTCATTGAGTCGCCGGCTGCAGCCCGAGGCGCAATGTGGGCGCACGATGCGCGATCAGACCGCGCGGCCGCCACACCATGACGCCGACCATTGCCGCTCCAAAGATCAGCATGCGGAACTCGGCAAAGGCGCGGCCGAATTCGGGCAAGGTGACGAGCAGAATCGCAGCCAGCACGACACCCAGCTGGCTTCCCATTCCACCGAGCACGACGATCGCGAGGATTGTCGCAGACTCGATGAAAGTGAAGCTCTCCGGGCTGATGAAGCCTTGGCGGGTCGCAAAAAAGCAGCCGGCAAGGCCGCCGAACATTGCGCCGATCGCAAACGCCGAGAGCTTGACGGTGGTCGGGTTTATGCCGAGTGCGCGGCAAGCCACCTCGTCCTCGCGCAATGCCTCCCAGGCGCGCCCCACGGGCAATTTGCGGATGCGCAGGGTGAAGGCATTGGTCACGAGCGCCATCGCCAGAATCACGAAATAGAGAAAGACGACACGGTGCTCCGGCGAGAATTCGAGCCCGAAAAATTGATGAAAAGTCGTGACCCCCTCGGGCGCCGAGCGAGAAAAGGGCAAGCCGAAGAAGGATGGGCGCGGGATATCAGAGATGCCGTTGGGGCCGCCCGTGAGAGAAGCCCAGTTCAACAAAACGATACGAATAATCTCGCCGAAACCGAGGGTGACGATCGCGAGATAGTCGCCGCGTAGGCGCAACACCGGGAAACCCAGAATGACCCCGAAGCTCGCTGCCACGAGCCCGGAAAACGGCAATGCCTCCCAGAAGCTGAAACCCAAATCGCGCGCCAGCAGCGCAAAGGTGTAGGCGCCGACTGCATAAAACGCCACATAGCCGAGGTCGAGCAGCCCAGCGAGGCCGACGACGACATTGAGACCCCAGCCGAGCATCACATAAATCAGCACGGTTGTGCCGAGATCCACCAGATAGCGCGACGAGAACGGCAAGAAAGGCAGCATCACGGCAAAGGCCACACCGGCGAGAGTGAGCGGCACCGCCTGCCGAGCGGCCCAGACTGCGAGAAAAGCAAAATGCTTTGTTTCGCCCATTGGCCGGGCGCCATAACGCTGTCGCAGCACGCGCAATGCGAGCCTTCCGGCAAATACCGCCGCGCCGGCCCACGCGACCCAATCGAAATGGGTGCGGATGCCGAGCGCGCCACCGCCGATATCATAGGTCTGCAAGCCCACCAGCGGCAGTGCGAGAAGGACTGCGACCAATGCTGCAAGAACGGCATCCTTGAGGAGTGGAGCCCAGAAAACGCGCGGCTTGGCTGTATTCTCGACGGCGAGCCCTGAGGCAGCCGCCATTAAACCTTCTCCACCTCGGGCCGTCCGAGCAGGCCGGTCGGTGAAAAGACCAGCACAAGGACAAGAACCACGAAAACCGAAACGTCCTTGTATTCGACCGAGAAATACGCTGACCAGAACGCCTCGATGAGCCCGATCAGAACGCCGCCGAGCATGGCTCCCGGCAGTGACCCGATGCCGCCGAGGACGGCGGCAGTGAACGCCTTCACCCCAGCGAGAAAGCCGATAAAGAAATCGATGACGCCGTAATAAAGCGTGACCATCAGCCCGGCGACCGCGGCAAGCGCGGCGCCCATGACGAAGGTCAGCGAGATCACCCGGTTGACATCGACCCCGAGCAATGCCGCCATCCGCATATCCTGCTCGCAAGCTCGCTGAGCGCGGCCGAGCGGCGTCGCCGCGATCAGGAACGTGAAACCGATCATCAGCACCACGGTCAGCAGCATTATAAAGACCTGCAAATAACTGAGCTGCACCGCAAACCCGCCGCTCTCAAAAACCGTAAACCCACCTTGCACGAGAGGAGGCATCGGCTTGACCCGGGCGCCCTGGAAGAGCTGCACGTAGTTCTGCAGAAAGATCGACATGCCGATTGCCGAGATCAGCGGCGCAAGCCGGAACGAACCGCGCAAGGGCCGGTAGGCGATCCGTTCGACCGCCCAGCCGTAAATCGAGGTGAAGAGCATTGTGATCAACAAGACGATCGCCAAGGCGAGCGGAACGTAAGTTAGGCCCGCTAGACCAAGAACCAGGAATGCGATGATCGAGATGAAGGCACCGATCATATAGATCTCGCCATGGGCGAAATTGATCATTCCAATAATGCCGTAAACCATGGTGTAGCCGATGGCGATCAGGCCATAGATCGACCCCAGGGTCAGACCGTTGATAAGCTGCTGCAGAAAATATGCCATCCGCGCCCGAGCGCTCCCGCCGGCGCAAATCTTACGCGCAAGCCTGGCGCAACCGCAACGTAGGCCCGTGAAAACACGGCGGCGGCAATTTCCAATACGCTAGCGCGGTGGCAGTAGTGAGATTCCGTATTTCGAGTAAATCGTCGAGACAGAGCCATTTGCGCGAAGCCGATCGAGAGCTGCGTCGATCGCGTCGAGGAGCCGGTCGTCGGGCTTGCGAATGCCGACCGCCACGTTCCAAACGAGATCGTGCTCCGCCTCATCGGGCGGCAGGATGGCGAATCCCTCAAGGGGATGCGTCAAGCTATAATAGCCTGCGGAAGCCGGCGTTACCGCGGCTGCATCGATGTCGCCCGCGGCGAGCGCCTCGAGGATGTCCTCCTCAAAGCCAAAAGTCGACGTTCGCACGTGCTGCTGGTTCAGCAGCATGGCGGCGACGGAGCCGACCTGCACGCCAACTTTCGTATCGTGGTTCAGGCTAGCGAAGCCGACGATGGCACTACCACGAGGCACGGCCAATCCGACGCCGCTGCGATAGTACGGCTTGGAGATCCGCAGACCGCTATCGGCCTGAGCCTCGGGATCGGCGATCGCGTCAAGGACGATATCGCAATCCGCCCGTGAGATTTGAGCAGGGACGACGATCCACTCCGTCACCAGCGCAAGCCCCATCTGCTTAGCAAGCGCCTCGCCGAGCTCGATCTGAAATCCCGGCGGGTGACCCGCCTTGCTGGCAAAAGGCAGCGCATTGGGATGAGCGCAAAGCCGAAGAACACCGGCGGCCTGGATAACCTCGAGGGACCGCGCTGGGGCCGCTTCGATTTGCCAGAAAAACAGCCCAATCCCGGTGCCGATAATCCACAGCACCGAACGTGCTTGGCCTCGGCCGATGCTCACCCCTGCCCCTCGGGCTTGAGTTGGTGGATATAAGCGATAATTGCATCGACATCGGCGTCGCTGAGCATTTGACCGAAGCCCGGCATTGCGCCCTCTTTGCCGTTTTTGATTCGGTCGCGGAGGAACTCGTCATCTCGCGTCGTATCAATCAGCTGCGGGCCCTTTCCCGCGGCGCGACCGCCATCGCTGTGGCAGAAACCGCATGTCGAGGCAAACAAGGTCGCAACATCGATGGCGGATCCCTCCGACGGGTTTGCAACCGGCTGCGTCACCGCCGGCATAGCCGCCAGCGCGACGATCAGGCCCGCAACGCAAGGCCAAGCAGGAGATCGGAGCGTCGGTGTCGTCACTTATTTCAGGCTGTAGACGACGAGCACCCCTTCGTCGCGCGGCATGCTCTTATAGGGCTCACCGAAGTTCGGGGCGAATTCGTCGCTAAGCATGCCGCCAAACCCGGCTACCACGGCGATATATTGCTTGCCACCGGCGGTATAGCTGATGATGCCGCCCTGGTGGCCGAGGCCGTCGCTATGGTTCCACAGCTCGGCGCCGGTCGTCGCGTTATAGGCGTGAACCACGCCGCGCGAATCGGGGACAAAGACCAGGTTGCCCGCGGTCGAAAGTACGCTGCCAAGCGGCGGCTCCGGAAAGCGCACCTCCCATTTCTTGTTGCCGGTTATCGGGTCGCGCGCGTCGAGATGGCCGTAGATCTGGCCGTCCGGTGGCGGCGCCATCTTGAAGGTCGCGCCGAGGTTCAACTGAGCCTGCGGCTCGGTGACTGGCGTCGTCTTCACCACATCGAGGTTCATACACCATTCCTGTCCGATCTTGTAGTAGAGGCCCGTCGCGGGATTGTAGGAGCCGGAGTTCCAGCTGACGCCACCACCGATGAACGGACAAAGTGGTTCTGCAACCTTGCCGGCCTGGAAATCGCGCCGGCCGATCAGCTCGCCGGTCTTGGGATCGATCGTCTTGACAAAGTTGATGTTCTTGACGAGCGGCCACACGTTTTGGACCTTTGCGTCGGCACGGTCGTAAACAAAAACGAAGCCGCTCTTGTTGGGATGCACGACATAGTGCTTGCCGTCGCGGTCGAGCATGACGAACTCGCCGGCGGCACTGTCGAAATCCCAGGCGTCGTGCGGCAGCTCCTGATGATAGAATTTGAGCTTGCCGGTATCGACATCGAGCCCGATCACGGAACTCGTATAGAGATTATCGCCCGGGCGGGCGCCGCTCGTCTTGTAATCGGGGCCGGACCAATCGTAGAGCGGCGCCGGATTGCTGGTACCCCACCAGATCGTGTTGCTGGCAGTGTCGAAGGTGCCGGGCATCCAGCCGCCACCGCCGCCGGTGCGCCAGGAATCGTTCCCCCAGGTCTTCAGGGCGTCCTCCGTGCCGCCGACGGTCAGAAACTCCCATTTCTTCTGACCGGTTGCGGCGTCGATGCCAAAGATTGGCCCACGATAGGGCCACTCGCCCCCCTGTGCCCCAATCACGACCACGCCTTTCGCATAAAGCGGGGCGCCGGTGAACCCGACGGTCAGCTTCTGAGAATTGATCAGCTTGGTGTCCCAGAGCGGCTTGCCGGTCTTCATGTCCAGCGCGATAAGCCGTCCGTCGACCGTGCCGACAAACACCTTGCCCTCACCGATCGCTGCGCCGCGATTGTAGGGCGAATGGGTTTGCCGGGCGATGAGTGTCTCATCGAGTTCCGGGACGTACGACCAGACCACCTTGCCCGTCGCACCGTCGAGTGCGAAGGTGCGGCTGCGCGAGCCGGTGTAATAAAGCACGCCGTCGACGGCGAGCGGCATCGATTGCAGCCCGCGGGTGGAGCGGCCCGGGACGTGGAGCCAGGCGACCACCAGATCACGCACATTACCGGTGTTGATCTGGTCGAGCGGGCTGTAGTGATAGGATTTGTACGATCCGTGATAGGTCAGCCAGTCATTGGCGCTGCCGCTATCGATCAGCGCCGTGTCGACGGGTTGGGCGATCGCCGTCGGCCCCCGGACCGTTACACCAACCGCCAGGGCTAGCATCCCGACGATCTTCACGGTTTTCCCGACCATCGTTTCCTCCCCTGCCAAGAACCGCTCGTCTCGTGACATGGACCAGCGCGCCCGCAATCCGATCACGAGCGTCGGTTCGTTTCAATAACCATCTTCGCCAGGCGAGAGGGCCGCTTTCTCGCACTCGAAACCAACCAAGCGGGTGCGACGGGGTGCCTAACCCAGCTCAAGCTCTTATAGTGACTCGCGGACGCTGACCTGCGAGATCGTCGATGACCACTGCCTTCGCCCAACCGACCCCTGCTACCGCGGCTCAGTTCGACTGGGCCGATCCGCTACGCCTCGATGAGGCGCTGAGCGAGGAGGAGCGGATGGTGCGTGACAGCGCACACGCCTATTGCCAGGAAAAGCTGTTCCCGCGGGTGCTTGAGGCCAACCGCCACGAGCGTTTCGACCGCGAGATCATGAACGAGATGGGCGCGCTCGGTTTTCTCGGCTCGACGATCGAGGGCTATGGCTGCGCCGGGGTCAACTATGTCTCCTACGGGCTGATCGCGCGCGAGGTGGAGCGGGTCGACAGCGGGTATCGCTCGGCGATGAGCGTGCAGTCGAGCCTTGTCATGCACCCGATCCACCGGTTCGGCACCGAGGAGCAGCGGCAGAAGTATCTCCCCAAGCTCGCCTCGGGCGAGTGGGTCGGCTGCTTTGGCCTGACCGAGCCCGATCACGGGTCGGACCCCGCCGGCATGACGACGCGCGCGACGAAGGCGTCCGGCGGATACAGGCTGCACGGCGCCAAGATGTGGATCACCAATTCGCCGATCGCCGATGTGTTTGTCATATGGGCCAAGACCGAAGACGATTTGATCCGCGGCTTCATCCTCGAAAAGGGCATGAAGGGGCTGAGCGCACCGAAGATCGAGGGCAAGTTCAGCCTGCGCGCGTCGGCCACTGGCGAGGTCGTCATGGACGACGTGTTCGTCCCGGAGGAGAACCTGTTGCCGGGGGCCAGAGGGCTGCGCGGGCCGTTTTCCTGCCTCAACAGCGCGCGCGACGGCATCGCCTGGGGTTCGCTCGGCGCCGCCGAGTTCTGCTGGCACGCCGCGCGCAAGTACACCCTCGAGCGCCGCCAGTTCGGCCGCCCGCTCGCCGCCAACCAGCTGATCCAGAAGAAACTCGTCGAAATGCAGACCGAGATCACCCTGGGGTTGCACGCCTGTCTGCGCCTTGGCCGGCTCAAGGATATGGGGCGCGATGCTCCCGAGATGGTCTCGATCCTGAAGCGCAATAATTGC
>JBJMQW010000360.1:0-6289 GCA_045802495.1 Allostellaceae bacterium | reverse complement strand
TCGAGGATATCTCGGCGGACTTTTCGGTCTGGGTACTGTTCTACGGGCCGCAGAAGTAATGGTCTTCCACCGGGTTCAGCGCCGAGGCCGGAAACGTGCGCGTTCCTCGATCTCGGCCGCCGCTATCGCGCGAGCGAGCGCGGCGCTCAGCTCCTTGGCCGATTCCAGTGTCAGCTCGACGGCGACCCGCGCGCCGGGTCCCAGCGCGCGGTTCACGAAATCGATCGTGATCGCCTCTTCCAAAAGAGCATGGTGCGGGTGGTCGTAAGACACCACCGAGTGCGTCAGATCAAACCACCCGTCACCGCCCTTGCCGGCGCCGTCCGCGCCGACGATCTCGACAATAGAGGTGCACATACTGTCGTTTATTTCGACAGGTGCTTCTGCAGAAACCCGAATACCTTCTGCCAGCCGTCCAATGCCTGCTCGATGCGGTAGGCCGGACGGTCGTAGTAGAAGAAGCCGTGCCCGGCGCCGTCATACCGGTGAAACTCGTAATTCTTCCCGTACTTTTTGAGTTCGGCCTCGTGCTGGTCGACCTGCTCCGGGGTTGGCGCACGGTCCTCGTTGCCGAAGAGGCCGAGCAGCGGGCAGGAAAGCTTCTGCGTATATTCGATCGGCGAGACCGGCTGCTTCGGGTTCAGCTCTTCCTTGCTCATCACCACTCGGCCGCCCCAGAGGTCGCAGGCCGCGTCGATGCTGTTGGTATGACAGGCAAAGAGGAAGGTCTGGCGTCCGCCGGAGCAGGTGCCGAACACCCCGACCTTGCCGTTGAGCCAGGGCTGCGCGCGCAGCCATTGCACGGCACCCTCGGTGTCGCCGATGACCTGGGCGTCGGGAACGCCGCCCTCGGCGCGCACCTTGGCGGCGACATCGTCTGCTTTGCCCTCGCCGGCGCGGTGATAGAGGTTATGGCTGATCGTCGCATAGCCGTGATGGGCGAATTTGCGGGTCGCCTCGCGGTACCACTCGTCCCAGCCGGGCGCGTGATGGAGCAGCACCATGCCCGGGAAGGGGCCGGAGCCCAGCGGTCGCGCGACATAGGCCGAGATCGGCTCACTCTTGTCGCCATTGATCGAGATGGTTTCGGCAATCATGCCCTCATAGGCCATAGTCTCTTCCTTTCGGTTAGAGGCAGACCGCCAAGCCGGCGGCCGTTCCTGCTGTGATGGTTACCGCAGACCGGTGCCTCGGGTCCATCCCCTGATATGGCCGGCCGCCTTCGGCTAGTGTGCTGATCGAGAAATTCATCGGATCTGCAATTACGCCCTCTTTCTCCGCTGTACCGGCGAAGGCCGGTATCCACGGCTGGGATGGGTCCCGGCCTTCGCCGGGACTGCGGAATGTTTGATCCCGCGAACTTCTGAACCAGGACACCAGGTTGCTCACAGCGGCAGGTGAGGATTGCCTGCGTGTCGAGCTCCGTGCGAATACTCACCGTCTCGATGACAAGCGTAGAGCGCGGGCTGGTTCGACGAGCTTTACGGGGATGCTACCGTCAAGGTTCGGTGCTCGGCGAGGTGGCTGGCGAGTCATTCGATTTCATGAGGAGGTTGCCATACCTGTGGAGATGATCGGCTGGATCGCGCCGCGGGTCTCCTCAGAGCTGATCCCGCCCTCCGGACCGCCGTTCGACGCCAATGTCATAGCCGAGACGGCGCGCATTCACGAGCGGGCCGGCTTCGACCGGGTGCTGATCGGCTATTTCTCGGATGCGCCCGACGGGTTCCTGGTCGGGGCGCATGCCGCCTCGGTGACCGAGCGCCTGGGGTTCCTCTTGGCGCATCGGCCGGGGTTTGTGGCGCCGCCGGTCGCCGCCCGCAAATTGGCAACCCTGGACCAGCTCAGCGCCGGCCGTCTGGCGGTGCATATGATCGCCGGCGGCAGCGACGCCGACCAGGCCAAAGACGGCGACTGGACCGATTCCGAGACCCGATATCGTCGTGCCGCAGAATACATGTCGCTGTTGCGCCGGGCCTGGACCGAGCCGGCGCCGTTCGACCATCAGGGCGAGTTCTACCGGACGCGCGGGACCTATTCGGAAATCCGCTGCCGCCAGCAGCCGCATATCCCGATCTACGGTGGCGGCGGGTCCGACGCGGCGATCCGGGCGTTGGCGCCGCATGTCGATGTCTTCATGCTGTGGGGCGAACCGCTGAAGGACACGGCGCTTTTCATGGATCGCGTGCGGCAGGAGGCGGCGCTCTGCGGCCGTAGCCCGACCTTCAGCTTGTCGACCCGCCCGATCCTCGCGGCAACCGAAGGCGAGGCCTGGGGCCGGGCGCGGGCGATCCTCGAGCGGTGCTGGCCAATCGCGGCGGCGCTCCTGCACCACAGCGCCAGAATATCGGCTCCCAACGTCTGCTGCAGGCCGCCGCGGAAGCCGAAGTGCACGACACCTGCTTGTGGACGCCGCTCGCCGTCGCCACCGGCGCCTCGGGGAACTCGACGGCCCTCGTCGGCACCCCCGAAACGGTCGCGAAGGCGATGCTCGAATACTAAAAGCTCGGCGCCACCAGCCTGTTAATCCGCGGCTACGATCCCCGGCCGGACGCCATCCAGTATGGCGAGGAGCTGATCCCGCGCGTCCGCGAGCTGGTCGCGGACTATGACGCCGCGAGCCGCGCCGCGGGCGCGAAGACCGCTGCAAGCAGGTAGCTTCCGGCGCGGTTCACTAGGTGTTCGGCGACCACCCGACGAGGCAGAGGGCATCAGGTTGGTATTTGGCGAAGATGGTAAGCCTGCCGGCCTCGTAAAGGGAATTCCCTGTTTTGCGGGGTCGTGATTCAAGCCGACAAAGGCTGTCGAGAATTGTCCGTCCGAAACCGGGTGATCCAGTTTTCGCTTTGTTTGTCGGCTAATTTGGCTGTCTGAGGCACGATGGTCGATGCTAGAGATGTGTCCAACTCCAAACCCGACAGCACAGCTCGCAAGCCAGCTTGCGGGTCTCGCGAGAGAATATCATAAGTGAGTCGCACCGGCTCAATCCGATGCGTAACAAACCATTCACGCCACGCGTCATCTTGGAGCGTGAGTTTATCTGCCAGTGTCCTGATAGTTGCCGGATCATACACTGCCTCTTGATGCGGCGCAGTCCGTTCCAATTCGGATCCATCAGCGGCGACATGCCAGAGTCCCGTTTGCATTGCCTTAAGCAAAGAAACTGCCTGCGCTACTTTATCTTCACGAGACATATGAACATACAGAGGCTGTCCAAACGCCTTTTCAAAGCGCGCGGGAGTGGTTTCTAATCCTGGAAAGAGCCTATCGAGCCGTGCAGATAGCTCGTCGAGAGTTTCAAACATAACCCGAAGGCCGAATATCTCGGTTCCTCCTTTTGCTCTGGCCAGAACGGCTTTGAGATATCTACGACTGAAGACGACCGACTCGAAATCTCCACCATCTGACACACCCCAAACATGAGCGAAGTCAGGTATCGACTGACGACGAAAATAGGAATGCGGACGCCCGCACCCAGCGCTTTTTAGTAGGTCGCAGAGCAATGTGCTGCCGCTCCTGGGGGTGCTGCAAATGATATAGGACTGGTAAGAACTCATCACCAAGGGCCCTGCAAAATTCGCGCTCAAGCGCCTGGTCCGGACTATGAGCAGAGCGTGTGGCGGCTGCAAGCCGTTCCTGCTCTATGGATCTCAACCCGAATCCGGACATGAGACCCTCGGCTGCTGTTCAAACTCAGTCGAGGAGACTTCCATGTCAGATGATTCCACCGCTTTGATCGCCCAACTGAGAGAGGCGCTGACGCAGCAGCGCTACAATCTGGTGGCGATCGGCAACTACTGTCGCAGCGCTGATTATTTTCTTCGCCATCTGGCGGCGCGGGGAATTGCTCTTGAGGCGTAACGCCGGACCATGTATTGAGCTACCTGCGTCTCGCGCGGCGGCGTCGCCGCGGCATTGGTCGATGCGGCCAAGACCAAGTGCCGCGAACTTGGCTGCTCTGCTGTCTCCATCACGATCACGCCGGACGGCGAGGCGCGGCACGGCCTTTCCAGCGTCTATCGGCGTCTCGGGTTCGTTGGCTCGGGTCGAATGATATTCACTCAGGTCCTAACCCTGACCCACTTGCCAGGACTGAGTCCTCCCCCGCAAACATCCAAGGTGAACCTGTTCATCTCGGTCTTGCACGCGGGTAGTGACTCAATCTGAATGCCCGGGAGCGTTGATAATGGTTTGCATGGCGCTCACTGGATTCGCCGCCTCCGCGGTAGCAACCAGTGGAAGGGCAGCGAGCATGCGCACCCGGTGGATTGAGGCATACCCCTTGCAGTCATTACCCCGGGGCGATCAAGGGCAATTTGGGAAAGTAGGTACGGTAGCGCGCCGCGTCGCGCGTTATCAGGCGGTACCCCGCGACGGCGGCGTGGGCACCGATGAAGAAATCCGGAAGCGGCGATTGTCTCGAGCCCCCTCTCTGCCGATAGGAGACAAAGGATTTGCCTGCCAGAAAAGCTGCTTCGTAAGGAATAGCCTCTCGGTCGAACATTGTTTTCGGCAACGCGGCGTCGAGTTCCTCGATTTGCGAATAGCGAACCGAGACCTCCGCATAGATGATCGGATTGATGACGAGGCGAAAGCTGTCGGCGGCTCGTTCGATCGACTCGGCCGACCATGAGAACCAGCGTGCGTCTTCCGTCATGATGTCGAGAAGGATATTGCTGTCCACCAATACGGCGGTCATTTCAGTCGTTCCGGGTCAGGGCCATGATGGCATCCGTGCTCATTGCGACGTCACCGCGTCCCCGCAAATGGGCCACAAGGCGGGCGCCACGGCCGCCGCTTTTCCGGGCCTTGGTTCGGACGATCCGCACGACCTTGCCATCGAACTCGAACTCCACCTCAGTGTGGGGCAGCAGGCCCGCCCGTTCGCGGATTTCGGCCGGGATGGTCACCTGACCTTTCGATGTGATACGCATGGCCACCTCCTTACTCTTACATGTAAGAGTAAGGAGTTCTGCATCGAATGACAAGTCGGGCCAAGGTGATTGCCCGAGACCGCGCGAATTCACGAGCGGGCCGGCTTCGACCGGGTGGCTGATCGGCTATTTCTCGGATGCGCCCGACGGGTTCCTGGTCCGGGCGCATGCCGCGTCGGTAACGGAGCGGCTGGGGTTCCTCTTGGCGTATTGTCGAGGCTGCGGGCGGGCGCTTAAGCTCCGGCCCACCGGGATGTAGTCGGTCTTGTGAGAGGCGTGATGGCGGATCGGAAATTTCGGGTTGTCGTCGCCGGCGCCGGCGTCTCGGGGCTGTTCATGGCCGAGACGCTGAAGCGTGCCGGGATCGACTTCATGGTCTATGAGAAAGCCGGCGAAGTCGGCGGGACCTGGCGGGACAACACCTTCCCCGGCCTCTTCGTCGATGTCCTGTCGCGGCAATACGAGTTTCCGTTCCAGCCCAATTACGGCTGGTCGCGCAAATACGCGCCGGCCACCGAGATCTGGGCCTATATCAAGAAAGTCGCGCGCGACCGCGGCCTCAGTAAATTCATCCGCTTCAACGAGGAAATCGTTGCGGCTCAGTTTACCAATGGAAGCTGGCATATCGAGACCGCAAAGGGCCGCACCGATATTGCCGACGTCTTCGTCTGCGCCACCGGCTTTCTGCACCAGCCGCTCTTTCCCGACATTGCGGGGCGCGAGGATTTCGCCGGTCCGTCTTTCCATTCGGCGCGCTGGGATCACGGCGTGCCCTATGCCGGCAAACGCTGGGGCGTCATCGGCAGCGGCGCCAGCGGCGTGCAGATCACCGAGGCGCTGGCCTGGGCCGGCTGCGACGTCACCCAATTCATTCGCCGCGCCCAATGGGTGCATATCCGCGAGAACCCGTACTCGACCTGGCGCGACCGGCTGAAATTGCGGTTGCCCGGCGGCTATCGGCGTGAGCAGCAGCGGCTGTGGGAATTGATCAATGAGACCGACCGCTGGCGCCTGGAGCCCGGGCCGCAGCGCGAGGCGATGGAGCGCGAATTCCTATCCTATCTCGACGGCATCAAGGACCCCGAGCTGAAGCAAAAGCTGACCCCCGACTATAATCTCGGCTGCACCCGCATCCCGAAATCCGACCGGAACTATTACGAGGCGGTGCAGCTCCCCAACGCGCACATCGTCAAGGGAGAGATCGCCCGCATCGTACCCGACGGCGTCGTGATGGCCGATGAGACGCAGGTGGTACTCGATGTGCTGGTCTATGCGACCGGCTTCGGTTGGGAAAGCCCGGCAGTGCGATGCCGCCGTAGGAATAGATCTTCTCCTTCCACGCCTCGTCGATAGTC
>JBJMQW010000359.1:0-4828 GCA_045802495.1 Allostellaceae bacterium | reverse complement strand
GTGACGTCGGGATCTCGATCCGAGGATCGAATGCTCGTGTCGGCTTCGGCATTCGCAACATCCAAGTCTTCGAGGACGGCTTCCCGGTAACGCAGCCGGACGGCTTGTCACGCACCGACCTCACCGACCCTCACGCCTATAGCAGGATCGATGTTTACCGCGGGCCCTCTTCCGCCATGTTCGGCAACTATGCGACGGGCGGTGCGATCAATTTCCACACGCGGTCCGGCAGCGAGATCCGCGGCGTCGAGTTCGGCGGCGATTTTGGCAGCTTCAACTACTTCAATGGGTACTTCACGGCTGGTGATCAAATCGGCGACTACGAATATTCGGCTTTCGTAAGTAATGTCCGCGGCGACGGGTTCCAACCGAACAGCTCGTTCACGACCACGACCGGCAATATTCTGGCGAGCTATACGCCGACCCAAGACGACAAGATAACGGTAAAGGTGATCGACAATTATTTGGACACCGCATTGCCGATACGGCTGTCATTGAACCAGTTCAACCTCAATCGATTTCAACGGGGATGCATCACGCCATTCTCGAGAAGCGGTTGCGCCAGCGTCAATCTCTTCGCCAATGGTTTCTTTGGGACAACCATAGCCCAGACGGCCTCACAGGCCGGATTGGGGCGCAACGACCAGCGCACGATCCTCGGCGCGCGCTGGGAACACAATTTCGACGCTCAGACCACCTGGCAGACCCAGTATGTCTACGACAACAAGGACATCAACCAGCCGACCGGGGCGACGTCCGCGGTTGGCGATCAGCCCGCCTTCAACGTAACGAGCGGCATCACGCAGCGCGGCGCCTTTCTGGGCCTGCCGGCAACGCACTTCGCACAAGTCTTCTTCAACTATGTTCATGTGTCGAACGACACGTTCAATGTAGCGCCCGGAGGCAATGCCGCCCTCGGGGCCCTGACCTCTTACTTTTGGGGTCATCAATATGGTGCCGGCGCCCGGGCCCGCGAGGAGGTGCAGTTTGCCCCGCAATGGTCTGGCCTCGTCGGTGTTGGCGTTGAGTACACCGATCTGCAGGCCGTCAACACGATAAATACATTCGCCGGGGTCGAGGCTCCGGCAGTCGGCAGCCCGACTTTCGTGACCCGGAATTCTCTCAATGCCGCCCCGGAAGCGGCGTTGCTTTACCGGCCGAGCGATCAATGGCTGCTGCGCGGCCGGGTGGCGACCGGTTACGGCACGCCGCAGGTCAGCAACCTCTTCATCACGCCGCAGGGTGTGGCCGGCAACAATACGCAACTGCAAACCCAAACCAATCTGGGTTTCGATCTCGGGGCAGACTGGACCATCGCCAACACCCTCGATTTCAGCATCACCGGCTTTTATGAGCTGTTTCACAACGAATTCGTCACCCAATCGCCGGGAGCCGGGCTTCAGAGCTTTACGTTCAACGTACCGGGCTCTACCCACCGGGGGATCGAAATCGGCGCGGATTGGCACCCGGTCCCCGGATGGCGGATGCTCCTCTCCTATACTTTCGACGATCAGTTCTACACGAATTACATCGAGCAATTGAGTGCCGGCTCACGGACCGCGGCGTTCAATCGCGCCGGCAACAAGATCCCGGGGGTTGCGCCGAACGAGCTGTTCGCTCGACTGTCCTACGACCAGCCCTATGGACCCCTGGCCGGGCTCGGGTGCTTTGTCGAAACCTATTGGAGGGCATCGTTCTTTATGGACAATGCCAACCTTATCAAGGCGCCCGGCTACGCCCTCGTCAATCTCGACTTGCATTACGATTTGAGCGCCAGCGAGGCGAACCGCAAGAACTTGCGGATTTATTTTGAAATCCAGAATCTGTTCAATACAACCTACATTGCATCCGCCAACAACATCTCGGACTCGATCAACCCGGCCACCGGGCTGCAAAACCCGGCTAGTCTCGTAGCCAAGACCGGCGGCTCGATCTACTCGGGCGCTTCGCGAGCCTTTATCGGCGGTGTAAGAATGCGGTTTTGAGGGCCTGATCCACTGCAGCGCAACCCGGAGGCACGGATGAGGGCGGCAATCTGGCTTTGTCTACTCGGCTTACTCCTCCCGGCCGTCAGCGTGTCGGCCCAGCAGCACCAACATGCACCAGCGCCATGCCAGGACACTGGGCTCAGCTGTGCAACAGCGGCCACGCCGGCCTTTGCACGGGATGGCAGCATTTGGCTTGCCTGGTCCGCCGGCGGCAGGGTCATGGTCGGTCATTCGTACGATCTCGGCCGCACCTTCGAGCAAACCGTCGCGGTGAACCGCGCGCCCGAGCGCATCGACGGCGGGCCCGACGCGCGGCCCAAGGTAATCGTCGACGACAAGAATCGCATTGTCATCGCCTATGCCGTTTTTCAGGACGACCGCTATAACGGCCGGGTCATGATCGGCCGCTCCGATGACACCGGAGCCGGCTTCGACACTCCCCGGCCGATTACCGGAGACGCTACCAGCCAGCGCTTCGAAACGCTGGCGCTCGACCCCGAAGGCAGCGTCTTTGCCGCTTGGCTCGACAAGCGCAACGGTGCGGCGGCACGCGCTGCGGGGAAAACCTATGTGGGCGCCGCCTTGGCTTATTCCTGGTCTTCGGATGGAGGCAAGAGCTTTCTGCCGGCGCGTATGGCGCTCGACAATGTCTGCGAGTGTTGCCGTCTCGGCGTCGCCTTTGCCGAAGCGGGGCGGCCAGTCGTGCTGTTCCGCAACATCTTCGGCGCCAACACCCGCGATCATGCCCTGCTGGTGTTCGGAGACCGGGATTTGCCCGGCGCCCCGCACCGGGTCAGCGTCGATGACTGGGAAATCGATGCGTGTCCCCATCATGGGCCGTCATTGGCGGTCTCGGGGTCCGGAACGATCCATGCGACCTGGTTCACCGCCGGCAAGACGCGAAAGGGCCTCTTCTATGCACGGTCCTCCGATAACGGTGAACATTTCACGGTACCGCTGCCGGTCGGCGACCCGGGTCGCAGGGCTGCGCGCCCGTACCTGGCCGCGAGCGGCAAAACCGTGAGGCTCGTATGGAAGGAATTCGACGGCGAGGTCACCAGCGTCAAGCTGATGAGTTCGTCCGATGACGGCGGCAGCTGGTCGGAGCCAATGGAGGTCGCGACGACCACGGACGCTTCGGATCACCCGATGCTGATCGGCGATGGCAGACACTCCTATCTGTCCTGGCTCACCCGTGCCGAGGGCTATCGGATGCTTCCTCTCGGAGATCTGCCGTGAAGGCAATTCTCGCAATCATCCAGATGCTGATTTCCTTTCCGGTTCTGGCAAGCGATCCGCGCCCTTTTGTGCAGGGCAGTTGGCAGGAGCTGCGGCAGCAGCACAGCGGCCGGCCGATGGTGGTTCATTTCTGGGGTCTGACCTGCGGTCCATGCCTTATCGAGCTGCCTCAATGGGGTAAGTTGCTGCGTGAGCGCCTCAACATTGACATCGTGATGATTGCGGCAGATCCGGTTTTAGACGAGCCCGGGGCAATAAACGGCGCGCTGTCCCGAGCCGGCTGTTCGGGCGTGGAGAGCTGGATGTTCGCGGACGGCTTCGCCGAGCGCCTGATATACGAGGTCGATCCGCAATGGGCGGGGGAGCTGCCTTATACTTTGCTCATCGGCCGTGACGGTTCTGCGACGACAAAGCTCGGCACTGTGGATTTTTCGGAAATCCGCAATTGGGCGGGCCGCCAGTCCGGAGAAACACCACGGGATAGATAGCGGCGATCTCGCGCTCGGCCTGCCGAACGACGCCCCGGCGCCTGGCCGGTGGGTCGTCGATGATCCCGATAGCGACGCAATGTCAAATCGCTCTCGTGACTGCCCTCACAATTGCGTGATCGGCGGCGCCGGCGGAGCTTGGAAAAATCGATCATCTAATTGACCACGGCTGTAATTATGAGCCCGTGGGCTTGTGTTCACAGTAACGTCATTAATTTCCCGCTGTTCGCTTCCCCGTTTATATGCTAGCCCGCGCTTCTAGGTCTTGAGGTGAAGACCGTATCCTATCATTAACGTTAATTCGAGAGGGAGGGGGTCATGTTCCGATCGAAGATGATCGCAATGGTTGCGGGCACCGGTTTAGTTGCCTTTTCCGGCGCTTACGCTGGCGCGGAGGAATTTTCGGCGCGCTTGGATGGGTTCCAGGAGCTCGGCGGGATCAATGCAGAGACCGGGGCGATACTGTCCGATGGCTCGGGCACGGCAAAACTCAAACTCAACAGGAATGGGGATGCGATTTTCTACAGCCTCACCTATTCGAACGTCGGTATGACGCCGCCGCTCACCGGAACGGTCACACAGGCTCATATCCATTTCGGTAGGGCACGCAATGCCGGCGGCATTCTGGTATTCTTTTGCACGAACCTTCCCTTTGCGGGTTCGGGGCCGACGCCCCCGTCCTGCCCGGAGAATGGCGGCACAGTTAAAGGCACCTTCACCGCCGCCAGCGTGCAAGGGATCGCGACGCAAAACGTTGTGGCCGGCGACTTCAACGCGCTCGTCGATGCACTCACCTCGGATACGGCCTATGCCAATATCCACACGACAGCGCTACCGGCGGGCGAGATTCGTGGTCAGTGTCGAAGCGACGACCGGAAGGACCGAGACGGCCCACAGGGTCACTAAGGGTCGGAAACCGGCCCTCTCCTGAGCAGGCGGTAGGGCAGCGCCCTCACCGAGGCGATGGGCGGGTCGCGTGGTGGTCGTCCCGGCGGTTTCGCCCTCGGGGCGCCGACTGGCACCAGCGCGCATCCGCGGCGCGAGCACATTATCCTACAAGCCGCATCTTCCGTCAGGTCCGCGATCAGAGCGACATTCGCGCCGATAGGGTGT
>JBJMQW010000358.1:0-4938 GCA_045802495.1 Allostellaceae bacterium | reverse complement strand
TGACAATGAAGTTCGGCGCACCGCCTCCGGCGCCCCCGCCGCCATTGCCTCCGGCACCTCCGCCGCCGAAGCAGCAGGTCTACCTCGTGTTCTTCGATTGGGATAAATACAACATCACCCCGGAGGGCATGCAGATCATCCAGTTGGCAGCCAATCAATACAAGGCCGGCGGTTCCGTACGTCTCCAGGTTACCGGATTTACCGATACCTCGGGCTCGGCCAGCTACAACCAGCGGCTCTCCGAGCGGCGCGCCAATGCCGTCGCGACTGCCCTCGAGAGACTGGGTGTACCGCGCAGCGATATGGCGGTCAGCGGCCGCGGTGAGAACGATCTCCGGGTACCGACGCCCGATGGCGTACGTGAACCTCAGAACCGGCGCGTCGAGATCGTCTTCCCCTAAGGCGGTTTCGTTTCCTCCAACTCCGGGGGCCATCGCGCCCCCGGAACCCCCGCCGCGGAAATCCGCGGCTTTTTTTTGCCTGTGACCCCTTCGTGCTCTCACATGCTCGATTCGCCGAACTCGGGAGACCGGTTGGGGTAACGGGTTACGCGATTGGCACGCGCCTGACGTGAAACGGACGGTTCGCCACGTGAAGTGCGCAGAAGAGCGGCGCAGGCACACCGGGTCACCCAGTGAAGACAATCGCGAGCGGAGGGATCGATAATTCGATCTTGTTCGCCCGAAACGTGATATCGTTGTTGCGCGGCTGAGGGTCGCAACTACTGCGGCGGTTCTGCTCTGTTGCACTCTTTAGAAGTGCGAGAAAAACAACGCATCGTTATTTGCTCAGGAGTCCCTCATGAAGGCGCTTATCACGGCGTTCGCGTTGCTCACGTTTGTCGCCGGAACTATGTTACCGACTGAAAGCTATGCCCAGACCATGGGGACGGGACAAACCATGGCTCCGGATACCTCTACCTCGACGGCCCCGACGACCAGCACCAAGAAGAAGAAATCCTCAAAATCACACCACGCCAAAAAGAAGTCGAAGAAATCTTCGGCGACGCAGTCCAGTTCGGCAAAGCATAAGCACGCGCACCACAACGTTAGCTGAGCCGGCCTGCCCGTGATCGAGTGACAGTGGCGCTTCCCGTGTAAGCGCTCGTTGTCGTCGCTGTCGGCAGACCGCGAGGGTTAGCCGTCAGCGGCGATTGCGTGACTGAAGGATGTTTTGCAGCCGGAACCATTGACAAGAAATCAGCCTGCCGGGCAGGCTGCGGCGGGTCAACGGAGCAGCCGGAGAGGAAAGGCCGATGCCGATCATCAATCGGATCGCCGAATTTCATCCCGAGATGACCGAATGGCGTCGGCGTATTCATGCCCGTCCCGAGATCGCCTTTGAGGAACACCGGACCGCGCAGCTGGTTTCTGAGCTGCTCCAATCCTTTGGCATCACAGTCGAGCGCGGCCTTGCCCGAACCGGCGTGATCGGAGCACTCGAGGGATCGGCGCCGGGCAGCCGCGCAATTGCACTGCGCGCCGACATGGACGCGCTGCCGATCGAGGAGCGCAACGATTTCTCATACGCTTCCGAAAATGCCGGACGGATGCACGCCTGCGGCCACGACGGCCATACCGCAATGCTGCTTGGGGCAGCCAAACACCTCGCCGAGACGCGGAATTTCGCGGGAACGATTCATTTCATCTTTCAGCCGGCGGAGGAGAACGAGGGTGGTGCGCGGTTGATGATCGAGGAAGGGGTATTGGATCGATACCCCGTTGAAGCGGTCTACGGCATGCACAACTGGCCCGAATTGCCGGTCGGGGAATTTGCCGTCCGATCCGGGCCGATGATGGCTGCCTTCGACATTTTTGAGATCATCGTCAAGGGACGCGGCGCCCATGCGGCGATGCCGCACCTCGCCGTGGATCCGGTTGTTGCAGCAGCCCAGGTCGTAACCGGCCTGCAGACGATTGCGAGCCGCAACGTGCGCCCGCTCGAGGGGGCCGTCGTCAGCGTCACGCAAATTCACGGCGGCGATACATGGAACGTCATCCCCGAAACCGTGGTGCTGCGTGGCACCACTCGGTCGTTTAACCCGGCGGTGCGCGACCAAATCGAGCCGGCGATCCGCCGCGTCGCCGAAGGCGCCTGTCGCGCCTGCGGGGCCCAGATGGAGCTGCGCTACGAGCGGCGCTATCCGGCAACGATCAATACGGCGCCGGAAGCCGAGTTAGCGGCAAAGGTCGCGGCGTCTCTGGTCGGTGACGACAATGTCCGCCGCGACTTATTGCCCAGCATGGCGGCCGAAGATTTCGCCTGCTTTCTCGAGCGAAGGCCGGGGGCTTACATCTGGATCGGCAATGGCGGCGCCGACATCGGACGGGCCCTGCATGCGCCAAATTACGATTTCAACGATGCGCTACTGCCATTGGGAGCCAGCTATTGGGTGCGACTGGCTGAAGCAGCTCTAGCGAGCGAGCGCGGGCCGGAGCAATAGGGTCCGGCTAAGGTCCCGCTAGCCTCGGGTCCAGCCGCTTGTGAAATGCATCGCCGAGCAAATTGCACGACATAACCGTAGAAAAGATCATCGCTCCGGGGTAGATCGCCAGCAGTGGCGCCGTGGCGATCAGCTCTTGGGCATTGCTCAGCATGCTTCCCCAGCTCGCCATCGGCGGCTGAATACCGAGCCCAAGAAAGCTCAGCACCGACTCGAGCAGAATGATGTCTCCGACGCTCAGCGCCGTCGCCACGACCAGCGGACCGGCGGCGTTCGGCAATACGTGCCATAGCAGGATGTGCGGAACAGGCGCACCGAGGCTGCGCGCGGCACGAACAAAATCTTGATTGCGCGTGACCAACGTCGCGCTGCGCACCAGCCGTGCTGCCGTCGTCCAGCCGACCAGCGCCACCAGCGCAATGATTCGCAACAGCGTAATCTGCTCCGATTGAACCCAGTCTTGCGGCATGCCGAGCTTGGTCAAGTCGAGCGCCGCAAGCACGATCAGCAGCGGCAGCAACGGCAAGGCGATCACCCCGTCCGTCGCCCGCATCAAAATGCGGTCCGCCCAGCCGCCGAGATAGCCGGCTGTCAAGCCAATCAAGCTGCCGAGCGCCGCCGCCACCAGCGCCGCAATGCCGCCGATCGCGAGCGACACGCGGCCGCCTTCCAGCACGCGGAGCAGAACGTCGCGCCCGAGTTCGTCGGTGCCGAGAGGGTGCGCAGCGGAGGGACCGGCCAGACGATCGAGCAGATCGACGCCTTGAGCGTCGGTCCCGAGCGCTACTGCGACCAGCGGCCCCGAAAATGATGCAGCGGCAATCACCCCAAGCACGAGGAGCGGCCCCTTCACCGAAGCGACACCCGCGGATCGAGCCCGAAATAGGCGAGATCAGCTGCGAGGTTGGCGGCTAGGGTTACGGCAGTGGCGAGAAGCAGGCTCGCGAGGGCCAGATTGTAGTCGTTTCCCATCACGGCGTCGAAGATCAGCTTGCCCATCCCGGGATAAGAAAACATGGTTTCCGTGACCAGCGCACCCGAAACCAGCCCGCCGAAGGACAACGCCAATAGTGTCACCAAGGGGATCAGCGCCGAGCGGAGCGCGTGGTGGATAACGACGCGCATCTCACCGGCCCCCTTCGCCCGCGCGGTGCGGATGTGAGTTTGCGCCAGCGCATCGCGCATCGCGGCGCGGGCAAAGCGTGTATAGGGGCCGAGACTGGCCAGAGTCAGAGTGGCGACCGGAAGGACGAGGTGCCGAATGCGGTCGACTGCGCCGCCACCGCCCGCACTGGCGATCCCGCTCGCCGGCAGCCAGCCGAGTTCCACTGCAAACAGCAGCATCAGGAGCAACGCCAGCCAAAAGCTCGGCATCGAGATGCCGGCGAAGGACAGGAGATTGATGGCGGCGTCGAGCTGCGAGCCGGGGCGCCGCGCGGCCGCGATCCCCAGAGCAAGCGCTGCCGAGAAGGCCAGCGCAAAGCTCGCTCCCATCAGCAATAGTGAGTTGACGAGACGAGGCAATAGGACGACCAGCACAGGCGCGGCAAACAGGCGCGAGTAGCCGAGCTCGCCGGCAAGCGCCGCGCCTGCCCAGGCGAAGTACCGGTCGATCAGCGGCCGGTCGAGGCCGTAGAGAGCTTTGAGCCGTGCAATGTCAGCGGCGCTCGTCCGCGGGTCCGCGGCCCGCATCAGGTCGATCGGATCTCCGGGCATCAGTCCGATAAGCGCGTAGATGACGAACGACATCAGCGCAAGAACAGCGATGATCTCGACAAGCCGGATCGCCGTGAAGCGGATCATCCGAGGGGACGGTCAGATCCTCACACAACCCTTCTCCCGCGGTGAAGCGAGGGAGCGGCTCCGAAGCCCCTTGGCCCCGCTCGCAAGGCCAAGGGAGCCGGTGTCGGTTGAGTTCAGAGGCATTCCTTTATGACTCGACTGTCCAATCGGTGATCCACAATGTCGTCGGATACTGGTTTCCGGTCGGCTGCACGCCGGACAGCCACTTCGGCAAAACAAACACCGAGGAACGAAAGTAGAGCGGCAGCGACGGCAGCTCGGTTGCATAAAGGCGCTGCGCTTCGGCCCACAGGGAGCGACGTTTCCCGCGGTCGAGCTCACTCTCGAGCGCATCGATAACCCGGTCCATCTCGGGGTTGCTGAAGCCGGGCAAATTCTGACCGGCAAAGGCATTGTCCGGTCCGGGAATCTCGCTGGAATGGAGGATCGAGCGCGGCACGTTTTCGGGAGAGCTGATCCATGCATACATTGCCAGCTGAAACCGGCGGTGCATCAGCGTCTCACCGAACAGGACGCGCGCGGGTTCGTTCCGAATGCGGGCTTCGACCCCGATCCGCCGCCATTGGCTTTGCAGCACTTGCTCGACGAGCTCGCGCGAACGATTGCCGGCCGTGGTCGTCAGCTCGAGCGTCAAGCTATTGCCGTTCGCGTCGATCCTCGGCCCCTTCGGTTGCGCAATCCAGCCCGCTGCT
>JBJMQW010000014.1:0-6819 GCA_045802495.1 Allostellaceae bacterium | reverse complement strand
GGCGCCTTCGATGATCGCGGCGCGCAGATCTTGGGCGGTCAGCGGACGCCGCAGTTCTCGGCAATGCTGGACCGTCGCGCTGAATGCGTGGTCGAGATAGATCAGCATCACGACGCCGGTCTCCGCCGCGACGCCGGCCAAGGCGATGAACCCAACGGCAACGGCGACGCTGATGTTGAACCCCATCAGATACATCAGCCACAGGCCGCCGGTCAGCGCGAACGGCACCGAGAGCATGACGATCAGGGTCTCGGTCAGGCGCCGGAAATTCAGATAAAGCAGCAGGAAGATGATGAAGAGGGTCAGCGGAATGACGGTCTGCAGCCGCGCCTTGGCGCGTTCGAGATATTCGAACTGTCCGCTCCATTCGATGTGGTAGCCGGGGGGAAACCTGACCTGCTCGCGCACCGCGCGCTGCGCATCGGCGACATAGCCGCCGAGATCGCGGCCTTGCAGGTCGACATAGATGTAATCGACGAGCTGCGCGTTCTCGGTGCGGATCGACGGTGCGCCTTGGGTGATCCCGATCGATGCCACCTGACCGAGCGGGATGGCGGTCCCGTTGCTCGCATTCACCAGCACCTGGCTCGCGATCGCTTGGGGGTCGTCGCGCAGCCCACGCGGATAGCGGACATTGACACTGAACCGCTCGCGGCCTTCGACCGTGCTCGTCACCATCTCGCCGCCGAGCGCGGTCTGGACCACTTCCTGGACGTCGTTGATCGTCAGCCCGTAACGGTCGAGGGCGGCGCGGTCGGGCTCGATGTTCAAGTAATACCCGCCGAGCACCCGCTCGGCGAAGGCGCTTGTCGTGCCCGGCACATTTCGCACCGCTGCCTCGATCTCCTTGGCGAGGCGGTCGATCTCGGCGAGATCGGCGCCGTAGACCTTGACCCCGACCGGCGTGCGGATGCCGGTCGACAGCATGTCGATGCGCGCCTTGATCGGCATCGTCCAGGCGTTGCTGACGCCGGGAAAATCGAGCGCTTTGTTCATATCCGCGACCAGCTGGTCGACGGTCATGCCGGGGCGCCACTCGCTCTCGGGCTTCAGATTGATGACGGTCTCGAACATTTCGGTCGGCGCGGGGTCGGTCGCCGTATTGGCGCGTCCGGCCTTGCCGAAGACCGACTCGACCTCGGAGAAGCTCTTAATGATCTTGTCCTGTGTCTGCAAGAGCTCGGCCGCCTTGGTGATCGACATGCTCGGCAGGCTCACCGGCATGTAGAACAATGTCCCCTCGTTCAGTGTCGGCATGAACTCGCTGCCGATGCGATTGACCGGGTAAATCGAGACGCCAAGCACAACCGCCGCAAGGCCGATCGTGATTTTCGGCCAGCGTAAGACGACATCGATGATCGGCCGGTAGAGCCAGATCAGGGTCCGGTTCAGCGGGTTCTTCTGCTCGGGCATGATCCGGCCGCGGACGAAGAGCGTCATCAGCACCGGCACCAAAGTGACGGACAGCAACGCCGCCGCGGCGAGCGAGAAGGTGTAGGTGTAAGCCAGTGGCTTGAACAGCCGGCCTTCCTGCGCCTCCAATGTGAATACCGGAGCGAAGGAGACGGTGATGACGAGGAGGCTGAAGAACAGCGCCGGCCCGACCTCGATCGCCGCATTGACTAGGACGTCGAGCCGTGACGCGTCGGGCGGCGCCCGCTCGAGACGTTTGTGCGCGTTCTCGATCATAACGATCGCCGCATCGACCATCGCGCCGATCGCGATAGCGATGCCGCCGAGGCTCATAATGTTCGAGCTGATCCCGATCGCGCGCATCACGATGAAGGCGATCAGTACGCCGATCGGCAGCATGATGATCGCGACCAGCGCGCTGCGGGCATGCAGCAGGAAGATCATGCAAACCAGCGCGACAATGATGCTCTCCTCGAGGAGCGTGTGCTTCAACGTGTCGATCGCGCGGTAGATCAGGCTCGACCGGTCGTAGACCGGCAGGATCTTGACACTTTCCGGGAGGCCGCCGGCGATGTCTGCAATCTTCGCCTTGATGTTCTTGATGACCGAAAGGGCGTTTTCGCCGTCGCGCTGCAACACGATCCCGCTGACGACTTCGCCTTCGCCGTCGAGCTCGGTCAGGCCGCGGCGCTCGTCGGGGCCGAGCTCGACCCGCGCGACATCCCGGATGCGTACCGGAGTGCCCCGCTCGGTCTTCAGCACAATCTGCTCAAGATCGGGCACGCCGCGCAGATACCCGCGGCCGCGCACCATATATTCGCGCTCGCTCATCTCGACGACGCGGCCACCGACATCCCTGTTGCTGGCGCGGATGGCCTCGGTGACTTTCGAGAGTGGGATGCCAAAGGCGCGCAGCTTGGTCGGGTCGACGACGACCTGGTATTGCTTGACAAAACCGCCGACGCTGGCGACCTCGGCGACACCCCCCGCCTTGGTCAGCTGATAGCGGACGAACCAGTCCTGGATCGCCCGCAACTCGGCGAGGGTCTGTTTGGCGCCGAGCACGACATATTCGAAAACCCAGCCGACCCCGGTCGCGTCCGGTCCGAGCGAGGGCGTCACGCCGGTTGGCAGCCGCTTCTGCGCAAAATTCAGATATTCGAGCACCCGGCTGCGCGCCCAATAGATGTCGGTGCCGTCCTCGAAGACGACGTAGACAAACGAGACCCCGAAGAACGAGAACCCTCGCACGACCTTGGACCGCGGGACCGCGAGAAGCGCCGTGGTCAGCGGGTAGGTGATCTGATCTTCGACGACCTGTGGCGCCTGGCCAGGATACTCGGTGTAAACGATGACCTGCGGATCGGAGAGGTCGGGGATCGCGTCCAGCGGCGTGCGGCTCACCGCATAGGCGCCGGTGGCTGCGGCGAAGACCGTCGCCATCAGAACCAGAAGAACATTTTGGCTCGACCAGCGGATGATGGCTGCCAGCATCGTTCAGTCCCCCGGCTTCTTCGAGTCGGGCGGGACGAAGGCCTTGAGCGCAGCCCTGAGATTGCTCTCCGCATCGATTAGGAAATTGGCGCTGACGACGACCCGCTCACCGCCGGAGAGCCCTCGGCGCACCTCATAAAAGCCGTCCGCATGGCCGCCGAGCTTCACTTCGCGCGGCTCGAAGGTGCCTTCGCCGCGATCGATCAGGACCGCTTGCCGGGTGCCGCTGTCGATCACGGCGGAATCGGGCACTGCGAGGACCGGCCCGTCGCCGACAGCGGTATTGACGGCGACATTGGCGTACATGCCGGTCTTGAGCCGGCCGTCGGCATTGGGGACGACGATCCGCACCTTCCCGGTTCGTGTCTCCTGCGAAACGGTCGGATAGATGAAGTCTACCTTGCCGGCGAACTCGGTGCCGGGGTAGGCGTTGACGACGATCGTGGCGTCCTGGCCGCGCCGCAACATGCCGATGTCCTGCTCGAAAATGTCCGCCGTCAGCCAAACCGACGACAGATCGGCGATGCGGTAGAGGGGATCGCCGGCCGTGAAGTGCATGCCTTCGACCGCCATCTTCTCCATCACGGTGCCGTCGGCCGGTGCGCGCAGGGTCAGGGTCCGGGTGACGCTGCCGGCGCGCTGCAGCCGCTTCACCTGATCGGCGGAGATGTCCCAGTTCGACAGGCGCTGCAGCGCGGCATCGGCGAGCTGGCTCGCCGATCTGCGGATCTCGGCGCCGGCGCCGGCCATGTCCTGCAGCGAGCGCCATGCCAGGAGATATTCGCGTTCGGCGACCACGAGTTCGGGCGCGTAGATCTCCATCAGCGGCTGACCGCGCCGCACCGTCTCGCCGGTCGCATTGACGTAAAGCTTGTCGATCCAGCCTTCGAACTTGGTGTTGACGATGTAAAGGCGCCGCTCGTCGGCTTGGACGGTGCCGACGGCGCGGATCGTGCGAGCGA
The DNA here is from genome assembly GCA_045802495.1 of Allostellaceae bacterium. Lineage (GTDB taxonomy): Bacteria > Pseudomonadota > Alphaproteobacteria > ATCC43930 > CGMCC-115725 > AP-15. The sequence goes on along the minus strand of JBJMQW010000014.1, from coordinate 2,950 downwards.
GGGTACGGCGCTCGACGGGCGCGCTCTGCACCCCGAGCTTCTGCACCTTGGCGAGGCCGATCTTGACGGTGCCGGTTTCGTCGGCCGCTTCGCCTTCATAGACGGGGATATAGTCCATCCCCATAGAGTCCTTCTTCGGGACCGGCGAGGTGTCGGGGAGGCCCATCGGATTGCGGTAGTAGAGGATCTTGCCCTTTGCCGCGGCCGCAGGCGCTGCGGGCGGTGCCGGCGCTTGGTCGCTGCCCTCCTCGCCCTCGTAAACGGGGATGTAGTCCATCCCCATTTCATCCTTCTTGGGCTCGGCAGAGTAATACGGCCTGTCCATCGGGTCGCGGTAGTAGAGAATTTTGCGCTGCTGCGGCTGTTCCGCAGCGGCGCCGATCGCCAAGCCGAGGGCGAAGAGCGCCAGGGCGGCAAGGCGAGGCGTCACCGCTCGCCTCCGGTCAGGCGCTCGATCGCAGCGAATGCCGTCTGAGCTTCCGTCCCGACCTGCAAGGTCTCGATTCGAACCTCTAGCCTTCGGCGGGCCGCGTCGAGCACCGAGGTGAGATCGCCGCGCCCTTGCTGGTATGAGGCGAGCGCCGAGCGATAGGCGGCTTCGCTCTGTTGGCCGAGCCCGTGCTCGAGCAGGTCACTCGTATGCTGTGCCCGTGCGAGGCTCGCCAACGCCGATTGCAGCTCGCTTTCGATTTTCAGGCTCGCCGCCTCCAGGCGCAGTTCAGCCGCACCCTTCTTGGCGGTAGCCTCGCGCGCCTGGGCCTCGCGGACGCCCCATTGCAGCGGGATTTTGAGCCCGACGCCGCCCGTCACCCGCGTGCCGACACCGGCCAGATCATCGCCTCCGAGGGTCAAGGTCACGTCCGGATACCAGCTCTTGTCGACGAGCCGGCGCTCGCCCTCTGCCGCCTGGATCTCGGAGCGCGCCGTCATGAGCATCGGGTTGCCCGTGCGAGCGCGCGCCATCAGTCCCTCCAGCTTCAATGACGCGGCCGCGGGCAGCTTGCGTAGTTCGCGCGGCGACGCCAGCTCTGCACCGGCGGGGCGGCCAATCAGCGCGTTGATCTTGGCCTTCGCGGCCTGTTCATCGCGCTCGAGGGCGGCAAGCTCGGGCTCAAGGCGAATCCACTCCAGCTCGGCCCGGATCGCATCCGACTGGCTTCCGACCCCCTGCGCGTAGCGGGCGCGCACAGCGTCGGCGACGGTGCGGTGCAGAGAATGGATTTCGCGCGTCACCCGGATCGCTTGGTTGGCTTGATAATATTGGGCAAACACGATCTTCGTCTGCTCCACGAGCTCCGCTGTGACGCTGCCTTCACGGCCCGCCGAGGCGGCGGCATTCGCTTCCGCGACGCCGCGGCGGAGATCGCGCTTGCCCCACAGCGGAAACTCCTGTGATGCCGTAAACAGCGTCTGCCTGAAGCCCTGGTCGCGCATCAGGTTCACCATCGGGTCGTCGAGGGCACCAGCCGGATAAATTTTGGCTACGGCCGCTTCCCGATCGAGCGCCGCCGCCGCGAGCTCCGGGTTGAACTTCCGGACCCGGGCGAGGAGATCGTCGACGGTCGCGCCAGGCGCGGGCTCGGCGCTCGACCCGGGCTCGGCGGACAAGAGCAGGACGCCGGTGGCGATGCCGGCGGCTAAGAGCGCTCGCATGTCATTTCGGGATCGTGACCGGCACGCTGCCGGTGACGGTCTCGGTCTCGCCTTGGACTTTGGCCGAGAGGCTCAGTGCCCAGTTGCCGCCCATCTGCGGCTCCAATTCTACCTGGTACAGGTTCGTGTCGCTCGAGCGAACGAGCTTCGCCGGCGCCGTCATGCTGGCCATTCCGTCCGGGCCCATGTCGAAACGGGTCTGGAAGATGACGGCTCCCGGCACGGGCTTGCCGTCGGGAACATGGACAAGGCGGATTTTGACGACGGTCGCCTTGCCCGATTTGACCGGCGGTCCGGCGGCCTCGAAGCGGTAATCCTGCGCAGCGGCATCCGCTGCCGGCGGCATGAAGGTGGCGACTGTTGCGTAGGCGAAGGCGGCAACGCCCGCGGCGGAACGAGTGAATGACACGGTTTATCTCCCTTGCCTCGGCCGCATGGCGCTGCGGACAGGCATAGTTGCTGATCGACAGCCGCAGTGTCGCCTGCGGCTATTGGACAAAAGGGCGCGCGTCGACCGCGCGCTCGTCGATTCAGCCGACTATGGGAGGAAAGAGATCGGGTTCGACGTCCTGACCCGACAGCGCCGGGCAAGGCGCCCAATAAGCTACGATGCTGTACGCGACCGGCACACTGACCGCAGCGGAACGATCCGGCAGGGCAGGGATGCCGAGGCAGCCCATCTGCTTGACGCAGTCGAGCATGATTCCCTTGCACGGCAAAGGGACCGGCATGCTGTCGCCGAGGTGGTCAATCGCCATGCGCGGGCACTCGGGATCGGGTTTGGCACCGCGTTCCGTGATGCTGAGACCCAGCGCCTGGGCAGACGGAACCGCCTGCACCGTCATCCCGCTCACGAAAGCGAGAACCGACAGCAGTACGATAAGCCGGCGAAAGACGCCCCACATGAAGGGGTAAGCTAGGCGGATGGCTGCTACAATTCAAGCAGCCGCTGACGCAGCGAATACGCGACACGCAGGAGAATCGCGGCAATTTCCTCTGAACGCGGCGCCCCTGCCATGGTCTTCACACATCGAGATCCTGCGCGAAGCGGGCATTCTTCTGGATGTACTCGAAGCGCAGCTCGGGCCGCCGGCCCATCAGCGTCTCGACCAATCTATGCGTCCGCTCAGCCTCTTCGGCCGGCAACTCGATCGCGGTCGGGTCGGGCTTGGGCAGCGTCACCCGCAGCAATGTCCGCTGCGCCGGGTCCATCGTCGTCGCCTTGAGATAGCGGGCCGGCATCTCGCCGAGCCCCTTGAAGCGGCTGACCTCGATCTTGCCGCGGCCGTTGAAGGCG
>JBJMQW010000357.1:0-7822 GCA_045802495.1 Allostellaceae bacterium | reverse complement strand
CCTTGCGGTTCGACAGCAGCATGGCGAGATCCGCAGCGCCGATCATCTCGCGCAGCGAGGTCTGCGCCGCCCAGCGGATCGCGTTCTCATAACTCGCGACTTCGAGGGCGGCGCGCTTTGCGTCTCGCACGATCCAGAAGATGATCGCGTCGACATCGACCGGCACGGTGTCCTTGGTGAGGGCTCGGCGACGAACTGGGTCGTGCGCAGCCGCGTGTCGATCATTGCGGCGATGCGGTCGACAATCGGAACGATCCCGAACAGACTAGGCCCCTTGACCGCAAGGAACTTGCCGGCCCGCAGGACGACGGCCTGCTCCCATTGCTGCGCCATGCGAAGCGCCGCCAGCACGATGACCGCCAATCCGATCAGCACCCCCGGCCACGACGAGCCGACCGAACATAATCGCGAGAACGCCAAGGCCGGCCAGAACGACCGTGATGGCGAGCGAGATCGGATTGGGGCTCATGGCGCGGTCAACTACACCCAATTCTCGACCCGCAATCCCGGGATGCGCTCAAACTCCCGAAGATCGTTGGTTACGATGATCAGGCCCGCACTGCGTGCGTGCGCACCGATCAGCATGTCGTGAGGGCCGGCGGGTTCACCCGCTCGCTCCAATTCGGCTCTGAGCTGGCCGTAATGAGCCGCCGCCTCGGCCGAGAACGGCAGAGCTTCGAGCCGAGCGACGAATTGCTCGACCGCTTGAAGATTTTGAATACGGCGATTCGATTTTTCGACACCGAAATAGAGCTCGGCAAGCGTAATCGTCGATATGCATATCTGCTCGGCCAAGCGATCAAACTGCTCGCGCAGTTCGGCCGGACGATTCTTGATCACGTAAATGCAGATATTAGTGTCGAGCATGTACTGCAACATCAGAGCGGATCACGGTCCTCGATGGCAGGCTGCTCGCGCTGGCTCAGGAAATCCTTCGACGCAGGAGGTCCATTCACGAAGAACTCGTCCCAGCGCCGACCGGCCGGGGTGACGAGCCTGCTGTGGCCGAGCTTGATGATCTCGACCTGATGCACCCCTTCCGGGAAGGCTACAGCTTTCGGTAACCGCACGGCCTGGCTCCGGTTGGTTACAAAAACAGTCGAGCGCGCCATCTCTCTGCCTCCGGTATATCCCCTGCGCATATACGTGGTGAGGTAACGATATGAAACAAGCCGACCCTTGCCCGCGAGAAGTGTTCTCCCTATAGTCCGCGGCTCATGCAAGGTGCTGTCCGCGACGTCACGTTCCGGCACCGACATCTGCTCGGCATCGAGGGTCTGTCGCCGGCGGACATAAACCAGTTCCTTGATCTGGCCGACGGCTATGTCGAGCTCAATCGTCAGGCCGAGAAAAAGCGTTCGTTGCTTCGCGGGCGGACGATCATTAACTGCTTCTTCGAGAATTCGACGCGCACGCGCACCTCGTTCGAGGTTGCCGGCAAGCGGCTCGGCGGCGACGTAATCAACATGTCCGTCGCGGCGAGCTCGATGCACAAGGGCGAGACCTTGATCGATACGGCGATGACGTTGAACGCAATGCACCCCGATGTGCTGGTCGTCCGTCATCCCGAATCGGGAGCTGTCCAGCTGCTCTCCGAAAAGCTCGACTGCGCGGTGATCAACGCCGGCGACGGCAGCCATGAGCACCCGACCCAGGCCTTGCTGGATGCGTTGACGATTCGCCGACGCAAGGGCCGGCTTGGCGGCCTTACCGTCGCCATCTGCGGTGATGTCCTGCACAGCCGCGTCGCGCGCTCCAACATCGCGCTGCTCAATATTATGGGCGCGCACGTCCGCGTCGTGGCGCCGCGCACCTTGCTGCCGGCGGAGATCGAGCGGCTCGGCGTCGAGGTCTTCCACAGCATGGCCGAGGGTCTGGTCGGGGTCGACATCGTGATGATGCTGCGCCTGCAAAGCGAGCGGATGCACGGCGCCTTTGTGCCGTCGACCCGCGAATATTTTCGTTTCTTCGGGCTCGACTATGACAAGCTGCGCGTTGCCAAACCCGATGCCCTGATCATGCATCCGGGGCCGATGAACCGCGGCGTCGAGATCGGCAGCGAAATCGCCGACGACATCGACCGCAGCCTGATCCGGCATCAGGTCGAGATGGGGGTGGCGGTGCGCATGGCCTGCCTCGAGATCTTGACCCCCGATCTCGGCAACGGTCCCCCAATTCCGTGAACCGCCTGCTGTTCCGCGGCGCCCGACTGCTCGATCCGGAAAGCGGTCTCGATACCTGCGGAGACCTGCTGATCGAGGGTGACCGGATCGCCGCATTCGGTGCTCACCTCAGCTTCGAGGCGAGGGACGCGGAGACGATAGGCGCCGAAGGACTATGCCTTGCGCCCGGCCTTGTCGATATGCGCGTGCAGCTGCGCGAGCCCGGCGCGGAGCACATGGAGTCGATCGAGACCGGCGGCCAGGCCGCCGCGGCCGGCGGGGTAACGACGATGGTCGCGCTACCGAACACCGATCCGCCGGTCGACGATGTTTCGGTCGTCGAGTTCCTCGCGCGCCGGGCGCGTGAGGCCAAGCTTGCCAAAGTGCATACCTATGCCGCGGCCACCAAGGGGCTCGCCGGCCGCGACCTGACCGAAATGGGCTTGCTTGCAGCGAATGGCGCCCTCGGCTTTACCGACGGCGTGCGGGCAATCGCCGATGCGCTCGTGATGCGCCGGGTCCTCGCCTATGCCCGGACCTTCGATCTGCTCGTTGTTCAACACCCGGAAGAGCCGAGCCTTGCTCGGGCGGGGGAAGTCAGCGAGAGCGCGATCGCGACCCGGCTCGGGCTGCCGGCGATTCCGCCGGCCGCCGAAGTAATCATGATCGAGCGGGATCTACGGCTCGTCGAGATCACCGGCGGGCGCTATCACGTGGCGCATGTGTCGACCGCCGCCGGGGTCGAGGCGATCAGACGGGCCAAGGCGCGGGGCCTCGGGGTGACCTGCGATACTGCTCCGCCCTATTTCGCGTTGAACGAGGCAGCGATCGGTGACTATCGGACTTTCGCCAAGCTCTCCCCGCCATTGCGCAGCGAAGGCGACCGGCGGGCGGTGGTCGAAGGCTTGCGCGACGGCACAATCGACGCGATTGCCAGCGATCATTCCCCGTGGGACCAGGATTCGAAGCGGCTGCCTTTCGGATCGGCGGCCTATGGGATTGTCGGGCTCGAAACCCTATTGCCGCTGTCGCTCGAGCTTTACCACAATCATCATCTCGGGCTGCTTGAGCTCATGCGGCGGCTGACCCTAAAGCCCGCTCAAATATTGGGGCTCCCGGTCGGCCGATTGGCGCCCGGCGCACCCGCCGATCTCGTCCTTTTCGATCCCGATCTGGCTTGGCAGATTTCCACCGACGCGTTTCGCTCGAAGTCAAAAAACGCGCCCTTCGACGGGCGTCCGGTGCGGGGCCGGGTGCGACGTACGATCGTCGATGGCCGAACCATCTTCCAAGCCCCCGACTGAGGAGACGCGCCTTTTGGGGCGCCCTTCAGATTGGTGGAATCAGTGAACCCGCTCATCCTGAGAGCGTATGGAGAATTCCTCCGTCGGTCATTTCTCGCCTCCCCGGCGGAGGCTGGGGCCCATCGCTCCGCTGCACGAACCCGTCACCCCTGGTAGGCATTACGACTGGTTGATGCGCAAGGGCTAGTAAAGGATGGATCCCGGCTTTCGCGGCTCTCGGGGAAATTGGCTGCGTCGCGGCCGTGCGTGCTTCGAGACGCGCCCTGCGGGCGCCCTCAGCATGAGGTAATTCTTTGATTGCACTAAGAAATTCCTCATCCTGAGGAGGCCGCGTAGCGGCCGTCTCGAAGGACGCACAAACGCTGATCCAGCAAATCGATTTCCTGACAGCCTCTTGCGCCGGGAAAGCGAGAAGTGATTTACCTCTCCGCGAAGACCGATTCCGATCCCTTCGCAAACTCTGAGACGGTCGCCCACAGGTCCGCGCAGAGCGCGGCCCGAGGACAGGCTTAGCGACCGTATCGAGGGACGCGCAACTGGCCGTCCAGCCCGATTTTCAGTAGCTTCAGGGGCCCCTCAGAACTGCACCCTTTGGGTCAGTGCGCCGTCGACGATCAGGTTCGTCCCGGTGATGAAGCTCGCGCGCGGGCTGGCGAGAAACACGACCGCGTTGGCGACCTCCTGCGGCGTGCCCATGCGCCCCATCGGGTTACGCGACAGCATCGTCTGAAACAGTGAAGGATTGTTCTCCTCGACGACGTTCCACACCCCGCCCTTGAAATAGACATTGCCGGGCGAGACCATATTGGCGCGAATGTTTTTCGCCGCGAGGTTGCGGGCGAGCGCCTTGACATAGGGAGCGAGCGCCGCCTTGACCGAGGCATAGGGGCGCGGCGCCCCGGCGATTTCGACGGCGCCGGTCGTGCCGACGACGATGATCGCGCCAGCCTTCGACTGCTCGAGGAGAGGCAGCGCCGCCTCGACGCCGGCTACCGTTCCCATCACGTCGATCTCCAGGCTGCGCCGCCAGGATTCGTCGTCCATGCTCTGGGCGAGCGCGCTGACATTGGCGACAAAGATGTCGAGGCCGCCAAGTGCCTCGGCGGCCTGCGATACCCAGGCGCGCAGCGCCGTGGTATCGGCAACATCGACCGCGCCGCCCCAGCTTTTCACTCCCCGACTTTCCAGCGCCGCGACGGTCTCGTCGACGGCCGGCTTATGGCGTGCGCACAGCGCCACATTGCACCCTTCGGCGACTAATTGCTCGGCGATCGCGCGGCCGATGCCGCGCGTGCCGCCGGTGACGATCGCATTTTTCCCCTTGAGATCGAGATCCACACTCGGCTCCTTTCCGCTGACCCGCCGATACTATGCCAACACTATAGCGAATTGCGTTTTGCCGAGCGCTCCGCGAGACTGGCCTCATCCATCCGCAGGAGGATCGACCCATGGCTCTCGCCAATGAACGCGTCGCCTGGTTCAACGGCAAGATCGTCCGGGAAAGCGAGGTGATGATCCCGTTCCGCGACCAGGGCTTCTTGAAGGGCGATGCGGTCTTCGACATGACCCGCAGCTTCAACGGCAAGGCGTTCCGCCTCGCGGAGCATGTCGCGCGGCTATACCGCTCGCTCAAATATCTCGATCTCGACCCGGGCCTGACGCCCGCCGAGATGGTAGCGATCAGCGAGGATGTCCTCGAGCGCAACCGCCACCTGCTCGACGATGGCGAGGATTACTGGCTGGCGCAACGCATCAGCCGCGGCGTCAATCGAGTGCCCGGCGACAATTGGGACCATTACGGGCCCAATGTGATCGTCGAGTGCATCCCATTGCCATTGCGGGAGCGCGCCAAGCACTTCCGCGACGGCATCGATGTCGTCACCCCATCGCTGCGCCGCACGCCGCCCGACTCGCTGTCGCCGCGCGCCAAGATGCACCAATATTTGAACCTGGTTCTCGCCGACCGCGAGGTGAAGGCGCAGAACGCCGATGCCTGGGCTGTGCTGCTCGACGTCAACGGCAATCTTGCCGAAGGACAAGGCAGCAACATCTTCCTTGTCCGCGATGGCGGATTGCTGACCCCGAGGGAGCGCTACGTCCTCCCCGGGGTGAGCCGTCAGGCCGTTATCGACTTGGCGCGCAGGCTCGACATTCGGTTCGAGGAAACCGACATTGATCTCTACGACGCCTATACCGCCGAGGAATGCTTCCTGACGTCGACCAGCCTCTGCATTTGCGGGGTGCGCCGCCTGAACGGCAGAGCTTTCACCTCAGCCGCTGTACCGGGACCGGTCACCCAGCAGCTCATCGACGCCTACAAGGAGCTGGTCGGCTGCGATTTCGTCGCGCAATACCTGCAGCGGCTCGACGGCTGAACATCGTCACAGTACGAGGTTCGGCATTCGCCGCCGACATCGACTTCAATCGTCATTGCGAGCGACAGCGATGCAATCTCGGGCAGCCAGGCGCTCGATCGGTCGAGATTGCTTCCTCGCGCGAGCGCGCGTCGCAATGACAGCACCAACTTGATCGAAATCTGCTCTAATCGACGGCCGGGTAACCGACCGCGATTCAGGGCGGGTTCTGATCCAAGCCCGGCCTTCTTGCGCCTGAATGGTTGGAAATACCCGGATTTCACTGGGGATCAGAAAACGCAGCGCCTTCACGGTGAGCCCGACCCAGCCGATATCGGTCACGATCGCCATACGCTCGCAGCAGGAGGCGTGCTCGAGCCCGAGGTCGAGATCGTCCCACGCAGCCCCCGGAAACCGCGAATTGAGCTCGTAATAAAGCCGGATCTTGTCGTGCCGTTTTCGGGACTTCTTGATGGCCGGGACCAACACGTGTTGACAGTCCCGCATCGTCACGCGCCCGCTTGCCGCAATGCCGACGACATTGCCGGGGAGCCCGTCGATCAGTTCGAGCATCGCCCGCCCCTAGAACGCCACGCGCCATTTGCCGATCAGCACCTGCTCCTGGCCCGTGCCGTTGGCGACGGTGATGCGTTTCCCAAAATGGTACTCGATGCCCGTGGTGATGAACGGCACCGGGTTCCAGACCAGGTTGATGAAGGTGTTCCACTGCTCCTTGGTCGCCGAAGAGGCCTGGCTCGGCCCGATCAGCTGCGAGTTGATGTCCTGATGGGCCATGCCGGCGGCGATGGTCGACCGCAAGTTGGGCATCCACCAGTGCTGGTAGCCGCCATTGACGCTATACCCGAAGACCGTGTCGAAGAGGACATTCGAGGCCGCCCTCCCGCCTATGCAGCCCGGCTGGTCGCTTGCGCACGCGGTCGCTACGGTGAAGTTTGTCGCCATCGGCACCGCGTTGTTCCACCCGCCGCTCGAATAGTTGCCGATGGCTTGGCCGGCGACAAAGCTGAACAGGAAATCGTCCTTTTGCCAGCCGAACCAACCCGGCTTTACGTCACCGCTGAAATGCCCTCCATAGCCGATGAACGTCTGGTCGACGAAATGGCCGTCGTTGAAGTTGTTGAACCTCAATAGCCCAGAGAAGTCGACATGCCCCCAGGGCTGCGCCCAATAGGAGGCGAAGGTCAGGTTCGGCGCGATTGTCCTGGCTATTTGCCCGTTGATTGGGGTACCCGAGCCGGTGCAGGGGACGCCATTGCAGGTTGCCGGGATATTCGCTGTGCCGGGACCGCCCGGGAGCCCGCCGACGTTGGAGTCCGACGATATGATCCCGGACGGGGTTAGGACAGTGGAGAAGGGCTGTTCCGCCGACACCGAGAACGCGCTGCCCCACGGACCCTCTAATGTATAGCGCACCTGGGGGATGCGTTGGCCGCCGGTCGAGCCCATGGCGCCGCCAAAGCTCATCGATTCGGTGTCGGCGTCGGAATCGGAGAAGTTCGAGACGGCCTGACCGGCGAGGAACGCGCCCAACGTGCCGTAGGCGAATCTGAGGCGCGGAAGCAGATTGTCGCCGCCGGCATGCTGCAAGGTTTGGCAGCTGAAATTGTTGCAACCGGCCCAGTCGAATTCAAAGAACGTGCGCGCCTCTCCCCAAGCTGTCGGGGTGCGCGTCTCGACGTTGAACCTTGTCTGCTGCGGGCTGAAATAAAATACCCTGTTGCCCCGCGAGGTGTTGATGCTCGGCGCGACGTTCCCGAGGCCGGGGACGAATTGCGGGCCGATGGGCACCCCGTTCAGGTTGCCGTTTTGGCCGGCGTTGGACGAGGGACTGCCGGGGTTCCCGGTATTGGCGCCCTGCAAAAAGTAGAGCCCGCTGATGTCGACAAAGCCGCCGACGCGGATTGAGGTGTCGGTGCCCGGGATCAGGAAGGAACGTGGGAAGCTGCCGCCGATCAACGCGGCGCCCGGCGCTGGCTGGGTG
>JBJMQW010000356.1:0-5325 GCA_045802495.1 Allostellaceae bacterium | reverse complement strand
CCTACGGCAAATATCTCGTTCAATTTTATTTCAGCCTCGGCGTGTTGTGGCTGGTGCTGATCGCAGCCGGGTTCCTCTTCCTCGGGCGTACCGTGTTCCGCCTCATTTCGCTGATCCGAGAACCGTTCCTGCTGGGCTTCAGTACGGCGAGCAGTGAGGCCGCCTATCCGGTGACGATGGCCCAGCTCGAAAAGCTGCCGGTCAGCAAGAAGATCATCAGCTTTGTCTTGCCGATGGGCTACTCGTTCAACCTCGACGGCTCGATGATGTACTGCACCTTTGCGACGATCTTCATCGCGCAGGCCTACAACATAGAGCTGTCAGTGACGCAGCAGATCACGATGCTGCTGGTGCTGATGCTGACCAGCAAGGGCATGGCCGGCGTGCCGCGCGCCTCGCTCGTCGTCATCGCCGCAACCCTGGTGACCTTCAACCTGCCGGAAGCCGGGTTGCTATTGATTATTGGCATTGACCAGTTCCTCGACATGGGCCGCACTGCGACCAATGTCATCGGGAACAGCCTGGCGACGGCTGTGATCGGCCGTTGGGAGGGAGAGACGGCGGAGACCATTGGCTTACCGGCGGAGGCGCAGGCGGCGTGATGCCGCGCTTCCTCTTCGCCGCCGCGCTGATCGCACCGCTGCTGGCGCCTTGCGGCGCAGGCGGCCAGGAGCTGACCGGGACATTGAAAAAGATCCGGGACAGCAAGGCCGCGACCCTCGGCTATCGCGAGAGCTCGATCCCGTTCTCCTACGTCAACAAGGTCGGTGAGCCGATCGGCTATTCGATCGATCTCTGCAATCAGGTCGTCGATGAGGTCTCCAAGGAATTCGGAGGGGTCGAGATCGGGATCAAATACAAAAAGGTGACCTCGGAGACGCGCATTCCGGCCGTGCGAAACGGCGAGGTCGATCTCGAATGCGGATCAACGACCGCCAATTTTGAGCGCAAAAAGGAGGTCGCCTTTTCGCCGATTTTCTTTGTCGCCGGCACCAAGCTCTTGGTGTCGCGCTCCTCCGGCATCAGCTCCTATCGTGATCTACGCGACAAGACGGTCGTCGTAACCGCCGGCACCACCAATGAAGCCGCAGTGCGGGCGATCTCGGAGAAGCAGCACCTCGGCATCAAGTTTCTAGTCGGGAAAGATCACGCCGAGTCATTCGACATCCTCAAAGAAGGTAAGGCCGACGCCTTCGCCACCGACGACGTGCTGCTCTACGGCCTGGTGGCGACGACCCGGTCAGGCGGTCGTTACCAAGTCGTCGGTGAGTATCTCTCCTACGACCCCTATGGGCTGATGTACCGCAAGGACGATCCCGATTTTGCCGCTGTCGTGGACCGTACCTTCAGCCGTCTCGCCCGGAGCCGCGAGCTCGTGCAGCTCTACAACAAATGGTTTCAGCAGCGCCTGCCGACCGGCGAGACCCTCAATTTGCCGATGAGCCCGCAGCTCGAGGAAATCTTCCGCGTTCAAGGCGCGCCCGATTGAGGCGCTGTCAGTGTTTGACGGATGAGTAAGGCAGGATAGCCTCGCCGGCTTTGTATTCGTCAGGCCATAACACCACTTCGCCCTTGCCATCGCGGAAATCGTCGATGCTGGTGCTGGCGATGTTCTGGAACTGCACGGTCATCAGCCGGGCCTTTTTCCACTCGCCTTTTTCACCGAACTCGACGTCCCCGATGACGGTCTTGAAGGTATGGGAGCGGATGTAATCAGCGATTTTGTCCTGATCGAGGCTCTTCGTACCCTCAACGGCTTCCCCCAGGACCTGGAGATCGGCATAGGCCCAAGGCGCGAGATAATAGCCGAGCGGGTCGACGCCCTTGCCTGCGGCCTGCTGCTGATAGCGCTGCAGAAAGTCCATGACTCCGGGGAAGCGCAGTTTCGGAGCCGGCAGCCAAAAGTCGAAGGTGATGATGCCGTTGACATCGGACCCAAGGAAGTCTTGATCGAGGTGCTCTGCGGGCCGGTCATAGTGCCGCAACACACCTTCGTATTGAGCCCCAATTCGTGCATCGCGCGGATCAGGCCGACGCTGTCTGGCGGGTAGGACGCGATATAGACGATGTCGGGGTTTGTCGCCTGGATCGCGCGAATGATCGGTGTGAAGTCGGTTGTCGTCGGCGGGTAAGTCTTGTCGTAGACGACCTGCAATCCGGTCTTTTTAAGATTGACCCGAGCCCCGTCGGCCGTGTTGCGGGTCGCCTCGCCGTCATCGACTGCCAGCGCAATCGTCTTCAGGCCGAGTTTTTCTTTGTTGGCTTTGACGATCTCGAAGAACCCTTCGGAGATCGCCGCTCGCGGATCGGGTCCGACCGGCAGCATTGAGAAGTATTTCGGGTAGCGAAACTCTTCGTTGACGTCCATCGCGAACAGACCCATGAACGTCTTATTGTGCTGGATCACGACCGGCAAAGCCGGCGCGGTGACATTCGTGCCATAGGCCGAGACGACGAGGTCGACCTTGTCGACATCGAGCAGCTTTGTGTAGATGCCGGGCACCAGCGATGGGTTCGTCTGGTCGTCGTAATAGACGAGCTTGACCGGGCGACCGAGCAGTCCGCCCTTTTTATTGGTGTCCTCGGCCCAGATCTGCATCGCCAGCAGCCCCGAGGTGCCATTGACCGCAAGCCCGCCCGTTAGCGGCATGCTAAAGCCGATCGCGACCGGCGTCCCCGGCGGCGCCTCGGCTAACGCCATGATGGACGGCAATAGCGTCACAATCACGAACGCGGCGATGCCGGCGTGATCCGATCTACCCCACCTACTCCAGCGAAACATTTTCCCTCCCCGATATTTCCAGTATCCGTGAAATTACTTTCGGGCACTCCGCACGCCATCGGACAATGCCCGGACATCGGTGAGGACAGCGTCGACGAGGCCGGGTTTGGCGTTGCCCTCGGGGTCGAGGTTGAGGGCGAGACGCTGGACGAGGGACGAGCCGACGACGGCGGCGTCGGCGGCACGCGCCACAGCGGCGGCCTGGCCCGGGGTGCGGATGCCGAACCCTACGGCAATCGGCAATCGCGTGAAGCGGCGCAGCCGGGCGACTGCCGCCGCGACGCTCGCAGAATCTGCAGAGCGGGTGCCGGTGATGCCGGCAATCGCGACATAATAGATGAAGCCACCGGCGTGCTCGAGGATGCGCGGCAGACGCTGGTCGTCGCTCGTCGGGGTGGCGAGACGCACGAAATCGAGACCGGCCGCGCGCGCCGGTTCGGTCAATTCCGCATCCTCTTCCGGCGGCAGATCGACGACGATGACACCGTCCACCCCGGCGTCGACGGCGTTGCGCGCGAAAGCTTCGGCACCGTAGCGGTAAATCGGGTTGTAATACCCCATCAATACGATCGGGGTCGCATTGTCGGCGCGGCGCAGCTCGCGCACCAGCGCCAGAGTGCGCTGCAGGGTCATGCCCTGCTTCAGGGCGCGCTGGCCGGCTTCCTGGATCACCGGGCCGTCGGCCATCGGGTCGGAGAATGGCATGCCGATCTCGATCAGGTCCGCGCCGGCCGCAGCTAGGCCTGCAAACAGGCGGGAGGAGGTGTCGGGGTCGGGGTCACCGGCGGTCAGATAGGTGACGAGCCCCGCCCTGCCTTCCTTTCGCAGCGCTGCAAAGCGGCGCGCGATGCGGCTCACGAGCGCACCACAATTAGCGGTAGCTGAACAAGGTTGCCCGCTCCCCAGTCGTCATGGCCGGACTTGTTCCGGCCATCTTCCTCAGCGTTAGCGCACTGCCCGTGGATGACCGGGTCGAGCCCGGTCATGACGATAACGTTGCGGGTCATAGGGCTACACCGAGATGGTCGGCGACGGCGAAGATGTCCTTGTCGCCGCGGCCGCACATGTTCATGACGATGAGATGATCGCGCGGCAGGGTCGGCGCGATCTTGGCGACATGCGCAAGCGCATGCGCCGGCTCGAGCGCCGGGATGATGCCTTCGAGCCGGCTTGCCAGCTGGAACGCCTCCAATGCCTCTTCGTCGGTTATCGAGACGTATTGCACGCGGCCAAGCTCGTGGAGCCAGGCATGCTCGGGACCGATGCCGGGGTAATCGAGGCCGGCGGAGATCGAAAGCGCGTCGCGGATCTGTCCGTCCCCGTCCTGCAGCAGATAGGTGCGGTTTCCGTGCAATACACCCGGCTCGCCGCCTGTCAGGGAGGCCGCGTGCAACCCGGTCTCGATGCCGTGCCCGCCGGCCTCGACCCCGATCATCGCCACACCCGGTTCGTCGAGAAACGGATGGAACAGGCCCATCGCGTTGGACCCGCCGCCGATGCACGCGATCAGGGTATCAGGCAGCCGGCCTTCTGCCTTTTTGATCTGCACCCGTGTCTCGTTTCCAATCACCGACTGAAAGTCGCGAACCATCGCCGGATAAGGGTGCGGCCCAGCCACCGTGCCGATCACATAAAACGTGTCCTCGACATGGGCGACCCAGTCGCGCAAGGCTTCGTTCATCGCGTCCTTCAAGGTCGCCGTACCCGAATGCACCGGCACCACCTCGGCGCCGAGCAGTTTCATGCGGAAGACATTGGGTTTTTGGCGCTCAATATCGGTCGCCCCCATATAAACGACGCAGGGAATGTCGAAGCGTGCGCAGGCGGTCGCGGTCGCGACGCCATGCTGCCCGGCGCCGGTCTCGGCAATGATCCGCCGCTTGCCCATACGGCGCGCCAGCAAGACCTGGCCGAGCACGTTGTTGATTTTGTGCGCGCCGGTGTGGTTGAGCTCATCGCGCTTCAGATAAAGCTTCGCCCCGCCGAAATGACGGGTCAGCCGCTCGGCGAAATAGAGCGGGCTCGGGCGCCCGACATAGTGTTCGAGATAGTAATCAAGTTCGGCCTGAAACCCCGGATCGTTGCGTGCCTCGCCATAGGCGGCCTCGACCGCCAGAACCAGCGGCATCAGGGTCTCGGCGACAAAGCGTCCGCCATAAATGCCGAAATGCCCGTGCTCGTCCGGACCGCCGCGGAAAGTATTCGGGATTTGCATCAATGACACCTCTCCTCGGCCATGATCCACCACAGAGACGCAGACAAAGCAACCCGCTCCTCGTCTTGTCTGTGTCTTTGGGCGGTTAAAGAGCGTGGGCGGCGGAGAGAAACGCGCGGATCTTAGCGGGATCCTTTTGGCCGGCGCTGCTTTCGACGCCGGAGGAGACGTCGACCGCCGCGGCGCCGGACACCCGCACAGCCTCAGGCAACAGATCGGCAGTCAGGCCCCCCGACAACAGCCATGGGCGAAGCCACGAGCGGGCCGCGATAAGATTCCAGTCGAAAACGAGGCCATTGCCGCCCGGCAGCGCATCCGGCCGCCGCGG
>JBJMQW010000355.1:0-14388 GCA_045802495.1 Allostellaceae bacterium | reverse complement strand
TCCGATCGCGACTGCGAGGAAGGGGCTGCTGGCCCGGCTCAACCAGAAGATCAAGAGCGCTACGATCGCGGCGGCGGCAACCGAGAAGACGAGCGCGTTGAGCCCGGCGCCGTCATTGAACAGGCCAAAGCTGATCCCGCGATTGAAGGTCAAAGCGATGTTGAAGAACGACGTGATTGTTTCCCGGTCGCCGGGCAGCCGCCCGGCGAAGTGGGCGAGCACTGCGGCCTTGCTGAGCTGATCGAGTATCGCGACGACCGCCGCGACGGCAAGCCCGCGCGCCAGCATCAGCTAGCGCTCGCCCCGACCGTGAAGCCGGCGGCATCGACGACCGCCGCGCAACGCCGGCAGAGATCGCTATGGCCCGGAACTCGTCCGACCTCGGGCAATACTCGCCAGCAACGCTCGCATCGCTCGCCCGGCGCCTCGGACACGCGGGCGCCGACGTCCGGCACATCGGGAAGCGTGAACGCATCGTCGGGGACGGCCGCCGGCCGCACCGTTCCGGCCGAGGTTATGCAGAGTTCGGCGAGGTCGAGGTCGCCGAGGCGGGCAGCGACTGCCGCAGGGACAAAAAGTTCAACGGAGGACTGCAAGCTCGATCCCAACCGCTTTGCCCCTCGTTCCACCTCCAATGCGCCAGTCACGACACGGCGCAGATCGCGCAATTCTGCCCAGCGCTCGCCGAGCGCTTCGTTTAGCCAGTCGGCTGGAACATCCGGGAACAACTCGAGATGGACGCTGCGTCCAGGCTCGTCCCCGTGCCGGACAAGCCAAGCCTCTTCCGCGGTGAAGCAGATGATCGGCGCGAGCCAACGTACGAGGCAATCGAAACAGCGGTCGAGCACGGTCCGCACGGCGCGTCGTCGGAAGTCGTCCGGCGCATCGCAATAGAGCCGGTCTTTGCGGATGTCGAAGTAGAAGGCCGAGAGATCGGTTGCGCAGAAACTATGCAGCGCCGCGAACATGCCGTGGAAATCGAGCGTCTCGACCGAACGCCGGACCAGTTCGTCGAGTTCCGCCAAGCGGTGCAAGACCCAGCGTTCGAGTTCCGGCATTGCCTCGGTCCCGACCGCCTCCGACCCGGCATAGCCGTCGAGCGCGCCAAGCAGATAGCGCAGGGTGTTGCGCAGGCGGCGATAGGCGTCGCTGTGGCGCTTCAGGATCTCGGGGCCGATGCGGACATCTTCGGAATAATCCGATCCGACCACCCAGAGCCGCAGGATGTCTGCGCCGCTCTGCTGCATGATCTGCTGCGGCGGGATGACGTTGCCGAGCGATTTCGACATCTTGCGCCCGTCTTCGTCGAGCACAAAACCGTGGGTCAGCACGGCCTCATAGGGCGCCCGCCCTCGGGTTCCGCAGGCCTCGATCAGCGAGGATTGGAACCAGCCGCGGTGCTGATCCGACCCTTCGAGGTAAAGGTCGGCGGGCCATCGGAGTTCCGGCCGCTGCTCCAGCACAAACGCATGAGTAGAACCCGAATCGAACCACACCTCGACGATGTCGGTGACCTTTTCCCACTCGGCGGCGTCGTAGGCATTGCCAAGAAATTCGGATGATTCGGCGCTGAACCAGACATCCGCCCCCGCTCTTTCGACCGCCGCGGCGATGCGCTCGACGACCAGCGGGTCGCGTAGCGGCTCGCCGGTCTCGCGATGGATGAATACCGCAATCGGCACGCCCCACGCACGCTGGCGCGACACGCACCAGTCGGGACGATTCTCGACCATCGCCTCGATGCGGTTTCTGCCCTGAGCCGGCACCCATCGGGTTTCCGCGATTGCCGATAGCGCCGTCTCCCGCAAACCATTCTTTTCGAAGCTGATAAACCACTGCGGCGTGTTGCGGAAAATCAGCGGCGCCTTAGATCGCCAGGAGTGCGGATAGGAATGCACCAACGCGCCGCGCGCGAGCAGCCCTCCCGCAGCGTCGATCGCCGAGTTCACCGCCTCGTTCGCGTCCCCCGGCTTTCCATCGGGCCGATAGATCGAGCGGCCTGCGAAAAGCGCTACATTTGGAAGATAGCGCCCATCGGCGGAGACCGTGTCCGGGACCGGCAGCCCGTTTGCTCGGCCGAGCTCGAAGTCGTCGGCGCCGTGGCCCGGGGCGATGTGAACGAGGCCAGTTCCTTGGTCGGCCTCGACGAAACCGGCCGCCAACAGCGGGACGTCGAACTCATAACCCTGTCCGCGCAACGGGTGGGCCGCGACGGTGCCCACTAGCGCCTCGCCGGGAAGGCGATCGATGACCGAATGCTCCACGATGCCGGTGCGCGCCACGAACTCTTCAACAAGCGGTTGGGCGACCAGCAATGTCTCGCCCGGAAGGGCGCGGCTGCTTTGCCCCGCTTGGTCAACCCGGATCACCAAATATTCGAGGTTCGGGCTGAACGCGATCGCGCGATTACCGGGAAGCGTCCACGGCGTCGTCGTCCAGATCATTGCAGCCGCCCCGGAGAGGGCCGGCCTGCCCGAATGCAGAATCGGGAAGCGTACCCAAACGGTCGTGGATCGGTGATCGTGATATTCGACTTCCGCCTCGGCGAGCGCCGTCTGCTCGACGACCGACCACAAAACCGGCTTTGAGCCCTTATAGAGCCCGCCATTGACGAGGAACTTGCCGAGTTCGCGGACGATCTGCGCCTCGGCCGAATAAGCCATGGTCGTATAGGGATTGCGCCAGTCGCCGACCACGCCGAGCCGCTTGAAGTCGCTTTTTTGCACCTCGATCCAATGCGCCGCAAAGTCCCGACATTCTCGGCGAAACTGGTCGATCGGCACATCGTCCTTTGATTGGCCTTTAGCGCGGTACTTCTCTTCGACGATCCATTCGATCGGCAGCCCGTGGCAGTCCCAGCCAGGAACATAGGGTGCGTCTTTGCCGAGCATCTGATGCGCCCGGTTGACGACGTCCTTGAGTATTTTGTTCAGGGCCGTGCCGAGATGAATATCGCCGTTGGCATAGGGCGGCCCGTCGTGCAGGACAAATTTTGCGCGTCCGCGCGATGTTTCGCGCAACCGGCGATAAAGATCCATTTCCTCCCAGCGCGCGAGAATGGCAGGCTCGCGCTTCGGCAGATCGCCCCGCATCGGGAAATCGGTTCTGGGCAAAAAAACGGTCGGACGATAATCCGTCGGCATGGGCGCGATACTTTTTTCGGGATGGACCGGGAAGATAGGGACGGGTTCAAAGCCCGTCAACGAAAGGACCAGCGGCGAGAATGGCGCGCGCCCGCGAGGCATCCTCGGCGATCTGGGCTTTGAGAGCGTCGAGGCTCGCGAACTTCTGCTCTGGCCGGATGAAATCAACGAGCGCGACGCGCAGGTGTCGCCCGTAGAGGTCCACATCAGTGTCGAACAGGTGCGCCTCCAGCCGCGGTGCAAGAGTGCCCACCGTCGGGCGCAAGCCGATATTGGCGACGCCGTCGACGGTGCGGCCCGAGAGCGGGTCATCTAGGCCATCCCCTGAAACCCGCACGGCGTAGACGCCGAAAGCCGGATGCAAGTAGTCGTCGAGGCTGAGGTTTGCGGTGGGAAAGCCGATTGTGCGGCCGCGCCTGTCTCCGGTCGCAACGCGGCCGTCGATTTCCCAGAACCGCCCGAGGAGCGCGGCCGCCTCCTGAGGCTTGCCGGCTTTCAAAAGCTCCCGTATGTGCGTTGAGGAGTAAACCATCTCTCCTTCGCCGCGCACCGGCTCGAGCACAGTGACGCCAAAGCCGTGCTGCCGTCCGGCGGCGCGCAACATGTCGGGCGTTCCGCGGCGGGCGTTCCCAAAGGTACAATCCCAGCCGACGACAACATGCGAGGCGCCGATTGCTTCAACGATGATGTCCGCAATGAAGTCCTCGGCGCTCTTTGCGGCGAAGGCGAGGTCGAAGTGCTGGACGAACAAGAGGTCGATGCCGAGGCGAGCGAGCTCGCGCTCTTTGACCCGCAGTGGCGTCAGCCGGAACGCCTCTGTCCTCGGGAAGAACACCTTACGCGGATGCGGCTCGAACGTCAGTACGCCGGTTGGTCGCTGTTCCGCCTGCGCGAGCTCGCGCGTCCGGCCGAGCAGCACGGCATGCCCGCGGTGGAGGCCGTCGAAATTGCCGATCGCGAGGACGGCGCCACGCGGGTGGTTTGATCGAGGGCCTGGGTGTCGTATGACTCGGATCACGGGAGCTGGGCGCCGCAGAGGTCGTCATCAAAGAGTTGCCGCGGAAAATAGCCCGAGCAGGCGGCCGGAGCATAGCGGCAACACGGATGGGGTGAGGAATGCGGCCGGAACGAGTATCATCACTGCCTCACGAGGTCGAGCATGCGCGTGATCGCGGCGGCAATCCCGCAACTCGTGTACAGGGCTCCCCGTCCGCCCGTCTCCATCCTGGCCGAAGTTACGATGATCCATCTTACGGGGCAGTAAATGAGCTTGCCGCCCACGGGCAAGGGGGTGCGCGCGATTAGCGATCGTCCTCCTGGAGAGGATATAATCGAGAATCCCGCCGCGCCGCTGCGAGACGCTTGGTACTACGCATTGCCGAGCAGCAGGCTGCGACGCGGCAAGATCGCGGCGAGGGTGATGTTGGGGGAGCCGCTTCTGATCGGCCGCGACGCGGGTGGCGCGGTTTTTGCCCTTCGCGACCTCTGTCCGCATCGCGGAATGCCTTTAAGCGCCGGCTATTTCGACGGGCAAGAGGTCGAGTGCTGCTATCACGGCTGGCGGTTCGATACGGGCGGCCGTTGCACCGTGATCCCCGCGCTCGTGCCCGGCCAGGCCTTCTCGCCCGACCGGATCCGGACCCGCCGCTACGAAGCGCGCGAGATACAGGGCAACATCTGGGTATTCTTTGGCGACGAGCCGGCGGCTGCTCCGGAGATACCGTTGCTCGAAGCTTTTGACGCCGCGCGCCCGCCCGATCTGGTCCAAAGCGTGGCTTTCGCAGCCCCGATAGACCACGCAGTCGTCGGACTCATGGACCCGGCGCACGGCCCGTTCGTCCATCGCGCCTGGTGGTGGCGTTCGCGCCGCTCCATCCAGCAAAAGGCCAAGGCGTTCATCCCTTCCCCGTTCGGCTTTACGATGACTCGCCATAGACCGTCGCAGAATTCCCGTGCCTATTGGCTACTGGGCGGCGTACCGGAAACCGAAATTGCCTTCCGGCTGCCGAGCGTGCGCATGGAGCAGATTTGTGTTGGTCGGCACAGTGTGGGCAATCTGACCGCGATCACCCCGGTCGACGACCACGTGACAGAAATCAATCATTGCATCTATTGGACCTCACCCTGGCTCGGGGTGCTCAAGCCTTTTCTGCGTCATTACGTGCGCGCCTTCCTGCACCAGGACCGCGACATCATGGAGCGCCAGCAGCAAGGCCTGCGCCACAATCCGCCGCTGACCCTGATCGACGACGCCGACACCCAGGCGAAGTGGTATTACCGATTGAAGCGCGAATATCGCCGCGCCCGAGCCGAGGGCAGAGCGTTCCGGAACCCGGTCGAGCCGCGCACGCTGGAGTGGCGCAGCTGAGCCCAAGCGGACGCCGAGGAGCCGGAGAAGCTTGGGGACTAAGTCGTTCTTAGCTGTGCGGCCCTGTGGAGATTGTGGGGCTCAATCACCGCATGACATGCGGGGATTAATCTTGACCCCGTGCGGAGGTTAGGCGACACAATCACCGCAAGGAGTGCGGAGATTACGCACTACATTCTCTCCGCCAGCACCCCGCCGGAGCGCCGGGATAGCGCCCCCTCCGGATGGACGTTTCTGCGCGACGCTGATCGCCGTGATGAGCCACAACCGGATCCCCGAAAAGATCCATTTTGCACCGCCTATGACTTTTCTCGCCATCTTGACCGAAGGACTATGACTGCTCCGGCCATCATTCCCTATGCCCTCCCGCTTCGCGGGTCGCTCGCTCCACCCGTTCTGCTGATATCATGTCTGGTCGAGAAACCGGCGCAACGAGGTATCGGATGCCTTCCTCGCCAAAGCCCTTCAACCCGTTTCCGCACGACTGGCACTCGTCGGATTACGTTAATGGATGGATCGCGCACGACGTCGCGCGCGATGTGGACCGACGCTCGCTTCTGCGGCAGATGCTGTCGTTTGCGCCGTCTCCGCGCAATTCAAAGCTGGATGTGTTGGACGTCGGAGGGGGCTACGGTGTCGTTACGGAAGAGGTGTTGCAAGCCTTCCCTGCAGCGCATGTCACTCTGCAAGACTACTCGGAGCCGATGCTCGGCCAGGCCCGACGGCGTCTCGCTACTCGTCTCGAACAGCTATCCTTTATCCTCTGCGACCTGACCGATCCGACATGGCCACAGCAGGCTGGCGGACCTTTCGATCTCGTGGTCTCCGCCATCGCCCTTCACAATCTCGCGGACCGCGAAAAGATCTTCGCCTGCTACCGGGCGATCCGCGGTCTCCTCAAACCCGGCGGCTGTTTTTTGAACTGCGACCGCTTTGTCGACGGCGTGGAGGCACATCTGGCCGCGCTCCGAGAGGCTGGCTTCGCTCGCGTCGAGTGCCCCTGGCAAGAACCGCCCCGCGCCATTGTCGTCGCCGCCTGAATTCGCGGCTAACCCTGACATGGCCATGACCACGATGACCCATAACGGCTATGTAGCGACTGTCGAGCTGGACGAAGAGGCTGGCTGTTTCACGGCAAACCCCGGAAGTGTCCGCTTGCCGGCTGTGCGAAATCGGTCGGGATTTGGTCAGACCCGGCGCGTGGCGAAATCGATGCGGGGGTC
This sequence comes from Allostellaceae bacterium, assembly GCA_045802495.1. GTDB lineage: Bacteria > Pseudomonadota > Alphaproteobacteria > ATCC43930 > CGMCC-115725 > AP-15. The sequence goes on along the minus strand of JBJMQW010000355.1, from coordinate 7,654 downwards.
GATCAGCATGTAGGTCAGGTCGCTGACCAGCTTCAGCAGGAGCCCGATCAAGGTGAAGACGTAGAGTGTGGCAAACATGATCGGATAGTCGCGGTTGATCGCCGCTTCGAAGCCCAAGAGGCCGAGGCCGTCGAGCGAGAAGATCACCTCGATCAGCAAAGACCCGGTGAACAATATCCCGATCAGTGCCGCCGGGAACCCAGCGACGACCAGCAGCATCGCATTGCGAAACACATGGCCGTAAAGCACGCGATGCTCAGTCAAGCCCTTCGAGCGGGCGGTCAGCACGTATTGCTTGTTGATCTCCTCCAGAAAGCAGTTCTTGGTCAACATCGCCAAAGTGGCGAACCCCGAAATCACCAGGGCGGTGATCGGCAGAGCGATGTGCCAGAAATAATCGGCGATGCGCATCGGCCAGGACAGTGAGGCCCAGTCGTCGCTGACGAGGCCGCGCAATGGGAAAATCGAAAAATAGCTGCCGCCCGCGAACAGTACGATCAGCAGCACGGCGAACAGAAAGCTCGGCACGGCATAGCCGACGATGATGACGGCACTGCTCCACACATCGAACCGGCTGCCGTCGCGGACCGCTTTCTTGATGCCGAGCGGGATCGAGACGAGGTAGGTGACGAGCGTCGTCCACAACCCAATCGAAATCGACACCGGCAACTTGTCCTTGATCAGGTCGACGACGCGGCGGTCCCGGAAAAAGCTGTTGCCGAAATCAAAGGTGATGTAGCTGTGCATCATCAGAAAAAAGCGCTCGATCGGCGGCTTGTCGAAGCCGTACTGCTTTTCGAGCTCCCTGATGAAGGCGGGATCGAGGCCGCGCGCGCCGCGATATCGGCTCGCTTCGCCGCCGGCGGACTTCACCTCGCCGCCGGCGCCGCTAACCCGCTCGGTCGCGGAGATTTCATTACCCTTGAGCTTCGAGATCATCTGCTGGATCGGCCCGCCGGGCGCCGCCTGCACAATGAAAAAATTGACCACCATGATCGCGAACAAGGTCGGGATGATCAAAAGGACGCGGCGGATCGCGTAAGCGATCATCGCTGGCTGCTCCGATTGTCCCGGCAGGATGATACCGGCTCAGCGTCGGCCATCACTGCTTCACGACGTCGCCCTTCTTTGCTTCGACCGACCGCTCGGCATTGGGGTCCACCCACCAAGTGTCGACGCCCAAACCGTATTTCGGTGCAGTTTCCGGACGGCGGAACTTGTCCCAATAAGCTACCCAGAACGCTCCGAGATGAAATTGCGGAACAACATAGTAGCCGTACTGCAGCACCCGGTCGAGCGCGCGCGTATGGGCGATAAGGCTCGCCCGGTCCGGTGCTGTGATCAACCCCTCGATCAGCTCGTCGATAACCGGGCTCTTGATGCCGATGAGATTGCGACTCCCCGGTTCGTCTGCGACTTGCGAGCCGAAAAACTCGCGCTGCTCGTTGCCGGGAGAAAGCGACTGCCCGAACACCACCACCGCCATATCGAAATCGTAGGTTTCCATCCGTTTTTCGTATTGCGGAACGTCGACCGTGCGCACTCGGGCGGTGATCCCCATACGTTCGAGGTTCTTGGAAAATGGCAATGCGATGCGCTCGTATGCCGGGTCGTCGAGCAGGATCTCGAATTCAAAGGGCTGGCCGGTTTCGTCATTGACCAGCTTCTCGCCTTTGAAGGTCCAGCCCGCCTCCTTTAGCAATTTCAGCGCCGCCCGCAGCCCGTCGCGGATATTGCCCGAGCCGTCGTATTTCGGCGGGTCGTATTCCTTGGTAAACAATTCATCCGGGATCTTGCCGCGATACTTGTCGAGGATTTTGAACTCTTCGCCCTGTGGAACGCCCGTCGCGGCCAGCTCGGAATTATCGAAATAGCTGCGGGTCCTGGTGTAAAGGCCGTAGAACAAATTCTTGTTCGACCATTCGAAATCGAAGGCATAAGCCAGCGCCTGGCGCACCCGCGGATCCTGGAACAGCGGGCGGCGCAAATTGTAGGCGAGGCCCTGCATACCGCTCGGCAGCTCGTTTGCGATCTGCTCTTTTTTGATTAACCCACTGCGCAATGCCGGGCTGTCATATCCGGTGGCCCATGCTTTCGATGAGCTTTCCTGGCGAAAGTCGTATTGGCCGGCCTTGAACGCCTCCAGTGCGATCGTGCGGTCGCGATAATAGTCGTAGCGGATCTCATCGACATTGAAGCGGCCTTTGTTCACCGGCAGATCGGCCGCCCAATAATCGGCAACGCGGCGATAGGTGATCGAGCGGCCGGGATCGACCGCCTCGATCTTGTAGGGGCCGCTGCCGAGCGGCGCATCGAGCGTCGTCTTTTCGAAATCGCGGCCGGACCAATACGCCTTTGACAGCACGGGCATCTCGCCGAGGATCACCGGCAGCTCGCGATTATTCGCGGATTTGAAGAGAAAACGAACGCCGCGCTCGCCTTCCTTCACCACTTGGGTCACGTCGCCGTAATAGGAGCGGTACATCGGCAGACCCTTGGCGCGCAGCGTCTCAAAGGTCCACACGACATCGTCGGGTGTCATCGGGGTTCCGTCGTGGAACCGCGCCTCCTTGCGCAATATGAAAAGAACCGACAGCCTGTCGGGGGCGAGATCGGCGCTTTCGGCGACGAGTCCATACTCACTTCCCGGTTCGTCCTGAGATTGCCGCATCAAGCTGTCGAAGATATTGCCGATCCCGGCAGCCGGCACGCCTTTGACGACATAGGGGTTGAGGGTGTCGAAGGTGCCGATCGCCGAAAAGCGCATCGTCCCGCCTTTTGGCGCGTTCGGATTAGCGTAATCGAAATTCTTGAAGTCGGGGCCGTATTTCAGATCGCCGAACAGCGACATTCCCGGCATCGCCGCAGCCCAGGCCGCCGCAGCTATCCCGACCATCAAGGACAGGACAAGACAGATCACTGGTAGTCGGCGCATCACTTCACTCCCGGGAGACAGCGTCATTCGCCGAGGAGCGTGAGCGCCGCCTGGTGAGCGCGGCGATCACCGGCCACCAGAACGCGGCCATCGGAGGCGAGGTCGAGCTTCGCTCCTCGCCAATCGGTGACGACGCCTCCTGCGCCTTCGACGATCGGAACCATCGCGCAGAAATCGTAGGGCTTGAGGCTGGCTTCAAGGACGAGGTCGATAAAGCCGGCGGCGAGCAGGCCGTAAGCGTAGCAATCGGCACCGAAACGGGTCAGCTTGACGGCATTTGAGACCCGGGCGAACGCGGCCGCGTCGCCTTCTTTAAACATGTCGGGGGTCGTCGCGAACAGGGTGGCGGCGGCGAGAGCGGAACAGTTGCGGCACCGAACCGGCGCCCCGCTGAGGGTCGTCGGGCCACCTGAAACGCCGACCCATCGTTCGCGCGAAATCGGCTGGTCGATGATGCCGAGGATCGGCCGCTTGCCGCGGGTCAGCGCGATCAAAGTGCCGAACAGCGGTACGCCGCTGATGAAGGATTTCGTTCCGTCGATCGGGTCGAGCGTCCAGACGAACTCGGCGTCTTCGCGCAGCCGCCCGAACTCTTCGCCGATGATGCCATGAGTCGGGAAGTGGCGCTCGATTAGCGAGCGCATCGCCTCTTCTGCCGCCCGATCAGCAACGGTTACGGGGGTCAGATCCGGCTTGTCGTCGACGGCGAGAGGTTGACGAAAGTAAGGGCGGATCGCCGCTCCCGCTGCATCGGCGAGCCTCAGCGCCAGCGCGAGGAAAGCGTCGATCCCGTTCGCAGGCACGGTGTGACCCGCGACGCTTCTTACCTATTTCAGCGATTCGAGATACGCGATGACGTCGGCGCGTTTCTGCGCGTCGGGAAGCCCGGCGAAAGTCATCTTGGTGCCTTTGATAAAGGATTGCGGGTTCCACAGCCACTGGTTGAGTTTTTCCGGGTCCCACTTTTCTCCCTTGTGGGCTTGCATGGCGGCAGAGAACTGATAGCCCGGAATCTCGGCCATCGCCTCCTCGCTAATGCCCCACAAATTCGGCCCGATCTTGTTTGGTCCGCCCTTGTTGAAGGTATGGCAGGCGGCGCACACCTTGGCAATCTGCTCGCCCTTCTTGGGGTCTGCCTTGGCGAGCAGCGGCCCGATCGGCTCTGGCCCGGCGGCTGCCGGCTGGCCGGCCGGCGCGCTCGCCGTGGCTTCGGGAGCAGCCGGGAGAAACACCGGATGCGCGAGTTCCTTCGGGCGTACGAGCTGATTGGCCAGGATGCCGGAGACCATCGCCACGATCATCGCCGTCAGCACCGAGGCAATGATCTTGTTCCACTCGAATGACGACATCGATGACCCTCCGACCCTGTCGGGTCGGCAGACAATCGAAATTCCCCCGACAGCTCAACCCGAAATATCATGCTTTCGGCGCTCCGACGAACCGGGCATCTTGTCGCTGCTCACCTGCTGCGGAGGGCGACGTGACGAGAGCTGAACCTGAAAATCCGATCATCGTCATCCCTGCGCGGCTGGCGTCGACCCGACTGCCCGGCAAGCCGCTTGCCGAGATTGGCGGAGCGCCGATGATCGTCCATGTCTGGCGCCGTGCAGTCGCGGCCGAGATCGGACCGGTGGTGGTGGCCTGCGGCGATCGCGCGATCGCCGATGCCGAGGAGACAGCCGGCGGGCGGGCTGTTATGACCGATCCACAACTTGCCACCGGCTCGGACCGCATTCATGCAGCGATGGCGCGGATCGATCCCGCTGGAAACCACGATGCGGTGATCAATGTGCAGGGCGATCTGCCGTTATTGAATCCGGCTGCGATCCGCATCGCGGCTGCCGGCCTCGGTGACCATGAAACCGACATAGCAACCTTGGCGGCGGTGATCGAAAACTCCGCGGCTCTCGAAGATACGAGCGTCAACAAGGTGGCTGCGGGGTTCGCCGATCCGACGCGGCCGGCCCGCGCCCTTTATTTCAGCAAATCGGTCATCCCGTGGGGGTCGGGCCCGCATTACGAGCACATCGGGCTCTACGCCTACCGCCGAGCGGCGCTCGAGCGCTTTGTTGGGCTGCCGCGGGGCGTGCTCGAACAGCGAGAACGGCTCGAGCAGCTTCGCGCGCTCGAGGCCGGAATGAGGATCTCGGTCAGCCTCGTCGATCCCGGCTGGCTCGGAGTGCAGGTCGACACGCCGGCCGACCTCGCCTGTGCCCGCGAGCTCATGGAGCCGCGGCGTTGAACCCGCGCCCCCGCCGCAGTCTTCTCTTCATGCCCGCCTCGAACCCGCGGGCGTTGGAGAAAGCACGCACCCTGCCGGCCGACGGGCTCATCTTCGACCTCGAGGACGCGGTGGCCCCCGAGGCCAAGGACAGGGCCCGTGCAACTGTCTCGGCGGCCCTCGCCGCGGGCGGATACGGCGGGCGCGAACTGGTTTTAAGGGTCAATGCGCTCGACACGCCCTGGGGCCATGCCGACCTTGCTGCCGCAGCGGCGATGCCGCTCGATGCAGTGCTGCTGCCAAAGGTCGAGACTCCGGACCGGGTCAGCCTTACCGTGTCGCTGCTCGATCTGTTCGCCGCGCCTGAACGCCTCGCCGTATGGTGCATGCTCGAAACGCCGCTCGGTGTGCTCAACGCTCGCGAAATCGCCGGCGCCAGCCCGCGGCTCGCCGCCCTCGTGGTTGGCAGCTCGGATCTGGCGGCGGATTTGCGTGCGATCCCGACCCGCGATCGCCTGCCGCTGCTCACCTCGCTCGGTATTACAGTCCTTGCGGCTCGCGCGCATGGGCTCGCTGTCCTCGACGGCGTTCACCTCGACCTAGCGGACGATGACGGCTTTGCGGCCGCCTGCCGGCAAGCACGCGAGCTTGGCTTCGACGGCAAGACCTTGATCCACCCGAAACAGATAGGCGCGGCCAATACGGCCTTTGCGCCAGCCCCGGAGGAGATCGAATGGGCGCGACGGATCATCGCCGCGCATAGCAGGGCGGCTGCCGCGGGCAATGGCGTCGTGTTGGTCGACGACAAACTTATCGAGAACCTGCACGTCGAGAATGCTCGCCGGCTGCTCGCGCTGGCGGCCGAAATCGAGCGGCGCTCGGCCGGGGCATGAAGAGCGGCGCTGGATGGTGTCCGCCTACGTTGACACTTCGCGGCATGCGGACTAATTCAAACTCGCCGACCGCTCAGGGATAGCAATGCCGGAACCGCTGTAGATGAGATCCGCTGATCGGCCGCTTTCGCCGCACCTTCAGATCTATCGCTGGCAACTCACTTCGGTTCTATCGATCCTGCACCGGGCTACCGGAATAGTGCTGAGCGCCGGCACGATTTTGCTTGTGTGGTGGCTCGTCGCCGCCGCCTCGGGTCCCGAGGTTTATGAAGGAGTCGAGGATTTCCTCGGTACTTGGATTGGGCTGCTGATGCTGTTCGGCTGGTCGGTTTCGCTGTTTTACCATTTATGCAACGGCATTCGGCACCTCGTGTGGGATACCGGCCACGCCCTCGACCTTGAATCGACCTATCTCGGCGGTTGGGTGGTCGTAGGAGCGACCGGTATACTGACCTTGATCGCCTGGATCGTCGGCATTTCGCGCTGGGTCTCCTGACATGATGGCGTCGCGCATGCGCTCGCCGCTGGGGCGGGCGATCGGACACGGTTCGGCAAAAGAGGGCGTTGAGCACTGGTGGGCACAGCGGATTTCGGCCATTGCGCTGATACCCCTGTGCCTGTGGTTCGTCTCCGCGGTCCTTGGCCTGGTCGGCGCTGATCTCGAGACCGTTCAGAATTGGGTGGGTCGGCCGCTGCCGGCAATCCTGCTGCTGCTGGTGGTGATCGCGGTCTTCTATCACGCAGTATTGGGTCTGCAGGTTGTGATCGAAGACTATGTGCATGCAGATCTCGCAAAGCTCGGCCTCGTCATTGTCGTCCGCCTGCTCGGCTTCGGTTTTGCGGTCGCCGGCATTTTTGCGGTGCTCAGCCTGGCTCTAGCAGGGTCCGGCTGATAGGAGCCAGCAATGCCGGCCTATCCGATCACCGACCATATTTATGACGTCGTCGTCGTCGGCGCCGGCGGCGCCGGTCTGCGCGCCACCCTTGGAACGACGGTCGAGGGGCTGAAGACCGCGTGCATCAGCAAGGTCTTTCCGACCCGCAGCCACACGGTCGCGGCGCAGGGCGGCATCAGCGCCGCGCTCGGCAATGTCGGGCCGGACGATTGGCGCTGGCACATGTACGACACGGTCAAGGGTTCCGACTGGCTCGGTGACCAGGACGCGATCGAATACATGTGCCGTAACGCGATCCCAGCGGTCATCGAGCTCGAACATTACGGCGTGCCGTTCTCGCGCACCGAAGCCGGCACAATCTACCAGCGGCCGTTCGGCGGCCATATGATGGAATACGGCGAAGGCGACCCGGCGCGCCGTGCCTGCGCCGCCGCCGACCGGACGGGGCATGCCATCATCCACACCCTCTACCAGCAATGCGTCCGCAATCACGCGGAATTTTTTGTCGAGTACTTTGCCCTCGATCTGATCACTGACGACGACGGCGCCTGCCGCGGTGTCATGGCCTGGAACTTAGAGGACGGGACACTGCATCGATTTCGCGCGCACCTTGTGATCCTCGCCACCGGCGGTTACGGCCGGACCTATTTCTCATGCACCTCGGCCCATACCTGGTGAGTTGTGTTGATTGTGTTGTTGGTTATGTGTG
>JBJMQW010000354.1:0-8795 GCA_045802495.1 Allostellaceae bacterium | reverse complement strand
TCGCCCGGCCACACGCATGCCAAATCCGCCTTCATCTACGCGACCGTGCTCGAGGGGGCGATCCGCAGTCAGGTCAATGACACCGGTGACGACCTACAAGGCCGGACAGAGCTTCTCCGAGCTGCCCGGCGACCGCCACGCTGTCAGCGCCAATGCCAGCAAGACGAAGCCGGCCAAGCTCCTCGCGGTGTTCGTCGTGGACACGAACGAGACGGAACTAACGATTCCGTTGCCGAACTGACTGTCATAATGATTTCGCAATGGTGGGTCATCGACCAATCCGAATGCGATCCATTCCGGGCTGCCGTCGCCGCACTCGACATGCCGCTGAGCCTGCACACGGCCACGCTGCGCCAGGGCAAGACTCAGCAAGCGTAGGGCGGGTTAGCGAAGCGTAACCCGCCGGAATGAGCTCCGCACCGCCGGATGGCGGATTGCGCTGCGCTCATCCGCCCTACGGATTGCTGCTTGAGGAGCCAACCTCTCGTCGGCGGGATCGACAACCCCGGCGTGCCCGCGCTGCCCGCCGAGGCCGCGCGCTTCCGGTTCCGACTCGATGCGAAGGCGGCCCCTTCGCGCCGGTCTGTCGCGCTCCGGAGCGTGCTCTATCGCGGATCTTGGTTTAGGGTTGGCCGCAGCGTCCCGCCCCTACTGAGCTTTTTACTCGCGAGGCCCGCAATGTCGCTCCGCAACACTCCCGATCCCGCGGTTCGGGAATCCATCGTGCGGCAGGATCTCGACAGCGTCCTGCACCCGATCGTCCAGCACAAGGTACTGGAAAGCAAGCAAATGGTCGTCGCCACCGGCGAGAGCTCGACGGTCGTCGACGCCGACGGCACGGAGTATCTCGACGGCATGGCCGGGCTATGGTGCGTCAATATCGGCTACGGCCGCACCGAGCTCGCCGAGGTGGCCGCGGAACAAATGCGGCAACTGTCCTATTTTCCGCACACGGCAATCAACGCGCCGGCTGCGGCGCTGGCGGAAAAAATCAATGGGCTCATGGGTGGGGGCTATCACACCTATTTCGTGAACTCGGGTTCCGAGGCGAACGAAGCCGGCTTCAAGATCGCCCGGCAGTACATGAAGCACGAATTTCCCGGCGAATACCGCTTCAAGACGGTCAGCCGCTATTTTGCCTACCACGGCACCACGCTCGCAACCCTGGATGCCGGCGGCATGGGCGAGCGCAAGGCGAAGTTCGAACCGTTTTCCGGCGACTTCGTGCACGTCGCGCCGCCGTATTGTTACCGCTGCCCCTTCGGCCTGAGCTATCCGAGCTGTGGACTGGCCTGCGTCAAGAACATGGAAGCGGCGATCCTCGGCGAGGGGCCGGAGACGGTGGCGGAAGTGATCGTCGAACCGATCATGAGCGGCGTCGGCGTCGCCGTGCCGCCCGAGGAGTATCTGCCGGAGGTAGAAAACCTGTGCCGCAAATACGGCATCCTGTTGCATGTGGACGAGGTCATCAACGGCTTCGGCCGGACCGGCAAGATGTTCGCACATCAACATTACGGGGTGTCGCCGGACATCGTCGCGGTCGCGAAGGGCATCTCGAGCGCGTATCTGCCGATTGCCGCGACGGTCGTGAAGAACAACGTGTTCGGCAGCTTCTATGGCGAGCCGGCGGAGAACCGGCAGGTCGCCCAGGTGAACACCTATGGCGGGCATCCGGTCGCGGCCGCGGTTGCGCTGCGAAACATCGAGATCATGGAGGCCGAGCGGCTTGCCGACCGTGCAACCGAGACCGGGGCCTATCTGCTTGACGGTTTGCGCGGATTGATGGACCTCAACGTCGTTGGCGACGTCCGAGGCAAGGGGCTGCTGATCGGCGTGGAGCTGGTGAAGGACCGAATTACGGAAGAGCAGCTGGACCCCGAGCAGCTCACCCGGGTGGTCGATTTCTGCCGCGATCATCGGCTGATCGTTGGCCGCGCCGGCGGCGGCCGGCGCTTTGGCACCACGATCACGCTCTGCCCGCCTTTGGTGATCACCCGCGCGGAGTGCGACCGCATCGTCGACACGTTGGGCAGAGCTTTGAAGGCGCTCGACCTCGGCTAAGCAAAGGTAGGGCGGGCTAGCGAAGCGTAACCCGCCGAAACGAGCGCCAATGCGGCGGGTGACGGATCACGCTGCGCTGATCCGCCCTACGGAGTGCTAACCCTCTTTTGGCGACCAGCCATAAGCCTTGGCGCAGGCGCCGCCCATCAACATCGCCCGCTCGGTCTCGCTCAGCCGGTCGGTCTCGAGGAAGGGCTCGACGGCGTGCTCGTAGTTGACGACCGCGAAGGCGCGTGTCCAGTCCGTGCCCCACAGGCAGCGCTCGAAACCCCAGGCGTCGAACACGCGGGCCAGCGGGTCCCAAATGTCCGGGAACGGATACGGCTCCCGCGACAGCGTGCAGGCGCCGCTGACCTTGATCACCGCATTCGGGCGCTTTGCGAGTTCCAGCACCTTCGGCAGGTCGGCCCAGGGCTGCGGCGGCGCAGGCGGCACGCGCGGCTGCAGGATGGCCAGGTGGTCGATGATGAACCGCGTGTTCGGGTGGCGGTCGATGAGCGCCGTGCCTGCCTCCAGGTTGCCCCAGAACAGGACATTGACCGGAAAATCGTGCTGCACGGCCGCACGCGCGATCCGGTCGAGGCCCGGGTCGTCGGGCGCGCGCTTTGCTTCTTGCGTCAGCATGATGCGGATGCCGACGGTCCCCGGCGTCTTCTTCCAGTCCGCAATGACATCGGCCACCGCCGGATCGTCCGGGTTGACCGGCTTGACTATGGCGAACCGACCGGGATGGGCCTGTTGCACTTCCACCGCGTAGCTGGCGTCGTACTGGTACATAGAGAAGGCGGAGATGAAGATCGCGCCGTCGACCCCGACCTTGTCCATCGCCGCCACCATCTCGTCGCCGGTGACGTGATCGGGCCAGTTCGGCACACTGTGCCAGGGTCGCTTTGGCGTGTTCGCCTCATACACGTGGACCTGGGAATCGATGATCTTCATCGGGGGCCTCTCCTCTTGTGCCGGGGGAGTTTGGCCATCCCGGCAGGTTCGTGTCCAGAGGGCCGAGCCTGCGTGCCGTGAGCAGCAGCTCGCGACGGTGTAGAGAGCCAACTCGTATTCGGAAGTCGTCGCGCTTTGGGCCGTGATCAGTTTTCGAAAATCAAGCAGGTGGTGGTGCCATGGACGAGCAAGCGCCCTTTGCCGTCCGTAACGCGACCTTCTGCAGTGCCGACGCGGCGGCCCCGGCTGATCACCGTGCCCTCGGCCTTAATGGGGCCCGTCTCCGGCGTGATCGGCCGGACGAATGAAATCTTGAACTCAAGGGTCGTGGAACCGACGCCCTTTTGCAGGGTCGATTGGATCGCGAGCCCCATGCAACTGTCGAGCATTGTCGCTGCGAGACCGCCATGCACGGTGCCAGCTGGATTTAGGTGGATGTCCTTCGGCTCCGCCGTAATGACAACGCGCCCCCTCTCCGCGTCGGTGATATCGTAACCCAAGGTCTTGGCTATTGTATTGAGAGGCAGCGTTCCGTCCGCCAAACCTTGGACAAATTCCAGGCCCGTCATCTCCTTCTGCTTTTCGGCGCTGACGGTCCCGTATGTCCTGCTGTCGCTACGGCCCGGCATCGCTTCATCCCCCGTGGATCGAGGATGAATTAGATGCCTCGTACCCGGCCCCCTCTATCCGAATATTGCCTTCTAATTCCGGTGGAGCCGGCTGGAGCGTAAGGCTCCATTGGACGGGCTTACTTTCGAAGGTGGTTGTCGTCGCATTTGTAAACGATATCCGATCGAGCTGCAGCGCTCACCCGGTCTTCGATGAGAGAATACGACGGCCCGCCTCGAGCAGCATATCGCTGACCCACGCCGCTTGCATCACGTCGGCTTGCATCCGGCGCCCGGCCTGCCGGATGCGATTTGTGATTTCCTGCATTGTCTTGACGACTTCCGGATGGTCGGGTTGGCCGGGATAGCCGAGACTTTGGGAAAAATCGTTTGGGCCGATGCTGTAGAGGTCGATGCCCGGCACCGAGAGAATTGTGTCGAGGTTGTCCAGCACGGCGACATCTTCCAGCAGAGCGCACACCAGCATCTGTTCGTTTGCCTCACGGTAGTACGCCGCCTTGTCTGGAATCCCGGCATTGTAGTCGGTGCCCCGGTTGGCCCCGAATGACCGCTCGCCGAGCGGACCGAAATAGCACGCCCGCACGAGCTGGCGGGCGTCCGCCTCTGTCGCGATGTGCGGGCCCAATATGCCCATGATGCCACGATCGAGATAGCGCAGGATGGTTGACGAGCCGATGTCCGGCACCCGGGCGATCGTCGTCAAATTATGGCGCTCGGCGGTTCGGCAGAGATCCTCGAGCTGGTCCAGGCCAAACGGCCCATGCTCGCCGTCGATAAAGACGAAATCGAAGTCGAGCTTCCCCAGAATGTCGATGACCCACGGGGATGGGAAAGAAAGGTTGTAGCCATACGCCCTGCCTCCGGCGCGGATGGCGGCTTTGACTCGGTTGGATTGCTTCATCGTATGTCCTCTCCGTGCCCTCGTCGGTGCGCTCGCGCGATTCCGCGGGGTTGAGGTCATAGATTAGCATCTCGTTGGTGGTGCCGGAGAGGTCCTCGACCGCCACGTCAGGTGCTACAATCAAAACTTGAGCTAAAGATTTCGCTTTGCTGCATCTGCAGCAAATCAGCAGCAAAATCTCCCCGAATAGTTGTAGAGGCGGTTCGACAACGCAGCCCCCTTTTGTGAGGAAGCCGATCGCGCTTCCCCAGTCGTGCCCGTTCGCACCCCGCTGCCTCGTCGAGCGCTTCTACAATTGGATTATGGCGATTCTCCAGTTGCCGTCCACGGCAGGTGGAGCCCGCCGGGCTTGAAGTCGGGTTCCGGGAGGTGGCTTATTGGCGCGAATATGGCCAGCGCGGTGAGTCTCTGATGTATGTTCAGCCTTCCTCCCGGCAGCGCGAGTTGATCGCCCTTGCCCGCCGTCTGGCCTGCGAGCGCTTCGCCCCGCGCGCCGACCGCCACGACCGCGCCGCATCCTTTCCCTTCGACGACTATGCCGATCTCCGCGCCGAGGGACTCCTCGGCCTGTGCGTGCCCGAACGCTACGGCGGGCTCGGTGCCGACTACGAAACCTACTGCCTCGTGGCGGAGCAGCTGGCGCAGGGCAATGCCTCCACGGCGCTCACCTTCAACATGCACTGCCTCACGATGCTGATGATGGGCCCGATCGCCGATAACATGCCGATGTCCCCGGCGGCGCGCGAACGCCACGAGAAGCTCCGTGCCGCCAAGTTCCGCGAGGTCGCAGAGGACGGCGCCTTTTATGGACAGCCGCATAGCGAGCCGGTGGAGCAGGGTGAGACCGATACCAGGCTCGGTGTCGGCGGCCGGCGCTTTGGCACCACCGCGCGGAAGGTGGATGGCGGCTATGTGGTGAACGGGCGGAAGTTCTTCGTCTCTCTGGCGGGCTGCGCCCCGTATTACGCCACCCCTGCCATCCGGCTTGGGCCCGAGCCCTGGATCGAGCGCACCCTCTATCTCCAGGTTCCCAAGGACGCACCGGGCGTGTCCTTCCCCGGCGAGTGGGATCCGATGGGGATGCGCGCCACGGTCAGTTGCGACATGTTGCTCCAGGACGTGTTTGTCCCCGACGGCGCGGAGGTGTTGCCGCCTGGCCTGTTCGGGGCGATGTACAACGCCTTCCCCCATCTCTTCCTGAGCTTCTCCGCGACGTTCCTCGGGCTCATGCAAGCTGCTTACGATGGTGCCCTCGCCTACCTGACCGGCCGGATGCCGGGGGCACCCATCCCGCACACCGAGATCGCGGCAAAGGGTCATGCGATAGCCGAGATGCTCTTTGCGATCGAGGCCGCCCGCGCGCTCTACTACCGAGCAATCTCGGAGGCCGAGGTCAATGCTCCACCGGAGGCGGTCCAGCGCGCCCGGGCGGCGCACGTCACCGTGCAACGCGCGGTCGTCACGGTCACCCAGGAGGCGATCCGTGTCTGTGGCGGACGGGCCTTCCTCAGGCGCTATCCGCTCGAGCGCTACGCCCGCGACGCGCGGGCCGCAGCCCTCATGCGCCCGTGGACTGAGGAGCTCGCAACGCAGCAGACCTGGGAGGCAGCACTCGGCTTGGACGCGCAGCGCGGCGCTCCCGCGGGACCGTGACCGTACTTCTGCCGCCATCGAACCCTCCCAGCCCCTGCCCCCGCTCTCCCGGCAACCCTCGGGCGGCCGCGGGGCTGCTTGCGCACTTTTGCAGCCGGCCTACGTTCCGGCATATGCGCAGAAGGGCGGGCGATGCGGGCTCAACCCCAGGGAGCGATCAACTCCAACCCGCAACCCACAAAATCTCCGGTATTTCGGGTGGCCAGAGCGGCGCCACGCGACCGAGCGATGGCGGCGATGCGGGCGTCTGCTTCGGCAATCGGCCGCCCAGCGCGACGCCGGCTCGCGGCAAGGTCGGCGAACTCGTGTGCTGCGGCGCTGTCGAAAGGCAACACGCGATCCGCCAGATCCTCCGCGAAGATGCGGTCTACGACTTCCTCCAGCGATTTCCGGCGCCGGCCATCGGGCAGCAGCGCGATGCCATAGAGCAACTCCGCCTCGGTGATTGCCGTAGTGAACAGCGCCGAGGCCGGCTCGGAACGCATCCATTCGAGCACTGCGGCGGACGGCGTTGGTCGCAACGTCTCGGAGAGGACGTTTGTATCCAGAATGATCATCCGAAGTCGGGCGGGTCGCGCATCGGGCCGCGAGCCGGAAGCGGGAGATCGACACCCCCAAGTGGTTCGATTCTCCTTCGGATCGCGTCAGCGAGATTTCCATGCTGCGTCGGCTCCTGCGCCAAAGCCGTTCGCAAGATGTCCCTCGCCTCGTCCTCCATTGACCGATTCCGCTGAGCCGCGCGTAGCCGCAGCTTGCGCTTTACGCTCTCGTCCAGGTTGCGGATCGTGATGCTGGCCACGAGGCGCCTCATTCTGAAATCATCGAAATCATATTAATCAATGCAGCCGATTTGGACAACGGGTCAGCGTGCAACGCGCGGTCGTCACGGTCACCCAGGAGCCGATCCGCATCTGTGGCGGACGGGCCCCTCTCAGGCGCTATCCGCTCGAGCGCTACGCACGCGACGCGCGGGGCCGCGGCACTGATGCGCCCGTGGACCCAGGAGATCGCGACCAGCGGGCCTGGGACGCAACGCTTGGCTTGGACGGGCAGCGGGGCACCGCCGCAGGGGCGTGACCGTACTTCCGTCAGTTGCGAGAAAGACGGCGCAGCTTTGCCGCCGATGATTGCCACTCCACGCGTAGACGCCGTGTCTCCGCCACAGTGCAGTGTCCTTCAAATGGCTTTACTTGCGTAGATCATCGGGTAGACGGAATCGCGCTGGGCAGCGAGTGGCCCAGTTTTCTCGTCACACCGGCAAAGGCCGGTGCCCATCGGAAGTCTGGGTCCCGGCCTTCGCCGGGAAGACAACTGAAATCAGGACTTCCTGTCTAGGTTGTGTAAAATAATTTCAGAGACGCTACACTAGGAACAGCGGCCAGCCCCCTGTCCTTTGAACCGGCGCTCGATCTGTGCCAACCCCGCGGCCTCTCCGCCAGGGGCGCGTCGAGCCCAGCGCTTCGCCTTAGCGCCGTCAGCGGCCATCTGCGAACGCGGTAGGGAACCGGTGCGATCGAGGTATAGCGGACCTACCAAGACCACAGCCTCGACGTCGGCCGGCGCACACCGACCAGAAACTCTGCTGTGCAATTTCACGGTCCTCCCCGCGCTCATTGCCTAAGTGCGGGGTCCATCACTTCGAGGGGAGGCCACCAATGTTGCGTCAGACCCGGCACTTCAACGATCCGAGCCGTCAATGTTGCGTTATCGAGCTCATAAACTACAGCGCCGAGCCGCTTCTCACCGGGCATCTCCGGTTGCGGCGCGCCGACCAGAAAACTCGAAGCCGGCGACCAGATATAGCGCGTGCCCTCAAAGGCGAAATCTCGCGCTTTGTGCAGATGTCCGCTGGCGACGAGGGCAACCCGGTGCCGCCGTACCAGCGCCAGAAGCGGCCCGCGCGGATGCGGTTTGACCGACCAATAACCGGTATCGCCTTCGCCCGGATCCTCAAGAAATAGCGGCCGGTGCAAGAACCAGGCAATCCGCCGCTCTCCTGCTTCGGCCATCACCTGTTCGAGCCACAACGCCTGCTCGTCCTCCTCCGGCTCGCCGCTGCCCGTCAGCATCACGTCGAGTCCGACAAGACGCCAGCGCTGCGCACCTTCTGCGACATCTCATCGACCAATAACCGGTGTCGCCTTCGCCCGGATCCTTCGACCCAGCGATCTGGGCTGAAATGACGCTGCCACGCGCTAAGCCGCTCGGCATTGACTGGTTGGTGGGCATGCCGAGCGTCGTCGACATCATGGTTGCCGGGGACCGCCCGCCAGCGGATTCCGAGTTCGTCCATCAGGTGGGCGGAGAAGCTGAGGTCAGCTTCGGCTCCGGCGCCATCGGCAGTCACATCACCGGTATGGATCACGAGATCGGGAAGCTGGTTGCCGATCCATGCCGCGAGCGGCGCCCAATTGGCAACGAAATGTGGCTTGTCCCGGCTCAGATGCGTGTCGGAAATCTGAACAATTCGCATTAGCCCCCCTTTCGGTCGAACCCGGCCATATCCGAACAGCCGTTGACGGTCGGATGTGTGAAGTAGTTCACACTCAGCGAAAAAAATTCACGAACCAGATTTTTGCACCGGTAGTGCCGGCCCGCCGGAACAACCACTT
>JBJMQW010000353.1:0-5301 GCA_045802495.1 Allostellaceae bacterium | reverse complement strand
TTGGGTTGGACGCGCGGTCGAAGCTGTCAGCGGACAACCTCTCGAAGTCTATTTCCGCGACAAGATCTTCGCTCCGCTGGGAATGACCGACGCCGATTATGCTATTTCTGGCGCACAACAATCCCGTCTAGTTGGTGTGCACCAGCGCAAGCCAGACGGGTCACTGGTATCGATACCGGTTGCCGATCCGCCGTGGCGCGAGTTCTGGAGCGGCGGAGGGGGTCTAAACTCGACCGGGCGCGATTATCTGGTCTTTTTGCAGATGCTGATGCATCAGGGCAGCTTTAACGGCGCGCGGTTATTGCGTCCGGAGACGGTCGCGCTAATGGGTCAGAATCAGATCGGCGACATCAATGCGGGCGTCGCAAAGACCGCCATGCCCTCGCGTTCGAACGACTTTGATTTTTTCCCGGGCATTCCGTGCAAATGGGGCCTCGGCTACATGATCAACACGCAGCCGGGTCCCGATGGCCGCAGCGCGGGGAGCCTCACCTGGGCAGGGATCTACAACACCTACTACTGGCTTGACCCGCAGAAGCATGTAGCCGGCGTGATCCTGACCCAGCTTCTGCCCTTTGCCGATCACAAAGTCGTCAAGCTCTACGGTGAATTCGAAGCCGCCGTTTACGGGGCGTTGAAGGCAGCATAACCGGCGGGCCGCTCCGTCCCGAGAGGGTATCTTCATGCCCTGTGGACGGAGCGCCAATGAACATACCGCGGGAGTGGTCCCGCATCTGCTCAAATCTTGCGCATCCCTGATGCGCACGATGCCCGCTTGTTAGCCACGCGGATCACCCGCTAAATCTCCGGCTTGGCGTCGGCGCTACGGGATACGGCTTTGCTCGATCAACCTGCCGCTCGAGAAGAGCCGGAATCCCTGTCGGCCGAGGCCAAATCCTCGCGCAGATTGGTGCTCGCCGCCGTCATGATGGCGACGTTCATGGCGGCGATGGAGAGCTCAATCGTTGCCACGGCGATGCCGACGATCGTCGCCGAACTCGGCGGCTTTCACCTCTTCAGCTGGGCCTTCGCGGCCTATCTGCTGACCCAGGCGGTCACCATCCCGATTTATGGCCGCCTCGCCGATCTCTACGGCAGAAAGCGGGTCTTCTACGCCGGGGCGGGCCTGTTTCTCGTTGCCTCGGCTTTGTGCGGTCTGGCCTGGGCCATGGTGCCGCTGATCCTGTTCCGGGCGTTGCAGGGCGCCGGCGCCGGCGCGATCCAACCGATCGCGACGACGATCGTCGGCGACATTTATCAGCCGACGGAACGCGCTCGAATACAGGGCTACATCTCCGGCGTTTTCGGCGTGGCCGCGGTTATTGGCCCGATGCTCGGCGCCTTCTTTGTCGAGCACCTGACTTGGTCGCTGGTGTTCTGGATCAATCTGCCGATCGGCGCCGCAACCTTCGTCATGTTTGGTCTTTTCCTGCACGAACACCGAACGCCGCGCCGCCACCGGATCGACTATCTCGGCTCGGCCTTGATGATGTTCGGCGCCGGCGCGTTGATGCTGGCACTCGTGCAAGTCGGAAATGCCGCAGGTACCGTCACGATCGTGGCGCTGGCGGCCGGCGGTATCGCAGCGTTGTGGGCGCTCGCCATCCATGAGCGCGGCGCGGCGGAGCCGATCCTTCCCTTGAGGTTGTGGCGCGATCGGGTCATCGCCATCGGCAGCCTCAGCGGGTTTACCGGCGGTATGGTGATGATGTCGATCAATGCCTTTCTGCCGGTTTACGTGCAGGGGGCGATGGGCGGCAGCCCGGCGGCGGCCGGACTGGCTCTCGGCGCCGCATCGGTCAGCTGGACCTTTGCCAGTGTCGCCGGCGGAAGGCTGATGATCCGCACTTCCTACCGGCTGGCGGCGACGGTCGGCGGTGTTGCTCTGATCGCCGGCACCTTGGTGCTGATCAACCTCGGGCCTTCCAGCAACCTTCTCTGGGCCGGGCTCGGCTCGCTTTTGATCGGTGTCGGCATGGGCTTTTGCAACACGTCCTTTCTGGTCTCGACCCAGGCGAGAGTAGGCTGGAACGAGCGCGGCATGGCGACGTCGTCGATCATGTTCATGCGCATCGTCGGCAATTCGGTCGGGGCGGCGGTGTTCGGTGCGATCCTCAATTTCGGCGTCAACCGGCGCATCCCCGGGGCCGGCGACGCCGTCAACCGCTTACTGGAGCCGGTGGCGCGCCAGAGCCTCGGCGCTGCCGAGATTGCCCGGCTGAGCGAAGCGGTCGCCGGATCATTGCATGTGGTTTATATCGTCGCCAGCCTCGTCGCCTTCGTCAGCCTGCTTCTGGCATTGGCGCTGCCGGCCCGGCTCAGCCCGACCCGCCAGCAAGGCGCGGTTGATCGAGGATCTGTTCGCTGATTTCGCTGCTTGGACACCAAAAACGATCCAGCTCCGCGGACGGCGTAAAATTCAGCCAGTCAGCCTCCCAGCGCGTATACCCGGAGCCCGCTTCCGTTCGGGCCGAGCAATAAGTTGTTGTCCGTCCGCCAGACTAAGCTTCCGTCGTACTTTTTGCGGCCGGCTCCAGGAGATGGTGCGAACGGAGGATCTCCTCGACGACGAGCGCGGTTGTGTCGACCACGGTCAGCTTCCGCCGCGCCTCTTCCGAGGCGAGACGAAACGGCGGTACGGTATCCGCGATAACGAGCCCATCAAGATCGCCGCGGACGACGACCGCTTCGGCATCTTCCACAAACAGCCCATGTGTGACCGCGGCAAAAATCTGGCGCGCGCAGCCGTTACGGCAGGCACTGATCGCGTGGGCAAGCGTCGAGCCGGTGGCAATCATGTCATCAATGATGATCGCAATCCGCCCGCGAACACCGCCAGCCGCCTCCTCCAGGCCGGTGACATGATCGAGCCGGAGCTTGCCCATAGCCGTGATCGGCACCTGACGGCGTGTGAACTCGCTGAGCAGCGCCTGGAACCGCTGTGCCCGCTTAAGGCCGCCGGGATCCGGCGCAACTACAGCGAAGTCCTGTTGGTGGGCGTCGAGGCGGGTGACGAAATGCTGGACGAAAGCCAAAGCGGCCTCGAGATGCGTCGTCGGCACTCGGAAGGCGTTTTCAAAGGCCGCTGGATCATGCACGTCAATGGTTACAACGCCGTCTGTTCCGACGGCCTCGAACAATTGAGCGACATAGCGCAGCGTCAGCGGATCCGTCGGCACGTCGCGCCGGTCAGCGCGCGCATAGCAGAGGTACGGGATAACGGCGGTGACAGAAGCGGCGGCAGCATCCTTCAGCGCACCGATAAAGAACAGCATATTACACAATTTGTCGCGCGGGCTATTCCCCGGCTCGCTGTGTAGTGCGGAAATGATAAAGACCTCTCGGCCGCGCACGTCCGTGAGCGGCTGCAATTTGCGCTCGCCATCAGCAAACCGGGTTTCGACGTGATTGCTGAGTGAGAGGCCGAGCCCACCCGCGACAAGTTCGCCGTAATCGCGGCAGCCGTCGAGCGCGAACAGAAGCGGTACCCGATGATTGTTTGGTATGGACACGCGCAGCATCCCCTTCTAGGTCAGATCCCTCCTCCGCCAACGGTGTTGCAGATCGGAGGATCGCTCGCCTCAAACCCGCGCCGCTATCGCAGCCTCACTCAACCTCGCCGCGCATTTTCGCCTGAGGAAACCGCCGTCAGGCCGTCACGGCCTGATTGTGCTGATCGCCAGGCTGCGCGATTTCTGCGAGGGCTTTGCCCATATCCGGTTCCTTTCGGGCAAGATCGCTGAGCGAGACGATTCCGACGAGACGCTTATCGCGGTTCATCACCGGCAAGCGGCGCACCTGGAGATCGGCCATATTCTTGGCGACATGCGCGGCATCCTCATCCTCGAAGCAGTATTTGACCTCACGCGTCATCGCATCGCGGACTTTGCTGTGAGGTCCTTTGCCGTTGCCAATCCCGCGAATCGCAATGTCACGATCGCTGATCATGCCGACGAGGTGATCGCCCTCGCTGACCGGCAGGATGCCGCAATCGCATTCCGCCATCAAACGGGCCGCGTGCTGGATCGTATCGTCTGGATTGATCAGCTGTGGGTTACGGGTCATTACGTTTCGAATCTGCATTTCCCTGGCTCCTCGACGGCTTTACCCGACAATTCGAAAGCCGGGCGCGTGAAGCTCTCAAATCGTCTGCCGATACTTCTTTAAACGCGGTTGCCGAGTCCTGTGTTCCTCGGCGCGTCTGCCAAATGGAACCCAGCCCGCTTGACGCCGTTTTTTTGCGTCAGGCTGATGGGGAAATCGACATGATCAAAGATGTCCCGCCGCCAACGGAGGCGGAGGAATACCGCAATATGGCCGAAATCCTTCGGGAATTAGCGGCGCAAGTGCGGTTCGGCACCACACGCAGCGCGCTCGTCAGCCTTGCAATTGACCTCGATGGGCGGGCCGCTGTCGCCGAACGACAAATCCGCCAGACACTCGACCGGTCGCTCGCGCCGGCGGTGTCGGAGGCGCCGTCGCTCAATTCAGACGGGCGCCGGCTCTCGCCATTCTGCGCAGCGAGTACCGCGGAGCCCTAAGGCCGCCAGTTCGAGTGCCGTTGCCTCGATCGCTTGGCACCGGCGCAACGATCCCGATCGCGCCCGCTACCGCGTCATCCGATGGCGCGGTCGACCGCGTGGTCCTCTACAAACGACCACTGCTCAGGTGTCGTGGCCGCCCTTAGTCTATAGTCTAGGCGGCTTTGGCGCTGGTGACGGAGGTGGGCGCCCGAGCGGCGGCAAGGATCATATCGGCGCCCTTTTCGGCGATCATGATCGTCGCCGCATTGGTGTTGCCGGAGACGACTGTCGGCATGATCGACGCGTCGATCACGCGCAGCCCGTCGAGCCCATGCACGCGCAGCTGGGTGTCGACGACGGCTCTTTCATGGGGGCCCATCATGCAAGTGCTGGTTGGATGGTAGGTCGTGCCCGCCGTCTGGCGGATGTGGTCGAGGAAGTCCTCATCGGTCTCAGCCGCGGGACCCGGCAAGAATTCCTCAGAGACGCATTTCTGCATGGCCGTCGCATGAAAGATGCCGCGGGCGATGCGCAGCCCTGCAATCAGCGTGTCCCTGTCGGCTTGGGTCGACAGATAGTTCGGCTGTATCGCCGGCGGCGCTGCGGGATCTGGCGAGCGGATCCTGAGCCAGCCCCGGCTCTCCGGCCGGCACGGAATGCAGGTTGCCTGGCAGGCGGGAAAATCGTGCATCGCCTCACCTGGCCTGACAAAGCTGCCGGCAAGGAACTGGTATTGCACATCAGGGGAGTCGAGGCCCGGCCGGGTGCGCGCGAAGAG
>JBJMQW010000352.1:0-4376 GCA_045802495.1 Allostellaceae bacterium | reverse complement strand
GGGAAGATAGTCCAGCCAGGCCCGCCTCCCCCCAGCAAAAGTCGTCTCCAGCGCCATCAGTGCTCCGAGCCGAGCGCGGCGCGAACAATGGGTTTCATGTCGATGCGGCCTTGATCGACCCGGAGCCCTACCACTCTCGCAAACCGATGCCATCTATGGCGTTGTTCTAGGAGACTGGTTTTGATGAGGGCGGCGTTCGCTTCCAAGCCTTATTCGCGCGCGCACATGCCCGAAAAGGGCAATGCGGAACGCGGGCCGGTTGTCTTTGGCGCGGCTGGCTTGGCGCTGATCGCTTATTTGTTTGGGCCATTCGTTCTCCCGTCCGACGCCGCCGGCCGCCCGTCGACAGAGGCCCAAGCTAACAACCCCGCAGCACCGGTCGACAAACCGCGAGAGGCGCCGAGCGAAACCGCAGCGTCGGATCGCCGTGACGGGCGATATCTGCTCGCCGGGCTCCCGACTGTCGTGGCGCCAGCCTCCTCGGGCGGCGTCCCTCCGCCTTCGCCTCCGGCGCCGACCAACCTCCCCGCTCCCCCGGTCGCGGCGCGGGTCGGCGTTCCCGTGCCGCCGGTCGTGGGCCAGCCGGGACCAAGCGCCATAGCCGCGTTGAGTCGCGCTGGTTTTAAGTCGCGGCGACAAGAGGAGCCGAGCGACACAGTCCCGCCGGGTCGTGTGATAGGCACATCGCCTCTGGCAGGAACATTGGTCGACAAAGGCTCGACCGTGATCGTGACTATTGCGGCGCCCGTCGGCGTTGTGGTGCCACGCGTTGTTGGCCAGAAAGTGGGTACTGCTACGGCCGCTTTGGGCCGTGTCGGACTCAAATCGCAGCGGCGAGAACAGCCCAGCGCGAGGGCGACCCCAGGGACGGTGATCAGCACCCTGCCGATTGCCGGGCAGTCTGTGGAAAAGGGCGCCACTGTGACGCTGGTCATCGCCAAAGCCATTTATCGAGACACCGCGACGGACGCGGCGCTGCTCCCGCCAAATCAGACAGAAGCGGTTGCGCCGCGGATGGCGGTGCTGCCGCCTGCTACTACGAGTACCGGAAGCTTTTCCCCGAGGGCCTCAACTGCATTCGGTTCCAGCAGCGCCCAAGCCGTCTCGCCTCCGGTCCCCGCCCCCGCGGCGCCATCGGCCCCAACGACGCCGCCGGTCCTGTCGGGTGACGCCCTCATTCGCCACCTCTATGACAACGCACACGGCCCAGCCTGGGACCGGTATTGAAATCGACGTGCCTGCATGTGCTCCCAATATCACTCGTTACGTTTGCGCGAATAAGGACAGCCCTTGGCTCGCGCTGCGGCACCGGCCGCATGGCGCCAGTCTAAGCAGATGGCTGGGGTTTTTGCGTCTAATCAATTGTTCAATGTCCGACCCTGATCGGTTGGCGACACCGTACCAAGGGCAAACTGGTACGCAGAGGTCAACTCGAACGTGGAAAGAAGGGCGAGGACATTTGCACACAAGCTGATTTACAGTGAATGCACTGCTCCGGAAAGGGGGCCAATGGGAGAAGACCAAATGGGTTCGTCATTCGCTGATTGCGAGCATCGGCGCGCCACCCCTGACATGACACGCCGAGATATCCTGGCACTTACCGCGTTGGGTCTGGTCGCCGGTGCGCCACGTCCGTCATTAGCCGCCTCGAACAACCAGCTGACCTGGGCAGTGCACGTGTCGCTGGCCCCGGTGTGGTTCGACCCGGCCGACATTTCGGGGATCATCACGCCGTTCATGGTGCTCTACGCATTGCATGACGCGATGGTAAAGCCGATGCCGGGCCAGTTGATTGCGCCGAGCCTTGCCGAGGCGTGGTCGGCGTCGGAGGACGGTCTCACCTACGACTTCACACTGCGCCAGGGCGCCTTGTTTCACAATGGCGATCCGGTGACGGCCGAGGACGTCAAATTCACCTTTCAGCGGTATCGCGGGACGGCGCGCGATTTGATGATGGAGCGCGTAGCCGAGGTGGAGATTCTCGATCCGCGGCGCGTCCGTTTCCGGCTCAAGCGGCCGTGGCCGGATTTTCTGACCTTCTATGCAAGCGCCACGGCAGCGGGCTGGATCGTACCCAAGAAATATATCGAAAAGGTCGGGGACGAGGGCTTCAAACAAGCGCCGGTCGGCGCCGGCCCCTACAAATTCGTCTCGTTCAATCCGGGTGTGGAATTGGTCTTGGAGGCCTTCGACCAGTATTGGCGCAAGCCTCCGAGCGTAAAGCGGCTCGTCCTCAAGGTGATCCCGGACGAGACCACGCGGCTCGCCGCCTTGAAGGGCGGGGAAGTGGACATCGTCTATTCGATCCGCGGCGAACTCGCAGAGGAGCTTCGGCGAACTCCGGGGCTCACCCTCAAGCCGGCTGTCGTTCAGGGCGTGTTTTGCATCTACTTTCCCGACCAATGGGACCCGAAATCACCGTGGCATGACGAGCGGGTCCGACGAGCTGCGAGCTTGGCGATCGACCGCAAGGGGACAAATGACGCTCTGACGCTCGGCTATTCCCTGATCACCGGCAATCCGATTGTTCCGGATCACTACGAATTCTTCTGGAAACCGCCTGATCCGGTTTACGACCCTGAACAGGCGAGCAAACTGCTCGCCGAGGCAGGATTTCCCAAAGGTTTCGACGCGGGCAGTTACTTCTGCGACTCGTCCTACGCCAATATCGGCGAGGCGGTGCTCGACAATTTGCGAGCCGTCGGCATTCGGTGCACGCTCCGGCCGATCGAGCGGGCGGCGTTCATCAAGGGATTCTCCGAGAAGACCTTCAAGAATATTATTCAGGCGGGGCCCGGCGCTTTTGGCAATGCCGCGACGCGTCTCGAAGCGCACATCGTCAAGGGCGGCACCTTTGTGTACGGCAGCTACCCCGACCTCGATGAGCTTTATCAACGGCAGGCGATCGAGCTGGACCGCACAAAGCGCGAGGCGATCCTGCACGGGATGCAGCGGATCGTTTATGAGCGCACGATCTACGCGCCGATCTGGCAACTCGCCTTTATCAACGGCGTTGGATCACGGGTCGGGGAATCAGGCTTCGGCCTGATTCCGCGCTTCCCGTACACCTCGCCCTATGAGGACATCACGCTGAAGACCGCCTAGGCCAAGTATAGACCCAAATAGCCGTGACATTTGCGCATTGCTGACCTACCATCGACGCAAGGCCTGGAAAGAGGGCCGGTCGAACGGGAGGTGATGCATGGTCGGATCTATCGGCGATACGGCGAAAACTGGATCCAGCGCTACCGAGGCGGGCCTCTCGCGACGAGATTTTCTCGCGGTCGCCGCGCTCGGCTTTGCAACCGGAATTCCCAGCGCGTCGGTTGCCGCACCGCAAGGCCAGCTGACCTGGGGCGTGCACGTTACACTGGCCCCGACCTGGTTTGACCCGGCCGAGACGCCGGGGGTCATCACGCCTTTTATGGTCATGTACGCGCTGCACGACGCGCTGCTGAAGCCGATGCCGGGGCAGTCTCAGGCGCCGTGCTTGGCGGAGTCGTGGTCTGCCTCCGAAGACGGGCTCAGCTATGAGTTCGTTTTGCGCGAGGGGACATTCTTCCACAATGGCGAACCGGTAACGGCAGAGGACGTCAAGTTCTCCTTCGAGCGCTACAAAGGCACCTCTCATGCCATGCTCAAGGATCGCGTGGCCGCAGTAGAGACTCCTGACTCGCGGCATGTGCGCTTCACACTGAAAAAGCCTTGGGCGGATTTTATGACGTTCTATGCCAATGCGACTGGTGCGGGCTGGATCGTGCCCAAAAAATATGTCGAAAAAGTCGGTCCCGACGGGTTCAAGCGGGCTCCGATCGGGGCTGGGCCGTACAAGCTCGTGTCGGTAACACCAGGCATCGAAGTGGTGTTCGAAGCATTCGATCGGTATTGGCGCAAGGCTCCCAGTGTGAAACGCCTGGTGCTCAAGGGCATTCCCGATGAGACGACCCGCCTTGCAGCGCTCAAGGGCGGCGAGGTCGATGTCGTTTACTCGATCCGCGGCGAACTGGCCGAAGATCTGCGGCAGACGCCTGGGCTCACCCTCAAGCCGGTCCTGCTCCAGGGCACGCAATGGCTCGAATTCTCCGAGCAGTGGGATCCAAAGTCGCCATGGCACGATGAACGTGTGCGGCGGGCGGCTAATCTGGCAATGAACCGAAAGGGCATCAACGACGCATTGACCCTCGGCTACTCCAAGCTGACCAACAGCATCGTCCCCGATACGTTCGACTTCTATTGGCAACCGCCGGAGCCAGTTTACGATCCGGCCAAGGCCAAACAGCTGCTGGCCGAGGCCGGCTATCCCAATGGCTTCGATGCCGGTGAACACTATGTGGACGCGGCCTACGCCAACGTCGCCGAAGCGCTGATCGACAATT
>JBJMQW010000351.1:0-4350 GCA_045802495.1 Allostellaceae bacterium | reverse complement strand
CTATCTCGCCGGCTACGGGCAACGGCTCCACTTCGAGGTGGCGGGCCGCATCGGCAGCCTCGCGGACTACATGGAGGGCGGCGGCAGCTCGGCGAGATTGACCTGGGAGCGGTCCGGCTTCGCCCCGAAGGACGTTGACGTCGCGCAGATCTATGACGGGTTTTCGGCCTCGGTAATCTACGGCCTCGAATCCTACGGCTTCTGCAAGGAAGGCGAGGCACTCGATTTCATCCAGGACGGGCGCATCGAGCTCGACGGCGAATTGCCGCTCAACACCTTTGGCGGCAGCCTCGGCACCGGCCGCATTCATGGCCTCTGGCACATCATCGAGGGCGCCCTGCAGGCCTCCGGCCGCGCCGGCTCGCGCCAAGTCAAGGACGCCAACGTGTCCTTCGTTGGCGCCAGCGCCCCGATCGTGACCGGCACGACTTTTATCTTTGTGCGCGAGCCCTACTGAGACCTGCGGGCCCTGGAGTCAGCCGCCGGCTCGCTGTTGAGGCATCAGCGGGGAGCGCGGGGTAAGGGCGGTGGTGACAAAGCGGCGAGGACACCGGTGGCCGATCGGACAATCCAGCGCCAGGCTCTCTCTGGCGGGTTGAGGGACGGCGCCGGGAGACTCTTGCTTCCTGGTCGCGATACCCCAGCCCAGCGCTTTCGCACTCCATTCTGCGGATGTCGACCATTCCCGGTGTTTTTGGCATGCGCGATCCCACGCGAATTGGCCGGTGATGCATCCCTACCCTCCGGCGGCAAGACCTGACGCGCTTCCGGGGAAGGCGCCGCGAGGGCTGAGGGCGGGGATGGCGTGACGGTGTCGGGCAAACCCGCTTGAACCGTGACGGGTGCGGCGTCTTTGTCGGGCGGCGGGGCAGAATCGACGCGCGGAGGTTCGATTTCGACGCCCGGGTCGCGGTTGCCGGAACCGGCGATCGGCTGCTCTTTGGAGTGCGAAAGCAGAAGAAAGCTGAAACCAAAGAAAACAACGATGATCGCGGTCGCGACAACGGCGAAGGAGAAGAGAAAGGGGAGCGTGCCGAGATTACGCCCGGTTGTCGCGGGGTATTGTGTCGGATCGAGGGTCTGCGGTGCGCTTCGCGACGCGCGCTGCAAGGCCAGCCGATCGAACAACCGCGTCGCAAACGTTCGAGGCATTGCGCTCTTCCGTCTCACCCACCGTTAGGATACCAGGGCCGAATGAGAGCCGGAAGGGAAGGCTGACGCCCTGCCGCTGTACCGCTCGGTCTCATTTGACCGGGTCCGGGGCTTCCGACAAACTCTCAGGCGAGAGTGAGGGCCTTGCCAAATGAACAGTGCTGGTTTCGCCTATGTCGGGCGCTCGCTTTTGCGACGCGAGGATGGCCGGCTATTGACGGGCCAAGGGCAATTCATTGCCGATCTCGTCCTCCCCCGCATGGTGCACGCCGTTTTGGTGCGCAGCCCGGTAGCGCATGCCCGCATATGCTCGGTCGACCTGTCGCGTGCCCGCTCGGCTCCGGGCACGCTGCTCGCGCTCAACGGAGCCGATCTGCTGCGGCTGTTGCCGCCGGTGCCCGAGGGGCAGATCTCGCTGCCGAGCAAGTGGACATCGGTAATCCAGCACAAATTCCTCAATCCGCAGCAGCCGCTATTGGCGCATGACAAGGTGCGGCATGTCGGCGAGGCGGTCGCAATCATCGTCGCGGAGAGCCGCGACCAGGCCGAAGACGCCGCCGAACGGGTAAGGCCCGACTTCGAAGAGCTGCCGGCCGTGGTCGACCCGGAGGCGGCGCTGCGGGCGGACAGTCCGATCGTCCACGACCGGTTTCAAACGAACCTGATCGGCGCCTTTTCGGTCGCGAGAGGCGACGTCGATGCGGCGCTGGCCCGCGCTGCCCACCGGCTGCGGCGGCGCTTTTATCATCACCGCTATGCCGCCGTGCCGATTGAGTGCCGGGGCGTCGTCAGCGCCTATGATCCGCGCACCGACTCGGCCACGATCTGGTCCTCGACCCAGGTGGTTCATTGGGTGCGCCGCGAGGCCGCAGCGCTGTTGGGCCTGCCCGAGGCGCGGGTGCGCTGCGTGGCGCTCGATGTCGGCGGCGGCTTCGGCGGCAAGGGGCATGTCTACCCGGAAGACCTGCTGATCATATTTCTGGCGCGCAAGCTCGGGCGGCCGGTGCGCTGGATCGAAACCCGCGCCGAGCACCTGATGAGCGCAACCCATTCACGCGACCAACTGCACGATGTCGAAGTCGGGTTTGACGACGATGGCCGTGTCCTCGCGGTGCGCGACGATTATGTCGTCGATTGCGGCGCCTGGAATCCGATCGGTTCCGGCGTCGCCTACAACACCGCGGTCCACCTGACCGGCCCCTACAAGATCGAGAATTTGGCGGCGTCGGGGAGGATCGTGGTCACCAACAAGGTTCCGAACGCTCCCTATCGCGGCGCCGGCCGGCCGGAAGCCGCCTTTGCGATGGAGCGAACCATCGACCTAGTCGCTCAAACGCTCGGGTTGGAGCCGGCGGAGGTGAGGCGCCGCAACATGATCCGTGCCGACGAGATGCCCTATCGCGTCGGCATCCCTTACCGGGACGGCGAGCCGATCGTCTATGACAGCGGGGATTATCCCGGCGCGCTGCAAAAAGCGCTCGACGCCGTCGGCGGGGTCCCGGCGTTCCGCCAGCGTCAGGCCGAGGCCCGTGGGAAGGGCCGCTATCTCGGGCTCGGCATCGGCTGCTATATCGAAGGCACGGGGGTCGGGCCTTTTGAGAGCGCTTTTGTGCGCATCGACCCGTCGGGCAAGATTTACGTCTCGTCCGGCGCTTGCCCGCAAGGCCAGGGCATGGAGACGATTTTCGCCCAGGTGGCGGCCGATCTTTGGAGGGTCGCTCCCGAAGATGTCGTCGTCTCGCTTGCCGATACTTCTGCGATCGCCATTGGCTTCGGCACGATGGCGAGCCGCAGCACGGTGACCGCATCGGCGGCAATGCACTATGCGAGCGAGCGGTTGCGCGACAAGGTATTCTCGATCGCCGCCAATCTCCTCGAATGCGCGCCGGCCGATCTCGAATTGCGCGCCGGCGGCGTCGGGGTTGTCGGGGTCCCCGGCGCGACGGTCACCTTTGCCCGGATCGCCCGCGCCGCGATGCCGAGTTGGACAAACGAGCGCCCTCCCGGCGTCGAAGCCGGGCTCGAAGAGACCTACTACTGGCAGCCGCCGACCGTCACCTGGAGCTATGCGGTGCATGTCGCGATCGTCGAAGTCGACCGCGAGACCGGCCGCGTGACGATCGAGGACTACGCGGTCGCGCACGATTGCGGCAATGTTGTCAACCCGATGCTGGTCGAGGGGCAGATCACCGGCGGCACGGTGCAGGGGCTGGGCGGCGTCCTCTACGAGGCTATCGTCTATGATGCCGACGGGCAGCTGATCACCGGCTCGCTCATGGACTACGCGCTGCCCACCGCTGTCGAAATCCCGGCGATCCGGATCGTTCACCAGCATTCGCCGTCGCCGCTCAATCCGCTCGGCGTCAAAGGGGTCGGCGAAGGTGGCGCCGTCGCCCCACCGGTTGCCATCGCCAATGCCGTCTGCGACGCATTGGCCCCGTTTGGCGTCGAGGTGAATGCGACACCGGTCAACCCGGGACAGCTTGTTCGCGCAATAAAGCGCGGACCGCGACACAGCAATACCGGCGACGTGGCATAAACCAGCGGCGCTGTCCCGAAATTGCCCGTGAAGCAATCGCGGCAAATCAAACAGCGGCTGCCGCTCGTCGCCGAGCAAATTAAAGCCCTGATTCAACGTCCCCCGAAGGCAAGCTCGCGTGGGACTATCGGAGGAAGCGCCGCATCGCCCCCTCTGTTGACCGCCCTTGCGGCGATGTTTCTGCAACAAACCTTCGCGTCGGTCGGCAAGGTGCTCCCCGCGGTGATCGCGCCGTTGGTCATCGCCGAGCTCCACGCCGACCCAGCCTGGGTTGGCGTCTATTACGGAGTTTCCGCGGCCGCCTCACTGTTCGCGCAAATGGGGTGTGGCAGCTTCATTGTCCGCTATGGCGCGCTGCGCATGAGCCAGGTCGCGCTGGTGCTTCTAGGCGGCGGAATGGCGGCAGCGGCTGAGGGCGGGCTGCCCGGATTCGGCGCCTCGGCGATCATCGGCGGCGGCGGCGCGGCGGTTTCAACCCCGACCAGCCCGCAATTGCTCGGCCGCGTTTCGCCACCCCGCTTGGCGCCGCTGGTATTTTCGATCAAGCAGACCGCCGTACCCGCGGGCCTGCTGATCTGCGGCTTTCTGGGTCCGGCGATGGCGGGCGCTCTGGGATGGCGCGGCGCCGTGCTGACCACCGCGGCAGCTTGCGTAGTGTT
>JBJMQW010000350.1:0-22037 GCA_045802495.1 Allostellaceae bacterium | reverse complement strand
TTCGATACCAACTTGATGATTTCCGCTGGTATTGCGCTGGTCGGCTGCCTCGTAAACGCTGCGCTGGTGCCGGGTTCGGCTCCGCTCGCCGTCGGCCGCGCCAAACATTCCGAATGACGGACTCTGACGCTGCCTGGACGTTTGGCTGACGGCAGCATCATTAAAGGTTTGCCACAGCAGAGGGGTAAAGCGAGCCGGGCGCGACTGACAGGTGGGCTTCAGCCAAACAGAGAGCCAGCGCGGAGCGCAGAGCCGTGGCTTGGCGATGTGCGCAAGTGTGTGGACGGCGCTGCGTCAAGACCGCCTCCTCTTTGCGTTTCAGCCCGTGGTTTGCGCAGCTACGGGTAGAGTAGATTATTTTGAGTGCCTGCTGCGGATGCGCAACATCGACGGACGCATTGTCGCCGGCGGCGAATTCATCAGCACGCTCGAGCAATTGGGACGGATCAGCTTCATTGACAATTACGTGTTCGAACAAACGGTTCGCGAACTTGTCAACTATCCCGGGATACGCCTCGGGCTCAATATTTCCAGTCTTACCGCGCGCGAGGGAGCGTGGCTTCAGTTGTTGATTTCACGGCTTCGGCATCGGTCCGATCTCGCGCGTCGGCTCGTTGTGGAAATCACAGAGACCGCTGCCCTGGACGACATCGAAGCGGCGGCGCGTTTTGTCGACGCGCTGCACAACATAGGCTGCCGGGTCGCCGTGGACGATTTCGGCGCCGGTCACACCTCGCTGCGTTATCTTCAGCATCTGGCGGTGGACATGGTCAAGATCGACCGGTCCTACGTTCGCAATCTGTCGACGAACAGTGAGCAGCAGATCTTTCTGCGCGACCTGGTCGATCTCATTAAATGCTTTGGCTTCGCTACCGTCGCCGAAGGCATCGAAAGTGCCGACGATGCGGCCTTTGTGCGCGCAGCGGGTGTTGGCTATTTGCAAGGTTACCATCTTGGGTCTCCGACAACGGAACGCGCTTGGCTCAGAATGACGCCGGCCGATAAGCAGCATTGCATTGTCGCCGCCTAGCTCGCTGAGAACCGCTGAAGCGAGTTGTCGATTAATGACAAGACAAAGATGGACCACAAAGACAAGGACTGCTGCGAGCCGGTTCATCGGCAGCAGCGGGGTACGGGTCGGATTGACCGGCCGGCTTTTGTTGCTGGTGATTTTTGCTGTTGTCCCGGCTTTGGTGATTCAGGGCTGGAATGAATACGACCTGCGCCTCGCGCGTGAAGCCGACATCCGCCAGCAAGTCGTCCAGACCACTAAGCAATTCGGCGAAGAAATTGGTGAGCTCCGCGAAGGGGCTCGCCAATTGCTGGTGGCGCTCGCCCAGTTGAACACCGTAAAATCTCAACAGACAGGCTATTGCAATACGCTATTCGCGAAAATGAAATCGCGATTTGCCAATTACGCCTTGCTTGGGGCAGCCGACACAAATGGTCGCGTATTTTGCGCGAGCGGGCAGATGCGCGATCCTTCAGTGGCAGATCAACCCTTTTTCAGGCGTGCAATGGCGCAGCCAGAACTGGCTGTCGGAAATTACTGGGTCGATCCGGCGACCGAACAGCGCATGATACATTTCGCCGAGCGGTTCGAGGATGACCGGGGCGAGGTTGCCGGGGTCGTATTCGCCGGTCTCGACCTGGCTTGGCTCTCCGACCATCTCAAGGAACGCGGGCTATCGCCGACAGCCTCCATCTTGATTGCGGACCGGGAGGGCAACATCATCGCGCGGTTACCCCATCCCGAGTTGCTCGTCGGCAAGAACATGCGAAAGTCCCACGAACCTATCATGGACGGGGATAGGGCAGGATGGGAGGAAGCCGTCGGCGTCGACGGGACCACTCGAATATATGGGTATGTGCCGCCGGCTTTGCCGCCAAGAGATTTTTTCTTGAGTGCCGGACAGTCGAAGGCCGAGGCCTTTGCTGCGATTGACAGCGCGACGCGCCGTGGCGTTGGGCTGATCCTTGCCAGCCTCCTCGCTGCAGTCTACGCGGCCTGGGCCGGTGGTCGAAACTTTATCCGCCGTCCTATCGACGGACTGCTGAGCGTCACCGCGCAATGGCGCAATGGCAATTACGAAGCTCGCGCACGCCTCGAAGACCGCTCGTCGGAAATCGGCCGGCTCGGAGCGGCGTTTGACGAAATGGCCGATGCATTGGCGGCCCGGCACGCGGCGCAAAAAAGGGCCGAGGAGGAGTTGCGTCAACTGAATGCCACGCTCGAGTCACGGATCGAAGAGCGGACAATAGAGTTGGAGCAGGCGGTCCGCGCCAAATCGCAATTCTTGGCGAATGTGAGCCATGAGATCCGGACACCGCTGAACGGCGTTCTCGGCATGCTGGAACTGGTGCGACAGACGCAGCTCGCGCCGATCCAACAGCGCTTCGTCGAAACTGCACGCCGCTCTGGCGAGACCCTGCTCGGAGTAATCAACGGAGTTCTCGACCTGTCCAAGATCGAGGCCGGCAAGGTCGACCTTGACCGCGGTCCGTTCGATTTGCGCGCCGTCGTGGAAGAAGTCACGCAGCTGTTCAGCGAGCTGGCCTATGGCAAAGGCCTCGAACTGGCTTGCCTTGTCCCGGCGAAGCTCCCTACGGCGTTGATCGGCGACGCTGGTCGCCTACGCCAGATCCTGACCAACCTGGTTGGCAATGCGATCAAGTTTACCGAATTTGGGCGGGTCAGTATTCGCGTCAGCCTGATCGAGCAGAATCGTTCCTCGGCATCGATCGCATTCGAAGTCGCCGACACCGGGATCGGCATTCCCGCAGAAAAACTCGATCACATTTTCGAAGCCTTCGCGCAGGCCGACAGTTCGACGACGCGGCGATATGGGGGAACCGGTCTCGGCCTTACAATTGCAAGGCAGTTTTGCGAGATGATGGGTGGAACGATCGGCGTAACGAGCGAGCCGGGAGCGGGCTCGAAATTCCGTTGTACCGCGCGCTTTGGGCTGCAACGCCCGGCGGCCGAGAGGATCGAGAGCGGTAATCCGCCTCTCGGCGGAATGCCGGTTTTGCTTGTCTCAGATAATCCGTTCACGCGCGAAATATTAAGCGATCAGCTTTCAGCTCGAGGTGTACCTGTCCATCAGGTTGGAGGCGGGTCGGCGGCGCTGGCCGCAATGTGCGCCGGAGCGCTGAGAGGCAATGGTTTCGCCGCGGCAATCATTGACGATGCCTTGCCCGATATGACGGGAGCCGAGCTGATCAATGCCATACGTTCGGATGCTGCAGCCGCGGCCGCGCGGCTTGTCCTGCTGACGTCTTTCGATCTCGGTGTCGGAGAGGTCGGCTTGACGGAGATCAGACGGCTGCCAAAGCCGGTCCGTCAAGCCGCCTTATGGGATTGCCTCGCGGGACCGGACACTGAGCCGGCTCACGCGGCACCCGATCAAGCGGCGGCGGCGATTGCTCCTTCTGCAGCCGCGCCGCGTGTGCTGATGGTAGAGGACAGCCCTGTCAACCTGGAGGTTGGCGTTGCCATTCTCGAAAGCATGGGCTGCGTCGTTGAGACGGCGGAGAACGGGCTGCGTGCGCTAGATCGCCACGCTATTGGCAACTACAACCTCATCTTTATGGATTGCCAAATGCCCGAGATGGACGGCTTCAACACGACTGTCGAAATTCGACGGCGCGAGGCCGGATCGGGGCGTCACACTCCGATCATCGCGTTGACAGCGAGCGTGGTGGAAGACGGCCGCGAAAGGTGTCTGGCAGTGGGCATGGATGATTATCTGGCCAAGCCATTCACTATGAAGCAAATGAGAGCGATGCTCGCAGCTTGGCTCGACCACTCGGGCGACGCGGCCGGCGCAGAGCCGTCGTCGCTTTTCTCCGCAACCGCGGCTGATCCGATCGATCGCCACGCGCTCGCCTCACTGCGGCGGCTCCAAAGAGAAGGCCGGCCAGACATAGTGCAACAGGTTGTGCAATTGTTCCTCAAAGGCGCCGCCAGTCTCCTCAAGGATCTGGAGAACGGCGTCGCAACGGGAGATCACGATCAGCTCTTCCACGCCAGCCATGCGCTGCGGTCGGCGAGCGCCAATGTCGGCGCCATCGTGCTTTCTGCCCGTTGCAAAGAGCTGGAGCAATTGGCGAGAACGGGCTCGGTGCCGGATGCGGCGCGGATCGTCAAGGTGATCCGGGAAGATTATAGGATCGCCGAGGCGAATCTCACGGTGCATTTGCCGCGAGTAGCGTGATCAGCGATGGACGAACAGCGCTGCGATCCGGTGGTTCTGCTCATCGATGATGACGAGATGGAGCGGTTTCTGTACCGGCAGGCGCTTGAGCAAGAGGGCTTCGAAACCGTCGAAGCAGAAGACGGTGCCGCCGCACTAGAAGCCTTCGCGCTTGCGGCTCCCGACATTATAATGCTCGACGTAATCATGCCGAAGATCGACGGTTTTGCCGCGTGCCAGGCAATCCGTGCCCTACCGGCCGGGCGCAATATCCCGATCTTGATGGCGACCGGTTTGGACGACGTCGAGTCGATCGACAAAGCTTATCGAGTCGGCGCGACAGATTTCATCACGAAGCCGGTCAGCTACCCATTGCTGCCGCACCGGCTCCGCTACATGCTTCGCGCCCACCAGCTGGCCGAGGCCCAGAGAATTGCTGGGCTCGCACACCTTCGTTGGGTGCCGAAGAGCCCTCTTATCGACTGCTCGCCGGACCTGTCGCGGATGTTCGGCCTGAGCGCCAAGGCCACTCGGCATCCCGCGCGAGACTTGCTTCGGCGCGTCTTGTCCTCGGACCGGGCCAGGATTATCCGAGCCGTCCGTGATGCGCTCCGAGGAACAACGATTGGGCTCGATCATCGGATTGTCGCACCCGGTGGCGAAGTACGCACCCTGAGTTTGCGAGCAGAGGGCGTAAAGGGGGAGAATGGCCCTCGGTATCTCCAGGGGTCGTACGTAGACATTACGGAGCACGAGCGGATCGAGGCCCAACTGCAGGTGGCGCGCGATGAAGCCCGGAGCGCAAGCGCCGCTAAGACGGCATTCCTAGCCGGTATGAGCCACGAACTGCATACCCCGTTGAACGCGATCATCGGCTTCAGCGAGCTAATCGCAAACGAGGCGGTTGGGCCGATTTCTCAGCGCGACTATATCGAGTTCGCCCGCACCATTCACAGCGCAGGACAGCGGGCTCTCGCTGTATTCCTCGACGTCATGATGATGGCAGAATTGGAAGCCGAGCGGTTCGAGCTAGAGTTCGTGAACGTGGATGTGAGCGCAGCGGTAAAGACAGCCGTAGCAGAGTTCGTGCGCAGCGAGTCGGGACTCGGCCGCTCGATTGAGTTGGAGATGCGCCAGGATGTGCCGGTCATCTGCGCCGATCCCCGCGCGGTCAGCCAAATTCTGCTCAAGCTGCTGTCCAATGCGGCGAAATTCAGCGCCGCCGACACCGCGATCCGGGTGACCATCACTCGCGCCGGAGACGGCTCACCCCGCGTCAGTATCGTGGATACAGGAATCGGCATGACGGCCGAACAGACCCGATTGGCGGTTCGACCATTTGGGCAAGCCGATGGTCGGCTCGCTCGTGACTACAACGGGCTTGGGCTCGGGCTAAGCATCGTCAGCAAGCTTGTCGAGCGTCAAGGAGGACGTCTGACGATTGCCAGCACGCCTCAACAAGGTACTCACGTGTCGGTTGAT
Organism: Allostellaceae bacterium; assembly: GCA_045802495.1. Classification (GTDB taxonomy): domain Bacteria; phylum Pseudomonadota; class Alphaproteobacteria; order ATCC43930; family CGMCC-115725; genus AP-15. The sequence continues at coordinate 16,359 of JBJMQW010000350.1, read as the reverse complement.
TTCCCGGTACCGAGGCCGCAGAAAAGAATGGGCCTCTTATTATACAATCAGCCGCCGGGAACTGACCGCACCCGTGTCGTGGACGCTTTTTTGACGGAGCCCCGGGTAGCCAAGGCGTGATTGGTGGAGTCGTATTCAGACCCCAGCGGAAGAGCGCTGCGCGAACAAGAGGCTTTCAATGAACAATCAATATCTCGAAGTGATCTCTCTGGTCGAACGTCTTCATCGGCAGTTCCTGGAGGTGGTGAAATTGGAACTGGACGGGTTGGGGATCCACGACATCAACAACGTCCAGGCTATGATGTTGTTCAACATCGGCGATGCCGAAATGACCGTGGGTGAACTCACGCTGCGCGGCTGCTATCTCGGTTCAAACGTCTCCTACAATGTCAAAAAGATGGTCGAAAACGGATACCTCGCACATGAGCGGTCGGTGCATGATCGGCGCTCGATACACGTGCGACTGACCGAGAGAGGGGTCAAGCTGCGCGACAGCCTGACCGCCATGCATCAGCGACACGCCGAAATGTTATCGCAGGCGGCCCTAGCCGAGGATGATCTTCAGGCAACCGGTGTGACCCTCCGCCGTCTTGAGCGCTTCTGGATCAGGGCCGCCGATCTCGTCCAGCGGCCGGCACCACAATTCGCCCCCGCCCTCTCGACGCATCCATCCGGGGCCGTTCCACCTCGATCGGCAACTATATCGGTCCGCTGAGTTTCCGGCGAGGCCAGCTACTCATCATTTGCAGCTTCGCCGGGAGCGGCCATCATCGCTTCGGCGACGAGGCCGGCATTAGCGCGGATCGAGTGCTCTATAGCCTCGCCGATCTCGGCATGGTCGCGTAGATAAGCTTTGGCGTTCTCGCGCCCTTGACCGATGCGCTGGCCGTCGTAGGAGAACCACGAGCCCGACTTCTCGACAACTCCAGCCTGCACGCCAAGATCAATCAGTTCACCGCGCTTGGAGACGCCTTCGCCGTACATGATATCGAAATCGACGACCTTGAAGGGCGGCGCCATCTTGTTCTTGACGACCTTGACACGGGTTTGGTTGCCGATCACCTGATCGCGCTCTTTGATCGCGCCGATCCGTCGGATGTCGAGGCGAACCGAGGCATAGAATTTAAGGGCGTTTCCGCCGGTCGTAGTTTCCGGATTACCGAACATCACGCCGATCTTTAGACGGATCTGATTGATAAAGATGACCATTGCTCGGGAGCGGGCGATCGACCCCGTCAATTTTCGTAGCGCTTGACTCATCAACCGGGCGTGCAGCCCGACATGGCTGTCGCCCATCTCGCCCTCAAGTTCGGCTCGCGGCACCAATGCCGCGACCGAATCGATCACCAGAACATCGATTGCGCCCGAGCGGACCAAGGTGTCGGCGATCTCAAGCGCCTGCTCGCCCGCATCGGGTTGTGAGATCAGCAAATCGTCGACATTGACGCCGAGCCGGCGAGCATAGGCAGGGTCGAGCGCATGTTCGGCGTCAATAAAGGCGCAAGTGCCGCCTCCCCGCTGCGCCTCCGCAACGACATGTAGCGCGAGGGTCGTCTTTCCCGAACTCTCGGGACCGTAGATCTCGATGATCCGGCCGCGCGGCAATCCGCCGATACCGAGCGCTATATCGAGGCCCAATGAGCCGGTCGAGATGACCTCGGTGTCCGCGGCGGCTTCGCGCGATCCGAGCTTCATGATCGAGCCCTTGCCAAAGGCACGTTCGATTTGTCCTAGCGCCGCATCCAACGCCCGCTGCTTGTCCATCGCTTCCTTGTCCAAAAGGCGCAATGCAGTCTGCAAGATCCCTCTCCCTTATTCCACAGTCGATCAACCCATGCAATGCGGCTAGGCGAAATGTACGCTATTTGTTCTCAAAACGCAACAGCGAGCTCGCGGCGCTATTCAAGCCGGCCCCCAATGACATCCCTCACTTTTGCCGCCAGTTGCTTCAAGCTGAATGGCTTGGGCAGGAAATCGATGGCGCTGTCGTTGTCGAGACGCTGGCGGAACGCGTCCTCGGTATAGCCTGAGATGAAGATCACCTTCAGTTCGGGGCGGATCTCCCGTACCTCGCGAACCAGGCCCGGCCCATCCAGATGCGGCATCACAACGTCGGTGATTAGCAAATCGATCTCCTCCACCGCATTGCGAATCAGATCGAGCGCCGCCTCGCCGCATTTCGCCTCGATGACTTTATAACCCTTGTTGCGCAGTGCGCGGGCCCCGAAAATCCGTACCGGATCGTCGTCTTCGACGAGCATGATCGTACCTTGCCCGGTCAGATCCTTTACCGAAGCAGGTTCAGCGCCATCGGTCCGGAAAGGCAAAGCTCCGTCTGGCGGCTGGAAGCGCGGCAGATATATTTGGAACACCGCACCCTGGCCCGAGGCGCTGCTGACGAACACAAAACCACCGGTTTGCTTCACAATACCGTAGACCGTCGAAAGCCCGAGGCCGGTTCCCGAGCCGACCTCTTTTGTCGAAAAAAATGGATCGAAAATCCGATCGAGGTTTTCCTTCGGGATGCCAATACCGGTATCGGCCATTTCAATCAGGACATAATCACCACCAGGCATTACCTCGTGTCCGCGCCGCAGTTCTCGCTGCTGATCGACATTGGACGTGCGGATGGTCAAGGTACCGCCGCTCGGCATGGCATCTCTGGCATTGACGGCCAGATTGATGATGACTTGCTCGAGCTGACCCTGATCGACCTTGGCGAGCCCGAGATCACGCCCGTGCACGACATCGAGCTTGATATTTTCTCCGATCAGCCGCTCGACCAAATGCCGCAGTTCATAAAGGACATCGGTGATGTTGAGAACGCGCGGCTGCAGCGTTTGTTGCCGCGAAAAAGCCAGCAGCTGCCGTACGAGGTTGGCCGCGCGGTTAGCGTTCTGCTTGATCTGCATAATGTCGGCGAAGGATGGATCGCCTGGCTGCGCGCGCAATAATAGCAGATCGCAAAACCCGATCATCGCCGTCAACAAATTGTTGAAGTCGTGCGCGACGCCGCCGGCCAATTGTCCGACCGCCTGCATTTTTTGAGACTGCGCGAATTGGACTTCGAGGTTTTTCCGCTCGGTGACGTCGATGAAATGCAGGGTCAGCCCAACGCGTGCTGCGGGATTAGCGACAGGCGGGTCGACGGTATCGTTCTCGATGCGGCTGATGAACAGCACCATCGTCTTTTCACCAGGTCGATTGAGCCGGATCTCCAGCGGCCCCGGATCCGCGCGGCCTTCGATGGCCGCGACGAGCCTGGCAGCGATGCGATCGCGATCCTCTCCATCCAACAGGGTGACAAGCTTCCGTCCCCTCAGGTTCTGCGAGGAGACGCCGAACAAATCCGCGAGCGCCTGGTTCGCCTCCTCAAAGCGCCCGCGTCCGTCGAGCAGCGCGATGCCGACCGGAGCATTGGCGAAGCAGCGCCGAAAGCGTTCTGCAGATCTCAGCGCCGCCTGCCATTCGCGTTCCGGCGTTAAATCGCACACCACCGATCGGGTGCGCATTTCGTTCCCGGATCTGACGACGTTCTGCCCGATCCACACCCGCACACCTCCCCCGCGGCGAGACTTCAGCACCACCTCTCCTCGCTCTTGTCCGCTCCCTGGAGCAGCAAACGGGGCGAAAGGCGATGACCCTGCCACCGCCGGCGCAGCAAGGAAATCCGATAACTGCGCCGCGCCTGCAATCATTTCTGACGGTGTAGAGTCGAGCCAGCCGGCCAGCGTCCGGTTGACAAACCGGAAACGTCCGCCGCCATCGACCGAGTAAAAACCGATTGGCGCATTATCGAGAAGGTCCGAGAGTCGGTCCCGTTCGTCTCGAATCCTCGCCTCTAATTCGAAGGATGCGGTGACATCCGAAATTTGCCAAATGCAATACCCGGGATATCCGGCTATCGGGTCGACCTTGACTTTGAAACGACCCGTATCACCGCCAGACGACTGAGTTAGAGAGAGCGTCGCGGTTCCGTGTACGCCTGCCGCGGCGCGACGGCACAGCCGACGAAATTGCCCCTGAGTTTCCTCGTCTGAGCATAGCGCGCGCGTGATTCTATCGAGCGGTGCGCGGCGATCCTGCGGGGGGAACAGCCGGTCGAACCCCACGTTGGCATAGTTCAATCCTCCGTCGGGAGCGACGATCAGCATCGGTTCGGCGACATCGATCGCTCTGATCAAGGTATTGAGGCGCCTGACGAGCACGCTGTTCGCTAGGTAGCCGGCCAGCGCCACGACGCTGCCAAGGCCGGCGAGGCCGAGCATTGCTATCGTCAATGATTGATCGGCACACGCGGCGATCACTGGCCTGAGGTAAAGAACGCCAGAAAGGCCTGCACACGCGGGGAGCGCCATAGTTACGATCGCGAGTGGGCGGGTCCACCACGGCTGCAAACGCCCGACTATCCGGCCAGCCCGATCCACGTGGGCCACTTGGTGCCTCCCGGCGACCGCGATCGTCTCGCTGGGTCTGCACAATCGAAGTTAGGGTGAATGAGAGATTTAACGGTAAACAGGTTTATTTTTACTTAACGTGTGGCGGGCCGGCCCTGATATGAACCTCGCACGTCATGGCGATGTGCTTTGCGCCGGCATCCCGCAATACCCAGGGTGGGACGCCGCATCATTCGTCGCGATGCGTTCGTTCCATTCGCTCGTGACGTTCCTGCGCCTCTATGCTGAGCGTGGCTATCGGGCGCGCTTCGAGGCGGCGGATACCGATCGGCTCATCCGTCTCTTCACAGTATCCGTAGGTTCCGTCGTCAATCCGGTGAAGCGCGGCATCAATTTTTGAGATCAGCCTGCGCTCCCGCGCCCGGGTTCGCAACTCGATGGCCCGTTCGGTTTCCAGTGAGGCCCGATCTGTCAGATCGGGCTTGAGCATGCTTTCCTCCTTCAAATGCTGGAGTGCGTCCGATGACTCGGCCAGCAGCTCGGCTCGCCAACGCAACAGCTTCTGCCGAAAATACTCCATCTGCAGTGGGCTCATAAATTCTTCATCGTCGGAGGGATGATAACCTGGCGGTAGCGACGGACGCATCGGTCTCCCCGAAACCCCGTGAACGAACGGCGCGGAGTATATGAATCGGGTGTTCCCCCTTCAAGTCGTAGAATTACGAGTACCTTGATTCCGCTCACCTTTCGGCCGCAATAGGGAATCGGCCATATATTCGGCCACCAAGGCGGCCGGCCGGCGGCGCGGCGTTTCGTCCAGCCGAGATTTCCGGGCGTACCACCACAGGTTTTCACTTAGAACTTCTTTAAGGTCTCTGGGTTATTGTCACCTTATGGAAGACAACGTCAGGCTGTACGAATTGCTTGGAGCCGAAATTTTGCCGTGCGACAGCTTCACCATAAATGACCTGCCGCCTCCAGACACCAAACGCTGGGTCGCTCGCCGCAAGGCTGTGATCGTCAACGCCGTGCGCAGCGGTGCGATCAGTCTCGAGGAAGTGTGCCGGCGCTACAATTTATCGGTGGAGGAATTCCAGGCCTGGCAGCGAGCAATCGAAACTCACGGCGTTGCCGGCTTGCGCGTCACCCGATTGCAGATATACCGCGACACCCCCCCAGCTCGGCTGGCAAGACCACGCTACTGAGGATTGATCGGCGCGTGCGGGGCGCCGACAAGCGGCTTGGCGCGCAATCGGCTGGGGCGCGATGGTGCAGCCTAGTCTGATCGCATTCGCCTTCGCCACTCGAGCCTTTCTTTGCCTCGACGGCGGACGCCATACTGTTGAAATCCTGGCCGTTTCTCCTCGCGCCCGCATTTTGCCTGAATACCGGTAGCCTTAGCGTCCGAAATCGCCTTCGGTTGCTAAGATACAATAATCTATCAAATTTTGCTTAACCTTAGAAGACGGCGCTGACGGAACCTCGACGTGCCGCTGATGCAAGATGAAGATCTATCGATCTACACGACAGAAGAGTTTCCTCCTATAACAGTAAAAACTTGACATTAAAGGTTTTTTAGACCTCGCAATTCTGCGTCACATGGTATTGAATCTGCTGCAAAAATGAGCGCTTCCCCTGTGTCGCTGCGCCGCAAATTTAATCTCGCCGGCTGGAAAAGACGATTTTCTTGCCTCGCATCCTCGCTTCGATTGGGCCACAGAATTGCGCTAAAAATTGATAAATTTTGATACAATTGGTTACGAACAGTCAACAAAACACTTGACCGTGTCGCGCAGCCGCCGCATTTGGGGAGCGGCAGTTGCTTATAGCGGTCGAGGATCGGTTCTCAAATCGCCTAGCTGGTTATGACAGCAGCAATGCCTCGACCTGGGGGATATGATTGCCTTTAGATAGCGGGCAAAGTCTCCAGTTTAACAAGGCGGAAGGACCCGACTTCCAGCTTGTCAATAGAGTAGTCGGCGAGTTCGCGTCCGCCCATCCGTACTTGTTGTTCGATAAGCGCGCAATCGGTCGCATTCGCAAACGCGCGAGCGCGAATTCCAAGCTTGTGACGCGCCTTCGGCAGTCGCTTCGGGAAGAGGATCCGCCAGCGCCCGGACAAGATTTGCGCACCCGAATAAAACGGCGGTCGCGCCGACTGATACATATCGCGTTCCTATCCTTAATAGGCGATCGGACTACAAGCGAGGACGCGTTGCATGCAACGCGCAGCCTGCTGTCGGTTGTTGCGGCGGAAGAGAGTTGGAGCGCAAGGCCGGTAATCAAGTCGTTTCTCGACAGTTCCGAAATTGCCGTCGCCGTCGCCCTCGCTTACGATTGGCTTTACGAAGCGCTTTCTCATCGGGAGCGGAGAGCCGTTGAGCAGGCGTTGTCTCGTCATGTGATCGAGCCGGCTCTAGCGGCGTACGCCGATCGCTTCATGCTGTGGCCAAAGCGGCGCGACAATTGCGCGCTTGTATCGAATTCGGGCATCCTCGTCGCCGCGCTGGCGGTTTTGGGAATATATCGCGATGCCTCGCGACTGCTGATCGAACATAGCCTTGCGTCATCTTGGCGAATTTTTGAGACGCTGGCGCCGGATGGGGGCTGGGCCGAGGGACCGAGCTACTGGTCGCTTGCCATGCGCTATGCCGGCTTGATGGTTGCGGCACTCGAAAGCACGTTTGCTCAGAGCTTTGGCCTGGCAGACCGGCCGGGCCTCGCGCAGACCGGCGACTTTGCCCTGCATACCGTCGGGACTTTCGGAGTAGCCTTCAATTTTGGCGATTCACACCACGGACTCGATGTTTCGCCGCTTGCGTGGTTCGCGCATCGCTTCAAGCGCCCCAGCGACGCGCGCCTGATAAATCAATATGACGGTTGGTATCTGCCATTTACGGCAATCTGGGCAGATCGGCCGAAAACCAAGGCGGCAGCCGCTCCCCCGACTGGAAAGATCTTTCACAGCAGCAGTCTGGCTTGCTTTCGCAACACATGGTCGAGCGAACCAGACGCGCGCCCGGTATATCTCGCGATAAAGGGGGGAAATGTCTCGGGAACCGAAGCCGGGTCATCGTCACGTCCGGAAGACGTTCTGCTGCACGCCCAGGCGGATGCCGGGAGTTTTGTTATCGATGGCGCGAGACGCCGGTGGATCATGGATCTTGGTCCGGATGATTACGATCTGCCGGGTTATTTCGATCATGGCGCCGACAACAGATCCGGGTTACGCTGGCGCTATTATCGCACCCAGACTGCCGGCCATAACACCCTCGTGATCGACGGGCGCAATCAGATACCGAACGCGCGGGCACCTATTGTCGGCAGTTGCATCGACGGGGAATGCAAATGGGCCGTCTTCGACTTGTCCGCCGCTTACGGCAAGCCGCCTGGTGCCGTTCTCCGCGGCGCGGCGCTGATTGGACGGCAGGTGGTGATCCAGGACGAGGTCGACCCTGAAGTCTCGGGCACTATTGCGTGGATCGCGCATACGACTGCCGAGCCCGTTTCAGTTGCCGGCTCGGTTGCTCGATTCCGGTCGGGCTCGGAGCGGTTTGTCGTGAGCATAGTGGAGCCGAGCACGGCGTGCTTTGACCTCGGCTTTCCTCCCGAGCCACGCTCGTTCCCCATTGCAGACATCCGACAATTGCACGGCCGCCCCATATTCGCCGGCAACAACCAGCAAGTATCGGAAATGCCGCGCCGAGCCGATGCCTGCGGCAGGCTCGGGGATGCGTTGATACGCCGGCTGCAGATAGTCTGGCCGAACGGCGTCAGGCGACTTACTGTCGCGTTGCTGCCGGACTATGACGACAACGACGATTTCGCGGCACACGTTACGCCATTGGAGGAATGGCTTGCGAGAAGCCCGATACGGCTGGCCCGCTACCGCCGGCCTCGGCAATGGATCGCTGGCGGTGGTGGGAAAAAAGGGGTCGCGCCGATCAGGATGCCGGCGCTGCGGGCGCGCACAGTCCGCAAACAATTGTTCCAAAGGGTCGGCCATGCCTGATCCTCGGGCCTAGCGCACGGCGCCCTGCGAAGGATCCGGGCGGGAGGTTCGAAAGGTCGTCCTGGTAACGCTCACGGGGACAATGACCCTAGGCATGCTTGCCTCGACTATCTACGTCCCATCGATACCATCCATTGCTCACGCGCTCGACACCTCGATTGCACGCGTGCAATTCACCTTTGTCGGTTACCTCCTAGCCTTTGCCGTGAGCATGCTGGTGCTTGGACCGCTATCCGATCGATACGGGCGCCGGCGAACAATGATCTGGGGATTAGTGCTGAGCGTGGTTAGTAGCATCGCCTGTGCGGCTAGTCCGAGCATCGAGTTCATGATTGCGGCGCGCATCATACAAGGCATCGGCGCCTGTGCGGGAATGGTGGTGGGTCGGGCCTGTATTCGCGACATGTACGGGCGTGAGGATGCCGCCCAGGTGATCGCCGGTATCGCGATCGCGATGACGCTCGTACAATCATTCGCTCCAATCCCGGGCGGCTATCTCGACGCGTCGATCGGCTGGCGCGCGAATTTCGTAATTGTCGCCGTGTTTGCGGTCGTGGCGCTAGGGATGGCGGTGCGGCACGTTCCGGAGACGCGCGAGGCCCCGTCCACGCAGCCCCAGACGGCCGCCAGATTGGCTGAAACCATGCTGAGAGGCTACCGAAGCCTGATCGGGGCTCGCCGCTTCATGGCATACGCACTAACGGCCACTGGCTCACACGCGGGATTTCATATCTTTGCCGCCGGCGCCCCCGCCGTGTTGATCAGCGGCTTCGGTGTGAGCCCGGCGAATTATGGCTATTATGCTTCCCTGCCGCCGATTGGGTTTCTCCTCGGCAGCTTCGCGTCGAACCGACTGAGCCGGAAGCTCGGGACCGATCTTTTGATCGGAATCGGAAGCATGGTGCTGATCCCGGGTGGCTCGATCATGATAGCACTTGCATGGATGCACATTGCTAGCCCCTACATCATCGTCGGGCCTATGGTCTTGGTCTGCTGCGCCAGCGGGCTGATCACTCCCAACGCCCTGGCCGGCAGTCTCGGAGTCAAGGCCGGGATCGTGGGCGCGGCTTCAGGGCTCGCCAGCTTTATGCAAATGGCGGGCGCCGCCGCTGCTACCGCGGCGCTTTCCCTCGGACCGGGTGGTAATCCAGTGGTACTCGCGGTGGTCATTGCCGGAACCGGCCTGTTCGGCGTGACCGCCTTTGCTGTGCTCGCCCAGCTGAGCCCGGTTTCCGCTAGAGATGAAAGCGAGGCTTGGAGCCTAGTCGTTCACCGTGGGATTTCCCATTGAGGACGCGCCACGACCAGTTCCAGCCGGATGGAGCCCGCAAACCACGCTAGCGGCGCATTCCCCGGCAGCAGCTGATTTGCGTGTGGCTGTCCAATCCGAGCTTCGAGCAACCGAGGCGCGGCTCGACAGCGAAGAGGCTCGCGGCCGTGAAACCTGTTGGCCTCGGCACGCATTGCGGGAGCTACGCTGGCGTCTCGAATACACCGCCGACGCGACCGCGATCCAAGGCGCGCTCGAGCGGCTGCGCAGGTTGGCGGAGCCCGGATTGCCAACCTGCCCGGACGGCCCCGATGTTTGGTTTCTGAAGCTCGACGCAGCGATCGACCACATGCTCGCGGCCGAATTCGACGATCGGGGCAAGCCGCCGGTTTTTCTCGATCGCGTGAACGATCCGTTGCGGCTCCGCGAGTATCTCGAAAGCTTGCTCGTCTCGCGTCCCGCCGAGGATGGGATTGACCGCCGCAAGGAACTCAATTTTGCGACCGCTGATCTCGTTCGGCTGATCCTATGGCGCCGGCCCCGCGGTTACCCGTGGGACCCGCGGCTCGAACACGTGATTCGCCAGTTTGTCGCCGAGTGGCAGGATCCGACCAACGGGTTCTTTGGCGCGACATATCTCGTCGGCGGGCAGCGGATCAGAACCGTCGACCTCATTCTCACCTTTCACATGGCGCGTTACCTCGACGGCCGGATCGGATACTGGCCGCAGCTGATCGACACCTTGCTCCGAATCCGCGACGATCGTTATCCTAATGGTTGGCTCGACGGAGCGGGCATGACCAGCCACAACAATTACGATGTCGCTGTGCTGTTTCAGCTCGGCTGGCCGCATATGCGGCGCGACCAGCGCCTGAGCGGCGCGCGAGAACTTGGCAGGCTGCTCGACTGGTGCCTGGCGACCGGGATTGCGGCCAATGGTGAAGTCGTTGCACGCGCGTGCGGCGAAACGCTGCCCGAGAGCTATTATTTCACGGTCGCATTTCTCGACACGGTCGGCTATTTCGACCCGGCTAAACGCTTCTGGACCGACCGCGCGTTCCCGGAGGCCCCCACGTTGCAGAGGGCATTGGAAGACCACCTCTCGGCGTTCGCGAAAAGCGATCCAATGACCTTGATGACCTACGAGCGGTTGCGCGGCCGCCGCCCGACCACTGGACCGCCGGCTTAGGGAAGATATCGACGGATGCGGCTCACACGGGGACAACAGGACGACATCGCCGCTCAGCGCGGCGAGATGTGTCAGACGCGACGCGCGACTGTACCAGCCCTGGAAGCCATCCTCTACGAGCCGCTGCCGGTGCTCGATCACGGGTTTGTCCGCGTGGTGGACTATATGGGTGACGACGCGGCCATCGTGCAAGCGGCCCGCGTCTCCTACGGCCGTGGAACCCGCAAGGTCAGCGAGGATCAAGGGCTCATCAACTATCTGATGCGGCACCGTCATACGACGCCGTTCGAGATGTGCGAGATCAAGTACCACGTCAAGCTTCCGATCTTTGTTGCACGGCAATGGATCCGGCATCGCACCGCGAATGTGAACGAATATTCGGCGCGATACTCGATCCTCGACAATGAGTTTTATGTCCCGCCGCCCGAACACCTTGCCGCGCAGGCGACGACTAACCGCCAGGGCCGAGGGGCGACGCTCGAGGGCGCGGCGGCTCAGCATGTTCTCGATCTATTGCGCCGGGAGGCCGAGCGCGCCTATGCGGGCTACGCCGAGTTGCTTAACGAAGACGCGGCGGGTGCCCCATTGGATCCCACGCGACCAGGTCTCGCGCGCGAGCTTGCGCGGATCAATCTATCGTTGAGCTTCTACACGCAGTGGTATTGGAAGATCGACCTTTACAATTTATTGCATTTTCTGTCGTTACGCGCCGACATACACGCGCAGCACGAAATCCGTGCCTATGCCAAAGCGATGCTTGGCACGGTTGCGCGCTGGGTGCCGATGGCACATGCGGCCTTTCTTGAATACACGATGAATGCTGCGACGATTTCGGCGACCGGTCTCGCGGTCATCCGCCGCCTGCTCGCGGGCGAGCGAATAGACCAGCCGTCGAGCGGCCTTTCCGTGCGTGAGTGGCGCGAGCTGATGGTGATCCTCGGCCGCTGACGCTCCCGCCTATCGAGAGGAGCCCACGACGAGAAACAAAACATATCTGCCCGTCAGCCCTAGCTGGCCGGAAGAACGCGGCTGAGACGCCTGGCGAGAAATTCGGCGGCTAGCAACGCGAGCATGGAAATAGCGATCGATATCAAGGTCAGTCGGAGAGCGCCTGCCTCGCCCCCTGGCACCTGCGTCAGAGTATAGATCGCCGAAGGCAGTGTCTGCGTCTCGCCGGGAATATTCGCAACGAAAGTGATGGTCGCGCCGAACTCACCCATGCTGCGCGCGAAAGACAGGATCATGCCCGCGATGATGCCGGGCAGAGCGAGCGGCAGTGTAATCACGAGAAAAACCCAGACCGGCCCGGCGCCGAGAGTCGCCGCCGCACCCTCCAGCCGGCGGTCCACCGCCTCGATCGAAAGACGGATGGCGCGCACCATCAACGGAAAGCCCATTACCGCGCAGGCCAGCGCAGCGCCGGTCCAGCGAAAGGCGAACACGATGCCGAACTGCTCGTCGAGGAATTGCCCCAGCGGGCCACGGCGGCCGAGGAGCAGCAGCAATAGATACCCGGTCACCACCGGCGGCATGACAAGTGGCAGGTGAACCAAACCGTCGAGCAGGGATTTTCCCCAGAAGCGACCCCGGGCAAGCACCAAAGCCACAAGGATTCCGGGTATCAAGCCCGTCGTCATCGCCCAGAGCGCAACGCGCAGGCTGAGGTGCACCGCCGTCACCTCTTCTGGGGAGAGATGGAGTAGCTCCGCCATCGGCGCGCGTTTGAGGTGATCGCCTTTCTCACCGATAGCCCGAAACCAGCCAATCGGGCACAGTCGGCGGGTACAGGCGGAGAATCATCCTTTTCTACCGTGAGCCAGAGCCCGTCATATTTATCGAAATATGATGCGGGGTAAAGCCGCTCGTTTCCGGACGCCTTGAAGAAAGCCGCGGCTTGCGGTCTCTCGGTGGAGCGGTGAATAAGAGCGACCGCCCTCTGTCGCCCTAATTCGGGGCGCCGTTGATGTAGGGCTTCAGCGCCGAGTAGACGAAACCGTTGACGGGCGTCGGAATGCTGTGGCGCCGGCCGAGCTCGACCACCTTGCCGGCAAACCAGGGCAGCTCGAGCCGATTCCCGCGGAGTAGGTCATTTCCCATTGAGGTTGTGTGATAGGGCGGCATCGAGCGCATCATGGCGAGCGTCTTTTCGACGACGTCCGACGGCAGCCTGATCCCCTCGGCGAGGCCGACGGCGACGGTTTCCTGCAATGCCGCTTCATAAATCGCCAGGAGGTCCGGATCTTCGCGCCACTTGCCGAGGGGCAGCCGCGTCAGCGCGTTGAGCCCACTGAGCGGTACCAGCAAACTGAATTTTTGCCAGATCGGTACCATGATGTCCGGGCTCAGCACGCCCTCGAACCCGGCCGCTTCGCACAAGTCGCGGAGGCGCTTGCCCCGCTCGCTGATCCGCCTGTCAAGCTCGCCGAAGGTCATCTGTTGATAGGCGCCGGTTTGACGGACGATGCCAGGCGCGACGATTGTCCCTGTCACGAACGCCATGCCGCCCATCACCGGCTCTCGTCCGAGAATGCCGGTCAACCGCTCCGCCGCGTCGACGCCGTTCTGCAGCGGGATCACCGCCGTCTGCGCTCCAACGATCGCGCGAAGCTTTTCGCCAATATTTTCGATATCCCACAGCTTGACGCAGGACAGAACGAAGTCGACGGTGCCGATGCCGGCGATATCATCGGTGACCTGAGCCGGCCGGATATGGGTTTCCCCACGGTCCCCCTCGATCCGCAAGCCGTTCTCGCGGATCGCCCGGAGATGGGCCCCGCGCGCGACGAAGATTACGTCCGCCCCGGCCTTCGCGAGCGAGGCGCCGTAAGGCCCGCCAATACCACCGGTTCCAATCACGGCGATACGCATCCGATCCTCCGCGCTCATTTCGCTTCACCGTTCAACGACTGACGGCCACCGCCCGGCATGCGGCACGGAGCCAATGATAGATGATCGACCGCATCGCCGGCCGGCTGTAAAGATGGCGCTGGACCAACCCGCGGAGGACCTCGCCCCTGGCGGTCGACCGACGCCGGAGATACATCCGAACGCTGGCGCCTCATCGATTGCTCGGTCGAGCGCGATCCCATTCGCGTGACACGGTGATCGCGGCCGCGTATCCGGTCGGGGCCAAACGGACGAGGAGTTTGACCATCGCAAAACTACCATGGCTGTGCCTTATCTTTTATCATTCCGCGCCGCGACGCACCACGCCGCCGAAGAGAGGGACGTTCCAGTAATGGCTGCTCCGGGCCGTCTTATTGCAGTGCTCGCCGCTGAGGTAGCGGATGGCTCAAGGCCGATCCGGGCGGAGAAAGGAGGCGCTCTCGAACCGCAAGAGACACATCGCGACCAGCTGATATATCGCAAAATTGCGGAACATTATGGTCGCATCGTAACGGCGGCCGGCGACAGCTTGCTCGTCGAGTTCGATAGCCCGATCGACGCGGTGGCGTGCGCCGTCGAGTTGCAAAGCGGCATGACCGACCACGATGTCAGTCCATCGCCAGACCAATGGGTGACGTTCCGCCTGGGCATCGAAATTGGTGAAGCGACGGCAGGCGGCGACGATTTGGTAAGCCGCGCTGTGGCCGCGTTGCCAACTGACACGCTCGCCACCCTGATCAAGCCTGGCACCGCGCTCTACGGCTACGCCGGCAATATTGCCACCCGCCTTGCGGCGTTGGCAGAGCCTGCCGGCATCTGCATTTCTGGCGCGGTGCGGGATGCCATTCGTGACCAGCACCCGTATGTGTTCGAGGACATCGGAAGGCGGAACCTCGACATCCGTGTACCCCCGGTGCACTGCTATGCTATGAGCGCGGTCTCTTTGGCATCCAGATCGCACCTCGCGGGGCAGAACTCGCAGCGCCGACATGTGAGGTTGCGGAGTGCCGCCGTCGCAGTAAGCGTGTTTGCCACAGCCGGCGTCTGGGGTGTGGTCTTGTGGACGTGGCTCGGTGCAACTTCGCCGAAGACACCAACCCCCGCGGTAGTGGCTATAGGCTCGCACCCGGCGCTTGTCGGAAACACGGCGAATGGGGCTGCCCTTGCGGGGTCGGTGCTGCAAATCCCGCCTGTAAGCAACACGGTCGGGGATGGAGATGCCCCAGTCCTCCTATCACGGGCTACCCTATTCGACATCGGCGCGGGCGTAAGCGACGTTAGACCAGCGCCGGCGCTGCAACCCGCATTCGACAGCGGCACGGCTGCCGTCAGTCCTGCCCAAGCGCTGTCGGCGCTGCAAACCACGCCGGACGATGGCAGGGCCGCAGATCGCAGCACTGGGACCTACTGGTCACAGCTGCTGCGCAGCAAATCCGAGTGGCACCAAACGCGCCGTCGCAGCACCGAGCCGGTTAGATCGGCTGCCGAGGCTTTGTCACGACAATGAAAGAAATACGGTATTGGCGGGCAGACCGCGCTGATTTGAACCGTTGTCGGTGGCAGCGGTTCGGTCGATAATCGTGAGTTATTGATCCTGCCGGGTTAGCACAGTGGCAGTGCAGCGGTTTTGTAATGCGTTTCCGCCCGTCCCGCCTCGTTCCTTCCTGTCTCTCCCTGTCTTAAAATTCAGCCGGTTTCGAGAGACTGAGGCTGCCGCTCGTTCCGTCAAATCCCACCGCGTAGTGTGGAGTTGGGTGGGAAATCGGGTGGGAATCATTTCCGACTCGTGATAGCTCGCGTGACTGCGCTCTCCCATATTCGGCCCTTGACCACACGCCTGCTCTGTGGAAATCCCTGACCGCTCGAAGCAGGCGCCTCGGCGTCTGCGGGGTCCGGGGCGGCGTGGTGTAACTACCTGCCTCGGCTTCCCGCTGACATTTACGCCCGAGAAGGCGGCGCTTGACCGCACGATTGTTCTGCGCCGAAATACCCCGCCGCCACCACGCACTCAGCTTTTCGGAGCATCATTATTTTATGGGCGCACCAGATCGACGTGTCGACCTGCGCGAACTGCGGCCATGGCCGCGGGGGGTTCGTTTCGGGGATGCCAGACGCGCAGAACGCGTAATCGAAAACCTACTGCCGCCGCGGCCGGCCATGGGCGCAATCGGCAGCAGCGGCAAGGCAGAGCAAACGGGAAACTTTGCGAACCTCGTCGTGCGAGGCGACTAAGTGACCCTTACGCCTGGACACCTTCCCGAAGAGCAGCAAAAGATCCTGCGTGCCGTTGCCCTGGCCTACCGGAGGGTGATGCGGGCGCCTGCTCAGGTCGCTGAGAGCCGCGCTGAAATCTCGCGGCGGGATCAGAAACGTCAGAGGGAAGCGCTCGCCGCGGCGACGGCCGAATATCGGCGGCTGAGCCCATCGGCTCGCTATGATCAGCTCGCGGTATCCGGTGAGGTCAACCGCATGATCGCCGCGGCAATCAACGTCGATCCCCAATGGTTCTGGCATGGGGCGGATGCGTGAAGCTGCGTTGATCTCGACACATCCAAGGCTGGGCCGGCTTGCAGATGGGATTTGCGCCATTTCCGGTCGAGATGAT
>JBJMQW010000349.1:0-25810 GCA_045802495.1 Allostellaceae bacterium | reverse complement strand
CGCGGCGCCCCTTTGCGGCCTCGAACGCCTTGCGCAGATCGGCCACGCCCGAAAAAACCGCAGACAGCGGCTCGAAGGCGAGATCCGTGCCGTGCGCCAGAAGGCGTGCGATCGTCGTCTTGCCGCAGCCCGGCGGCCCCCACAAGATCATCGACGACAGCTGCCGCTCCGCAACCATGCGGCCGACCGGCCCCTCCGGGCCGAGCAGGTGATCCTGGCCGACGATTTCGGCGAGGCTTCGCGGCCGCAGCCGGTCGGCAAGCGGATGCGGCGCCTGGCTCTCGAATAGGGTGCTCATCGGCAAGGGGACAGGATCACGCGCCAAGTTGCCGGGAAGCGAAATCCCAATTCACCAATTTGTCTAGCCAAGCATTGACGTAATCCGGCCGCCGGTTCTGGTAGTCGAGGTAATAGGCGTGCTCCCATACGTCGCAGGTCAGCAGGCACGTCATCCCGCGCGCCATCGGCGTATCGGCATTAGCGGTCTTGACGACCTTCAGGTTTCTGCCGCTTTCCTGCACCAGCCATGCCCAGCCGCTGCCGAACTGGGTAACCGCAGCGGTCACGAACGCTTCGCGAAACTTGGCGTAGTCTCCGAAAGAATCCTTGATGCGGTCCGCGATCGCACCGACCGGCGGGCCGCCGCCGTTCGGGCGCATGCTGTTCCAGTAGAAGGTGTGGTTCCAGTCCTGTGCGGCATTGTTGAAGATGCCCACGTGCGTGGGATCGCCGGCCGTCGCCTTGACGATGTCTTCCAGCGACTTGCCGGCGAGGTCGGAGCCCGCCAGTGCTTTGTTCAGATTGTCGACATAGGCCCGGTGATGCTTGCCGTAATGAAAGCCGATCGTGCGGCTCGAAATCACCGGGGCCAGCGCATCCTCGGCATAGGGCAGCGGCGGCAGCGTGAACGGCCCGGCCGGTTGGGAAAGGACGCGGCGAGTTGGAATCGCCGAAGCAAGCATTCCAGCGGCGAGGCCGGTACAGAGCAAGCGGCGCCGCGTTGGCGGCGCGGCGGAGGTTGTCAGCATGGCGGTCTCTTGCGTAATAACCAGAGCCTCAGCCTAGCACGGCCGACGCCTCGCAAGCAGCCGCACCCTCGAAAGCATCGGCAAAGGTGGCGCGCAGCTCCCGGTCGACATCTGCTGCTGTCGCCTCGACCCCGAGCGCCTTGAGCGAGGTGACGCCATGTTCGGCGATGCCACACGGGACGATGCCGCGGTAATGGTCGAGGTCCGGGTCGATATTGAGCGCGATGCCGTGATAGGTGACCCAGCGCCGCACTCGGACCCCGATCGCGGCAATCTTGGCTTCGCCGCCGTCCTGCGCGACCCAGATCCCGACCCGTCCCCGGCGGCGCTCGCCGGCGACGCCCAGCCGCGCGAGCGCACGGATCACCCATTCCTCCAGGTGGTGGACATAGCAGTGCACATCCTCGTGGCGGCGGGCGAGGTCGAGCATGACATAGGCGATGCGCTGGCCAGGCCCGTGATAGGTGTAGCGGCCGCCGCGGCCGGTGCGATGAACCGGCAGCCGCTGCGGGTCGAGCAATTCTTCGTCGCGTGCACTCGTACCGGCGGTGTAGAGCGGCGGGTGCTCGAGCAGCCAAACAAGCTCGGATGCGCTACCGGCGCGGATCGCGGCGACGCGCCTTTCCATCTCCTCGACGGCGACTGGGTAATCGACCGGCGTCGGGCTCAGGCGCCACTCGATCTGGGCCGTCTCCGTGCCCATCTGAAGGTCCATCTGCCTTGATATGGGGGGCCGGATTTGCTAATCACCCCGGCCCTGCCGTGCGGTCGTGGCGGAATTGGTAGACGCGCAGCGTTGAGGTCGCTGTGGGGGAAACTCCGTGGAAGTTCGAGTCTTCTCGACCGCACCACCCGTAGCCGCCGGCGCCTGACCCATGCAGAACACGCGGCTCTCCTCCCTCGATTTTGATCTCGGCCCTGAGGTCGACATGCTGCGGGCGACGGTCCGCGATTTCGCGGAGGAGCGGATCGCCCCGCTCGCCGCCGAGATCGACCGGACCGACCGCTTCCCGGTCGAGCTGTGGCCCGAGATGGGCGCGATCGGTTTGCACGGGATCACGGTCGAGGAAGAGCATGGGGGCGCCGGCATGGGCTATCTCGCCCATTGCGTCGCCATGGAGGAAGTCAGCCGTGGCTCCGCGTCGGTGGGCCTCTCTTACGGCGCGCATTCCAACCTCTGCGTCAACCAGATCCGGCGCAACGGCAGCGAAGCGCAGAAGCGGAAATATCTGCCGAAGCTGATCTCTGGCGAGCATATCGGCGCATTGGCGATGAGCGAGCCGGGAGCCGGTTCCGATGTCGTCTCGATGCGGCTGCGAGCCGACCGCAAGGGCGACCGTTACGAGCTGAACGGCACCAAGCTGTGGATTACCAACGGTCACGTGGCCGACACCCTGGTCGTCTATGCCAAGACCCGGCCCGACGCCGGTTCGCGCGGCATCACCGCCTTTCTGATCGAGAAGGGGTTCCACGGCTTCCGCCCGGCTCAGAAGCTCGACAAACTTGGCATGCGCGGCTCGCCCACCTCGGAGCTGGTCTTCGAGGATTGCGAGGTGCCGGCCGAAAACGTGTTGGGCCAAGTCGACGAGGGCGTCCATGTGCTGATGAGCGGCCTCGATTACGAGCGGGCGATCCTCGCCGCGGGTCCGCTCGGCATCATGCAGGGCTGCCTCGATGTGGTGATCCCCTATATTCACGACCGCAAGCAGTTCGGCCAGCCGATCGGCGAATTTCAGCTGATCCAGGGCAAGATCGCCGACATGTACACGACAATGAACGCCTGCAAATCCTACGTCTACGCGGTTGCAAAGGCGTGCGACCGCGGCCAGACGACGCGAAAGGATGCGGCGGGCGCCATTCTCTACGCCGCCGAGAAAGCGACGGCGATGGCTCTTGACGCCGTCCAGATTCTGGGGGGGAACGGCTACATCAACGACTTTCCGACCGGCAGACTATTGCGCGACGCCAAGCTCTACGAGATCGGTGCCGGCACCTCGGAGATCCGCCGCATGCTGATCGGCCGCGAAATCTTCGCCGAGACGGCCTGACATGCAGCGCTCCAATCACCGCCATCCTCTCGTCACACCGGCGAAGGCCGGTGCCCATCTCTGCTATGGGTCCCGGCCTTCGCCGGGAAGACAAGGTAAGGAGTTGCCGTGTCTCGCCGGCTGATTTCATCCGGATCGACGTTCGAAGCGGCGGCCGGGTATAGCCGCGCGGTCGCCGACGGCGAATGGGTCTTTGTCGCCGGCACGACGGGCTTCGACTACGCGCAGATGACGATCGCCGAGAACCCGGCCGAGCAGGCGCGCCAAGCCTTTCGCAACATCGAGAAAGCGTTGGCCGAGGCCGGTGGCACGCTCGCTGATGTCGTGCGGGTGCGCTACTACGTGCCCAACCTCGCCGATTGGCCGGCTATCGTGCCGGTGCTGGACGAAGTCTTTGGCGCGATCCGCCCAGCCGCGACGGCGCTCGTCTGTGGCCTCGTCGATCCGCGGATGAAGATCGAGATCGAGGTGACGGCGCGCCGCGGCAGCATGAGCGCGCCGTGAAGCGGACCCAGTGATGCGGCTCTTCACCCTCCTCGCGATAATTCTTACCGCGGCACCCGCTGCCCTCGAGGCAGCGGCACAGAGTGCCGTGTGTGGGGTTGCTCATTGCCGGCTCAGCGGGGGGTGTGCCCGCTCGTGATGAATTCCGCGAGGGTATGCGGTCGCTCGGCTGGATCGAGGGCAGCACCATCTCGGTGATGTGGCCGGATCTGGTTGCGAAGCAGCTTCAAATGTTGAAGGAAGCTGTGCCGCGGGTAAGCAAGGTGGGCGTCCTGCTGCGGCCTGACCGTTCGCCCCACCGCCGGCTGATGACGGAGCTGGAAAGGGCTGCCGCGTCATTGGGCGTCTCGCTGCTGCCGGTTGCCGTCGGCGCCCCCGAAGACCTGCCGCGCCGCTTCGATGAGATGACGGCCGCCGGGGCCGGTGCCTATTTCGTGCTCAACGAAGCGCGAACCGGGGAGATGGGCGACGACATCGCCGCGCTCGCCTTGCGCCATCAGCTGCCCCGGCGCGGCACAGGACCGCCGCTGGGTCGAGGCGGGGGTGCTGCTCTGTTATGGCGTGGACCTTTCGGCGATTCACAGGCGGCTTGCCGCCTTTGTCGATAAGATCCTCAAGGGTGCGAAACCCTCCGATCTGCCTATCGAACAGCCGACAAAATTCGAGCTGGTGGTTAATCTCAAGACCGCAAAGGCGCTCGGCCTCACGATGCCGTACCAGACCCTTGCCCTCGCCGACGAGATCATCGAATGAGGCTAACCGATGAGCAGCGGATGCTGCGTGATGTCGCCCGCGATTTCGCCCGCACTCGCCTTGCGCCGTCTGCCGGGGAGCGGGACCGCGAGGAGAGGTTTCCGGCCGAGGAGCTGGCCGAACTCGGCAAGCTCGGCTTTATGGGCATGCTGGTGCCCGAAGCCTATGGCGGGGCCGGCGCGGATCATGTCGGCTATGCGCTGGCGGTAGAGGAGATTGCCGCCGGAGAAGGGGCGGTGTCCACAATCCTCAGTGTGCAGAACTCGGTCGGGTGCATGCCGATTTTGCAATATGGGTCGGAGGAGCAGAAACGGCGCTTCCTCGAACCGATGGCCAAGGGCGAGATGCTCGCCTGCTTCTGCCTGACCGAGCCGCAGGCGGGATCGGACGCTGCGGCAATCAAGACGCGGGCGCGACGCCACGGCAACCGCTGGGTGCTGAACGGGACCAAGCAGTTCATCACCACGGGCAAGAACGCGCAGATTGCGATCGTCTTCGCTATCACCGATCCCGCACAGGGCAGGAAAGGGATCAGCGCCTTTCTCGTGCCGACCGACAGCCCAGGCTTTCGCGTCGCCGGGATCGAACACAAGCTCGGCCAGCGCGCTTCCGACACCGCGCAGCTCGCCTTCGAAGAAGTCGAGCTGACCCCCGATCTGATGCTGGGCGCAGAGGGCGAAGGCTACAAGATCGCGCTTTCCAATCTCGAAGGGGGCCGCATCGGCATCGCCGCCCAAGCTGTCGGCATGGCGCACGCGGCCTACGAAGCCGCCCTCGCCTACGCCCGTGAGCGCGAGGCTTTCGGCAAGCCGATCATCGAGCAGCAGGCGGTCGCCTTTCGCCTCGCCGACATGGCGACGCATCTCGCCGCGGCGCGCGGTCTGGTGCTCGACGCCGCAGCGCGACGCGACGCCGGCGAGCCCTGCATCAAAGAGGCGTCAATGGCCAAGCTCTTCGCCTCCGAGATGGCGGAGCGGGTCGCCTCCGACGCGATCCAGATCCATGGCGGCTACGGCTATGTCGCGGGTTTCCCTGTCGAGCGTATCTATCGCGACGTCCGGGTATGCCAGATCTACGAGGGCACCAGCGACATCCAGCGCTTGGTCATCGCCCGCGAAATTGCCAAACCTTAGGCTGATGGAATGCCTACAGCCCCCGCGCGGTTTCGGCGATCAGCCAATCGATGACGGCGGTCAGCGCCTCGGCACGCGTCGCGCCGTCGGCGAGCGCACCCTCGAAGACGGCAAGCTGGCGATGGGCGCTGGTGCCGCGGGCGAGTATCTCGCGCGCGTGCAGCACCTCGTCGACGCAGCCGAAATGATGGGCGTCGGGCTCGATCAGTGTGAGGATTTCCTCGAGCAGCTGGGCATAGGGGACGATCGCGCCGCGGCCGAAATCGACGAGGCCCTGATCAGTGCCGTAGCGCTGCGCCCGCCAGCGGTTCTCGTCGATCAGCATGCGCCCATAGAGTCGCCACCGCTGGTTCTCGCGCTTCAAGCGCCACAGCATCCGCAATAAGCAGCGGAACAATGCTGCGATCGACAGCGCATCCTCGATCGTGGTGCAGCAATCGGTAATGCGCATTTCGAGGGTCGGAAAGCGGTCGCTGGGTCGCAAATCCCACCACAATTTCGTGGCGTCTTCGATCAGACCGGCGCCAACCATGATGTCCACATGCCGCCGATATTCGCCCCAGCTGGCGAACCGCTCGGGTGTCCCGGTTCGCGGCATCTCGTCGAACACGGCGAGGCGGTAGGATTTGAGCCCGGTCTTGCCGCCCTGCCAGAATGGCGACGAGGTCGACAGCGCCAGCAGGTGCGGCAGGAAATATGAGGCTTGGTTCAGCAGGTCGATACGCAGCTCATCATCGGGAACACCGACATGGACGTGAAGCCCGCAGATCGCGAGGCGCCGGCCAACGCCTTGTAGATCACTCTGCAGGCTCTGGTAGCGAAGGCGCTCGGTTGTCTTCTGCGCTTCCCAACGGGCGAAGGGGTGGGTCGCAGCGGCGATCGGTGCCACGCCATGAATTGCTGCGGCCGCTGCGATGGCGCCGCGCAAGCGCTGCAAATCCGTTCGCGCTTCGCCGAGGGTCGCGCAAACCCGCGTCCCGATTTCGATCTGCGACCGCAAAAATTCGGGGCTTACCTGCGCCCCGAGCTGCGCCTCCAATTCCGTCAGCATCGCATCTGGCGGCTCCCCGATGACATCACGGGTCGTGCGGCTGACGAGAAAATACTCCTCCTCGATCCCCAGCGTGAAATCCGGTTCTGCAGTCACCGGACGCCGAGAATCGAGCCGGTAACCGAGCGCGGATCGCGGCGCGGCCAGCGCCCGCTCTCGACCTGGTGGAAGAAATCGGTGCAGGTGCGGTTGAAGAGGTCCGGCTCCTCGAGATTGAGCGCGTGCCCGGTATTCGGGAAGACGACGAGCGCCGCGGTCGGGATCGTGCGCTTCATCAGGAGGCCCGGCTCGAGGCAGGGATCGTCCTCGTCGCCGGTCATGATCAGGACTGGAACGTCGAGACGGCGCATGCCGTCCGTCAAATCCCACAGCGACGGCCGCCGCGCCTGCACGCCGCGCATCGTGTTGGCCGAGCCCAAGGTCGAATGCTCGGCGAGATTGGCAGCGAACTCGGCCCAGCCGCGGGGGTCCTTGTTCTGGAATTGCACGCGGGATGGGCCGATGGCGTAAGTCTGCGCGGCAACCTTCATCCCGGCGCTTTCGATCAGCGCCGCCGTCTTCGCCGTCTCGTCGTGGAATTGCTGGCGTTTGCCCGGCTCGGCGCCGTAGCCGCAGCCGGCGACAACCAGCGACAACGCGCGCTCGGGATAAGCGAGCCCGAAATGGAGGGTCGCAAAACCGCCCATCGAAATGCCGACGATGTGCGCCTTAGTGATCGCGAGCGCGTCGAGCACTGCGCGGATGTCGTCGCGGGCGCGGTCCTGCGAGTAGCGGGCCGAGTCTTCCGGAATATCGGAGGGCGGATAGCCGCGCGCATTGTACGCGATGCACCGGTATCGCCGCGCGAAGTAGCGGATCTGCGGCTCGTAGCCGCGGTAGTCGTCGGCAAATTCGTGGACTAACACGACCGGAGTGCCGGTCCCTGTCTCCTCGTAATAGAGCCGCACGCCGTCATCGGTCGTCAGGTGTGGCATCGCCATCCCCTCGCTTAAGGACGATTCGGCATCCTAGGGGCGCTCGGGTGCGGCGGACAAGTCGCCGTCCCAAGCCTCACAGCGACTCTTTTGCGGCGGCAGCCAGTGGGGATTAGGTTTCGGAATGGTAGGATGCGGGGGAGTTGTGGATGAACCTGGAAAAACAGACGCTGATCGAGCAACGTGCCTATGCCCTTTGGCAGCGGGAAGGTCGACCTCACGGAAGGCACGAGGAACACTGGCATCGGGCAGCCCGTGAGGTCGAAGCCGAGGAGGAGGCCAGCCTCGCCAAGGCGCCCGGCCCAGGGCGGAACTCCCGGGAAGGCAAGCTGAAGTCGAGGAGTGATTCGCCAAAAGGACGAAAGAAGGCAAAGGTGTAGCCGAGGCGGCAGAGCGCAGATTTGGCACGCATTTTGTAACGGGAATCGTCAGGTCCGGGCTCTCGCAGCGTTCGCGGGGGCCGATCCGGGCCGGGATCGCCGGATCGCATCCGGACCTCATTCCCGGACCAGCCACAGCGGGTGTTCAACGGCTGAGCAAATGTGCGAAATCAGGGCACTGTGTAGAGCGATCGCGTAACACCTACGGCCAGATCCCTTACGAAAATCGAGCCTTTCGTTTACGAAAGTCACATCTGACGAGCTCGATCTCCCTCCGGGCTCCTTGAGAGTGGATTTAAAAAGTCCCGGCGGAGCAGAACCGCCAGGAGCCGTCATCCTGCGCATAGAGCAACGCCAGACGCTGGTCCCCGGCATGGGCGACAACTACGGTAAAGCGCTGGCCTGTACAGGCCGACGCCGGCGCTTCTGGTTTTGGCATCTTCTTTACTGCAGCGCATTTCGCAGCCGCCTCGGGTAGAGTCGCCGGAGCAGCGGCCAGGCGTTTGCCGCCGGTCGTGACGTGATAATCGCCGGGGTTGCCTTGCTTGACATCGGCGCGCAACTCGAGCCGCCCATTGCGGGATTTGTACATCCCGGCCTGTTGCTCCCCATCCGGCATCCCCGACGGCAGCGGCCGGAACGTGATCGCGCTGCAAACCGGCGGCGCCTTTCCCGGTGCCTTCGTCGCCGCGGCAGCGGGGGCTCCGGACAAGACGAGCGCCATGCCGATCCCGACCAGAATCGCGTATCTCATCGCGCTCACCTCATCATGGTTAATCAGGCGGCTTATACCCCAGCACCCCGCCTCGAAGTAGAGGCAACAATGCGTTCCCAACTGGATTCCGATGGTCGACTGCAGAATGCCCCGCCTCGTCGGCCGGCTGCCGGTTTTGCGTTTGCCGGTTTTGTGCTCGCCGCTTCGATTGCCACGCTGCTCAAACCCACG
Source organism: Allostellaceae bacterium (assembly GCA_045802495.1). Lineage (GTDB taxonomy): Bacteria > Pseudomonadota > Alphaproteobacteria > ATCC43930 > CGMCC-115725 > AP-15. The sequence continues at coordinate 16,993 of JBJMQW010000349.1, read as the reverse complement.
CCAGCCGGTGCAGCCGGCCTCGCGCTAGTGCTCGCGGTCGACGTCTCCGCGAGCGTGACGGCGGATTCCTACATATTGCAACGCAACGGCATTGCTCGGGCCTTTGAGAACATTCGCGTCGTCGAGACGATATCGGCCATTCCCGGGGGCATCGAGGCGCTGGTCCTCGAATGGTCGGATCCAGACAAGATAGCCGTGACCGTCCCATGGCGGCGGGTTGCCGACGCCGAAAGCGCCGCGGCCTTTGCCGCTGCGCTGCGGGCAACCGGGCGCAGTTCAGATGGGCTGACCGCCATCGGCCCCGCATTACTGACCGCCGCGGCAGCCTTCGATCGTCTGCCGGAACCGGCCGAGCAGCGAGTCATTGACATCTCCGGCGACGGGATGGCCAATTTCGGTTTGCCGCCAACGGCGGCGCGCGATCGCGTCCTTGCCTCAGGTATCGTGATCAACGGCTTGGCGATCCTGACAGAGGAGCCATGGCTCGAAAGCTATTACAACAGCAACGTGGTCGGCGGTCCTGGGGCCTTTGTCATCGCCGCCAAGGATTTCCGGAGCTTTGCCGACGCGATGACGACGAAACTGGTGCGTGAGCTCGCTGGCGCGGTGCCGCGCGACCCGGCTGCGGCACGGCGATGCCTTGCCCTGCCTCCGCCGCAATTCTCCCCTTGAGTGCAAAGAGTCGATCGCGCTCGCCGCCTGTTGCCGGTATATTAGAGGCGGCCTCCATGGGATTATCGAAGGCGGCTTCGGTGACTTTTCGATCCGCGCTGCGCACCGCGGCCGCTCTGGCAGTGGGTCTCGCAATTGCCGACACCGCCACCGCACAGAGCTTTATCCGGGACACCGAAATCGAGGCCGACATCAGGGTTATGGTGGCCCCGATCTGGAAGGCGGCGGGGCTCGAACCGAGCGCGCTCCACATCTATCTGATCGAGGACAAGCAGCTCAACTCCTTCGTCGCCGGCGGGCAGAACGAATTTATCAACACTGGCTTGATCATACGCGCCGCTACGCCCAACCAACTCCTCGGCGTGCTGGCTCACGAGACGGGCCATATCGCGGGCGGCCATCTGAGCCGCTCGCAGGAAGCAATGCGCAATGCAAGTATTGAAGGTATTATCGCGACGGTGCTCGGCGCCGCCGCCGCGGTCGTCGGAAGGAACGGCGCGGCCCTCTTGGGTGCGCAGGGGGTGGCGGAGCGCGCCTTTATGCAATACTCGGTGACTCAGGAAGCCTCGGCCGACCAGGCGGCGTTGAAATTTCTCGACCGCGCCGGCCTGTCCTCGCGGGGCCTGCTTCAGTTCTTTCAGATTCTGCAGGGCGAGGAACTGCTTACCGGAGCGAGCCAGGATCCTTATTTGCGGACCCATCCTCTGACCGCCCAGCGCATCGAATATGTGCGCAATCACGTCGACCGCTCGCGCTTCTCCGACGTGCCAGACTCGCCCGCCAGCATCGAAATGTTGAAGCGCATCAAGGTGAAGCTCAATGCTTTTCTTTCGCCGCCCTCCTCTACTCTGGCGACCTATCCCGAGAAGGACCAGTCTGTGCTGGCGCGCTACGCGCGAGCCATCGCCTACTACCGGATGCCAAAGCTCGACAAGGCGCTGCCGATCATCGACGGACTGATCCACGATTTTCCGAAGGACCCTTACTTTCGCGAGCTGAAGGGCCAGATGCTGTTCGAAAATGGACGCATCGCCGACTCGGTTCAGCCTTACGAGGAGGCGGTTCGCCTCGCGCCGGAGGCGCCGTTGCTGCGGATTTCGCTTGCTCAGACCTATATCGAATCCAACGATCCCAAGACGAACAAACGCGCTATAGCGTATCTTAACGACGCGCTGCGCAGCGAGGACAAGGAAACCAACGGCTGGCACCTTTTGGCGACGGCTTATGGGCGCGACAACCAGATGGGCATGGCCGCCTTGGCGCTGGCCGAAGAAGGACTCTCGGCCGGCAAGAAGAAGGACGCCACGCAGCAGGCGAGCCGCGCCAAAGCTCTATTGCTGAAGAACTCCGCCGCCTATAGCCGTGCCGAAGAAATCCAGCGCGAAGCAGAAAAGATCGAGAATTCCAACTAATCGCGTCACTTTTTTCGATTTTGTAGGAGTCGTCAACGAATGCCGCCTCGCCTGCCGATCTTGCCCTTGGCGCTAGCGTTTGCGCTTGTCGCCGGCATAGCGCCTCACGTCAGCGCAGCCGCTGATTTCTCACCCTCTCAGCGGGAAGCGATCGAGGGGATCATCCGCGATTATCTGATGCACAATCCCGACGTTCTGGTCGAGGCGCTGCGCGGCGCCGAAGACAAGCTGAACCGGGAGGCCGACGCCAAAGCAGAAAGGGTTCTCGCGGAGCGCCGCAGCGAGGTCTTTGATGACCCGGCAACGCCGGTCGGAGGTAATCCGCGAGGCGATGTGACAATCGTCGAGTTCTTCGATTACCGCTGTCCCTATTGCAAGCAGGTATTGCCGGCGCTGCAGGCTCTGCTGAAGGAGGACGGCAAGCTCCGCTTTGTCTATAAGGAGATGCCGGTTCTCGGGCCGCAATCAGTTGTCGCGGCCCATGCCGCGCTCGCCGCCCAGCGGCAGGGCAAGTACGAGGCCTTTCACACGGCGATGATGGCGGCCAAGGGCCAGATTTCCGACGATACGGTCTACAAGGTGGCTGGCTCGGTCGGGCTCGATGTCGAGCGGCTGAAGCAGGACATGAACGAGCCGGAGATTGCCAAAGCCGTCAAAGCCAATCTCGCGCTCGCCAGCGCGCTAAACATCCACGGCACCCCCGGCTTCGTCATCGGCAACCAGATCGTCCCCGGCGCCCTCGACCTCGAGACCTTGAAGTCCATGGTCGCCGATGCGCGCAAAGGATGAGGGTGGCCGGTCTCCCGAATTGGAACCGTAGTCAAGCTTCGTAATCAGGCTGGCGGCTGGGATGCGCGGCGATAAAGGCATCCAGCCGCATGCAGTTCTTATAGATCCGGGTCAGTGTCGGATAGGGCCCAAGGCCAAGCCGATAGCGCTCGGCATTGACGACCTGCGGAACCAGGGCGACATCGGCAAGGCTGGGCGCGTCGCCATGGCAGAATGCGCCGGTCCGCGCATCCCCCGCTAGCAGCGGCTCGATCGCCGCGAAGCCAGCACTGATCCAATGATTGTACCAGTGTCCGATCACCGCCTCATCATGGCCGAGCTGGTGGGTCAAATATCGCAGCACGCGCAGATTGTTGATCGGATGGATATCGCAAGCGACGATATCGGCGAGAGCACGCACCCGCGCGCGACCGGCCGGATCATTTGGCAGGAGTGGCGGCTCGGGGTGGATCTCGTCGAGATATTCGATGATGGCCAGCGACTGAATCAGGGTTTGCCCGCCATCTTCCAGCGTCGGCACCAAACCCTGCGGATTGACCCCACAATAATCGGGCTTTGTCTGTTCATTGCGCCGCAGGTGGATGGCTGCGGTCTCGTAGTCGAGGTTTTTCAGATTGAGGGCGATGCGGACGCGGAAGGCGGCGGAAGACCGGAAATAGCTGTACAGCTTCATCGCGGTGTCTGCCCTCCTCTACCTTGAGTGTGCCGCAGTATTGGTCCGGAAGACCGGGCCGTTCAAGCCGGATCGCCGATGGCGGCCGCATTGGCCGCTTGTTTGTCGCAACCATAATGGAACGCCGCCGCGCCAAGCGATGTTGTCAGGACAGGTTCACGTAATCGGTGAGGTCTGGTATGCGTGCGATCTCGATGGCGGCCGCGACGGCCGTCGCTCTTCTGACTGTCTCGGCTTACGCCCAATCGCAATCGCCTTCGGGCGGTACAACTATGCCGCGCGGCAATGGAGCGGCTGCGACCGCGCCCGCTCCTCGGGCGCCGACCCCGAACCCGCTGAAGCAAGAGGATGTTTCGAAGATCGAGGGGGCCTCGGTCCTGGGCAGCGACGGCAAAAAGCTCGGCAGCATATCGAAGGTGCTAATGAAGCCCGACGACAAGACCATAGACCGGCTGGTCGTCCATGCAGGCGGCGTCCTTGGCGTCGGCGGCCGCTATGTAGCAATGCCGGTCGGCGATTTCTCGTGGGATGGCGACGCCGACGCCTTCAAGATCTCAAAAACGGCCGACGACCTGACATCGATGGCCGAGTGGACACAGAATGGCGAGACAAAAGGCACCGGATCAAGTACGCCGGCACCGAAGTCAACCTCGCCGACCCGTTCGGGGGAATAACGGTCATCGACCGCCTCCCCGGAAAGCGAATGCCGGCCTGACGAAAGATCACCCACCGGCGCGCCTCAAGCGTCGGTGGGTGGAATGCCCGCCAGGGTCCCAAACGCGAAGTTTGCGAGATGGGCTTGTCGGCATGGCGAGTTGACCACCGGGCTCCGCGGCCGACGTCCTGGATGAAACCATGCACGGGCCGCTGTCCCGACGAAAAGCCGGGACCATCGACCCGCCGCTCCTGTTGGCGAGGGATGGACCCCGGCATTTCGCCGGGGAAGCGTTCAATATTCTTTGGTTTGCACGAACGGCATTGTTTCTTTTTGTTGTTTCTTTCTAGAAGCGTAGCGACGAAACAATCCCAATCGGCTGAGCGCGACGGCTGCGAGAGTGCTTCCCCCGGAACGGCATGCAAGCGCCGGCCGTCGAGGGTGCCCCATGACGATTTCTTTTGACCTCAAGAATTTTTTCTTTCGACCTCAAGAATTTCGCTTTCACTATGCGAGGCTCAATAAACCACGACGCTGCGGATCGACTCGCCCGCATGCATCAGGTCGAAGCCCTTGTTGATCTCTTCGAGCGACAATTTGTGGGTGATCAGGTCGTCGATATTGATTTTACCTTCCATGTACCAGTCGACGATCTTCGGTACGTCGGTGCGGCCTCGCGCGCCGCCAAAAGCGGTTCCCTTCCAAACGCGGCCGGTGACCAGCTGAAATGGCCGGGTAGAAATTTCCTGACCTGCCCCCGCAACACCGATGATGACGCTGACACCCCAGCCGCGGTGACAACACTCCAGCGCCTGACGCATGACATTGACATTGCCGATGCATTCGAAACTGTAATCGGCGCCCCCTTTGGTCAGGTTCACGAGATAGGGAACGAGTTCGCCCTCGACCTCCTTCGGGTTCACAAAGTGGGTCATCCCGAACTTCTCGGCCAGCGCCCGTTTGCCGGGGTTCAGATCGACCCCGACGATCATGTCGGCGCCGGCCATCCGGCAGCCCTGGATGACGTTGAGCCCGATCCCGCCCAGGCCAAAGACGACGACGTTGGCGCCTGGCTCGACTTTGGCAGTGTTGATCACAGCGCCAATGCCGGTCGTCACCCCGCAGCCGATGTAGCAGACCTTGTCGAATGGGGCGTCCTCGCGGATCTTCGCTACCGCGATCTCGGGCAGCACCGTGAAATTCGAAAAGGTGGAGGTGCCCATATAGTGGTGGATCTTGCTGCCGCCGAGCGAGAACCGGCTGGTGCCGTCGGGCATCACGCCTTGCCCTTGCGTCGCACGGATCGCGACGCAGAGATTGGTCTTGCGCGACAGGCAATATTCGCACCGCCGGCATTCGGGGGTGTAGAGCGGGATGACGTGATCCCCCTTGGCGACGCTCGTGACCCCGGGCCCGACATCGACAACGATGCCGGCGCCTTCATGCCCGAGGATCGCCGGGAACAGCCCCTCCGGATCGGCACCGGAAAGGGTGAATTCATCGGTGTGGCAGATCCCTGTCGCCTTGATCTCGACCAGCACCTCGCCGTCCTTTGGTCCGTCCAGCTGGACTGTCTCGGTTCTGAGTGGTTCTCCGGCCTTGAAAGCGACAGCAGCGCGAGTTTCCACGACCGCCTCCCTCGGTTTACTTGACGTCCGGCGAGCCCCCGCTTATTGCGGCTGGGTCGACATGCTTACCGCATTTCCGTTCCGCTCAACAAGCGCCGACGGGGTTTGAGGGTCGATCCGGGCGGTCGGTCGACAAGCGGAGGAAGGGAATATCGGGATATCAGGAATGCGCTTTGTGGCTTTATTTCTTACTTTGGCTCTTCTGCTGCAATTCGCCGCCTCCGGTTCCGGTTGGGCCGCCGATGTCGACGCCGGCAAGGCGGATTTCAAGAAATGCGCGCTCTGCCATACTACCGAGGCGGGAAAGAACAAGGTCGGGCCGAGCCTCTTCGGCGTGGTCGGCCGCAAGGCGGCGAGCCTTGAGGGCTATAATTATTCCGAGGCCATGAAGAAGTACGACCATGACTGGGATCCCAAGACCCTCGACACCTATTTGGCTGATCCGCGAGCAACGGTCCCGGGCACCAAAATGGTTTTCCCCGGCATCAAGGATGAGAAGGAGCGACAGGACGTCATCGGCTATCTCGAGACACTGAAGTGAGCAGTCCGGCCGGCGCTGCTCTGGCGCTGGCGGTCCTTATCGTCGGCATTTTCTCGGCAGCGCCTGCCCGGGCGGGTGAGGAGACGATCCAGATCGGGTGGCTGTCGCAGGCCATCAAGCGGACGTTGCCGCTCACCTATCTCGACCAGCCGCCGCAGGACGAGGGCATCCAGGGCGCGCGGCTCGGCGTCGCCGATAATGAAACCACCGGCCGCTTCACCGGCCAGTCGTTCGAGCTCGTCGAGTCGATCGTGCCGGCCGGCGGCGATGTCATGGCCGGGTTCCGCGACCTCGCGGCCAAAGACGTTCGCCTCGTCGTGACCGACCTCGCATCGCCCGCGTTGTTGCCGGTCGCAAGCTTGCCGGAAGCCGCGGAGGTGACTTTCTTCGATGCCGGCTCCGCCGACGACCGGCTCCGCGGCGAGGATTGCCGCGCCAACATCCTGCACCTGCTGCCGAGCCGGGCGATGCTCGCCGATGCGCTTGTCCAGTACCTCGTAGCCAAGCGCTGGCAAGACCTCTTGCTGGTCGTCGGCCACGGCGACGGCGATCGCGAATTCGCCGCCGACGTCCGGCATGCCGCACAGAAGTTCCAGGCGCGCATCGTCGGGGAGAAGCCTTGGACGTTTATCCCGGGCGCGCGGCGGACCGATACCGGTCATTTCGCGATTCAGGCCGAGGTCGCCCGGTTCACTCAGGGGATCAAGTACGACGTGCTGGTCGTCGCCGACGAGGGGGACGAGTTCGGCGACAACCTCTCTTACCGCAGCTTCGATCCACGCCCGGTCGCCGGAACGCAGGGCCTGGTGCCGACCGCCTGGGCGCGGCCGCACGAGCAGTGGGGCGCCACCCAGCTCCAGGATCGCTTTCTGCGTCAGGCCGATCGTTGGATGACCGACCGCGATTACGCCGCCTGGATGGCGGTGCGGGCGATCGGCGAGGCCGCGACGCGCACGAAATCGGCTGATCCCGCGGCCATCCTCACATTCATGCGCAGCGACCGCTTCGAGCTCGCCGCCTACAAGGGGGCCCGGCTCAGCTTTCGGTCGTGGGACGGCCAGTTGCGTCAACCGGTCCTGCTCGCCGATGCACGCTCGCTGGTCTCGGTGTCGCCGCAACAGGGTTTTTTGCACCAGTTCTCCGAGCTCGACACGCTCGGCATCGACAAGCCCGAGACAAAATGCCGAGTGGGCTGATCGCGTCGGTCGCACTCGTCTCGCTTTGTGCGATCAGGATTGCAGCCGCGGACACAATCTATGTATCCAATGAAAAGGACAACACGATCACCGTCATCGACGGCTCAAACCTGGCGCCGGTCAAGACCATCCCGGTCGGTCAGCGCCCGCGGGGCATACTCCTGTCGAAAGACGCAAAGTCGCTCTACATCTGCGCCAGCGACAGCGACCACATCGAGGTGCTCGATCTGGGGAGTAATGATGTCGTCCGCAGTTTGCCAAGCGGGACGGACCCGGAATTCTTTGCCCTCGATCCCGGCGGCAAGCTGCTCTACGTGGCGAACGAGAACAACAACCTCGTCACCGTTGTCGATGTCGATCGCGGCGAGGTCGTCACCGAAATTCCGGTGGGTGTCGAACCGGAGGGCATGGGGATAAGCCCGGACGGGAGATACCTCGTCAACACCTCCGAGACGACGAGCATGGCGCACGTCATCGACACGGCGACACGCAAGATTGTCGCCAATATCCTCGTCGACAGCCGCCCGCGCCGCGCCGTATGGACCGCCGACGGCGCGCAGTTCTGGGTCTCCGCCGAAATCGGCGGTACCGTCAACGTCATCGACGCTGCAAAGCACGCGGTCGTCAAGCGCATCACCTTCGCGGTGCCGGGGGTGCCGAACGAGGCAATCCAGCCGGTCGGGATTGCGATCACCGATGACCGCAGGCTCGCTTTCGTCGCGCTCGGGCCGGCCAACCGCGTTGCCGTTATCGACGCGCGGAGCTATGAGGTGATGAAATATCTACTCGTCGGGCAAAGGGTATGGAGCCTTGCCTTCAACCCGGATCAGAGCCGGGTCTACACGACGAACGGTGTCAGCAACGACATCTCGGTCATCGATGTCGGGTCGCTGAAGGTGATCAAATCGGTGCCGGTCGGCCAGGCGCCCTGGGGTGTCGTTTCCCGCCCGTGAGGCTGGCATGAGCGTCATTCCCGTATTGAGCATCGAGGGGCTTGGGCACCGCTTTGGGCCGCGGCAAGTGCTGAAGAATGTCACCTTCTCGGTCGCGCCCGGTGATTTTACGGTATTGCTGGGGCTCAACGGGGCCGGCAAGACGACCTTGTTCTCGCTCGCCACTCGGCTTTACGCCCAGGCGGAGGGGACGATCCGTGTCTTCGGCATGGATATCCGCGAGCGGATGTTGGAGTGCCTGCGGCAAATGGGGATTGTGTTCCAACAGCCGACCCTCGATCTGGATCTCTCCGTCGACCAGAACCTGTTTTATCATTGCGCTTTGCACGGCCTGCCGCACCGTGAAGCCGCCCGGCGGATTGCAGCCGAGGTCGAGCGGGTCGGTCTCACCGAGCAGCGCCGGGACAAGGTGCGCCAGCTGAGCGGCGGCCAGCGCCGCCGGGTCGAGATCGCGCGCGCCCTTTTGCACCAGCCCCGGCTGCTGTTGCTCGACGAGCCTACGGTCGGGCTCGACATTGCCAGCCGCCAATTCATGCTCGACCACGTTCGCCGGCTTTGCCGCGAGGAAGGCCTCGCGGCGCTGTGGGCCACGCATCTGATCGACGAGGTTGGCGAGGGCGCCAAGGTGGTCGTACTGCACAAAGGCGAGGTGCGAGCCGACGGCGCTGCCGCCGAACTGCTCGGCATCACCCGTGCGCCGTCGATGCGCGCCGCGTTCGAGACACTGGTGCAGGAGCGCGAGGCGGCATGAAGCCGATCCATTATCTGCGCTGCTTCGCCGGCATCGCCAATCGCGAATGGCTGCGGTTTCTGAACCAGCGCGGGCGCTTCTTTTCGGCATTGGTGCGGCCGCTCGTGTGGCTGGCGATTTTCGCCACCGGATTCCACTTCGTGCTCGGCGTCTCGATCATTCCGCCTTACGAGACTTACATCCCTTACGCGGTCTATATCGCCCCCGGTCTGATCGCGATGATCCTGATGTTCAACGGCATGCTGAGCTCGCTGTCGATGGTCTATGACCGCGAGATGGGCAGCATGCGCATCCTGATGGTCAGCCCGCTGCCGCGGTGGTTTCTGCTGACAGCGAAACTCCTCGCCGGGGTCATCGTCTCCATCCTGCAAGCCTACGCCTTTCTCGCGATAGCATTGATCTGGGAGATCGAGCCTCCCTGGTATGGCTATATCACCGTATTGCCGGCTTTGATCCTGGCGGGCCTGATGCTGGGAGCGCTCGGGTTGTTGTTGTCCTCGGCGATCCGCCAGCTGGAGAACTTTGCCAGCGTCATGAATTTCGTGATTTTTCCGATGTTCTTTGCCTCCTCCGCCCTCTATCCGCTCTGGCACGTCAAGGAGGCAAGCCTTCTCCTCTATAATATTTGCGAAGCCAACCCGTTTACCCATGCCGTTGAGCTGATCCGTTTCGCCCTCTACGGCCAGCTCGAACCGACCTCGGCGATTGTTCTCGTCGCTACAACAGCGATTTTTCTGACCCTCGCGGTTTACGGCTACGACCCGGCAAAGGGCCTGATGGCGCGCCGCGCCGCCGATTGACGGTGATATCCGAATATTTCCTGGCGCTCGCCACACTGGCCGCGGCGGTTGTCGTAGCGATGAGCGCCGCATCTGCGCAACCGCGGTCCGGGGATCCGGATTGGCCCTGCCAGCAGCGGCTGGTACCAAAGCTCGCTGCGGCCGCATATTGGAGCGGGCCTACATTGGAAGGTATCGGGGATTGGCATGCCGATCCCGAGATTGCCGCTCTCGTCCAGCGTCTCGCGCCGCGGCGGGTCTCGACGCAAGAGGGGCTGTCCCAGATCACGACCTTTGTGCAGACCCTGTCGCAGGATCGCCCGCGCCGGATCGCGCTCACTTTTCAGGGGCTTCTCGAGGAAACTGATCAGGGACGCGCCGCTCTGATCCAAAGATTGAAAGAGATCGGGCGACGCCAGCGTGAGCTCGCCGAACTCGTCGCCGAGCTTTCGGAGGAACTCAGATCCATCCCGTCCGAAGCGACAGGCGATGCCGCCGTCAAGCGGGTCGATCTGCAGCAGCGGCGCGACTTTACCGCACGTAACTTCGAAGAAATCCAACGCACGATCCGCTATGCGTGCGAAACCCCGGTCGAGCTGGATGCGCGCCTGGGAGCTTGGGCGCGAGCTCTGCAAGAGGCGGCTTCGGAGTGAGCCCCTAAGGTTTCCGCGGCAGCTTCAACCCTTTTACCGTGTCGAGGCCGCGAACATTCGCCAACACCGCTTCGCCGAAATCGGCGTCGGTGGCGTCGGCGCCGGTCAAATCGGCGCCGCTCAGGTCGGCTCCCGACAGGTCGACCCCCGTCAATATCGCACCGCTCAGATCGGATCCTGTCAAATTGGCGAAGCGCATCAGCGCGCGGCCGAGATCAGCCTTGGAAAAATTGGCCCCTGCCAGGTTTGCGCCCGAGAGATCGGTCCTCATCAGTCCCATGGACTGGTTCTTCATGTCCGCGCCCATTCTCGCACCGACGAAAATGGCGCCGCGCAGATCGAACCGGCTCAGGCGCGCGATGATGCGGGCCCCCGAAAAATTGGTTCTCTTGAAGATCGGCGCCTCGGCCTCGGAGGTCTCCAAACCCGAAGAGACGACCGGGCCGAGTAGGCTGGCGTTTGATAGATCGGCGTCGGTGAAGTTTGCCCGCATGATCCAGGCAAGGTCGAGCCTGGCACCGGAAAGGTTGGTGCCCGAAAGGTCCGCACCCTCGAGTTTCGCCCCGAAAAGATTTGCCTTGGACAAATTGGCCCGTTTGAAGTCGACATTGCTCAGATCGAGGTTCTCGAGCGATCTCCCGGCAAAATCCGCCGGCTTTTCCGGTGATGCGGCAGCCAGGATCTCGCGGATCTGCGTGGCGTCGAGATCCCCGCTTGGAACCGGCTCGACAGTAGTCATCGGAAGTTTCGCCGATGCCCACCCGTCAGTGCCGTCGCGATACCAGTAAACCCGCGTGTATCCCCAACTCGCCGCGCGTTTCGTCGCGTTCCAACTCAACCAGCAGTTCGCCTGGCAATAGAACACGATCGGAGTGTCCCGACCGCTTCTGCTGACAGATTCGAGATGATCTCGAAAATACCTTTCGAGCTCCGGGCTGAGCGAGCCGCGCCCGATATCGGGCAGCCACAGGCTGCCCGGAATAACCCGGTGAGGCAGCGGCATCCACAATGCGGACGCCTCCAAATTCGCTGGTCGGCGAGGCGCTGGAAGCACATCGATCCAGGCTGCACTGCCGCTTTCCCACAGGGTGCGGGCGGCGTCGGTATCGAGCACCACCCCGCCAGCCACCGTATTCGGGGTCGGCGCGCGATAGTCATCCATGCGATAGCCATCGGGCTCCGGCGGCTGCGCGTGCGAGGCGAGACTGCTCATGACGCCAAGGGCGAGCACGAGGCCGTGAACCGCCAGCTGCAATAGAGCCGCCCTCACGGGCGGGCGAGCTCCCCCCGCTCGTTGAGCAACGGAACGCCATAGTCCCGCAAAATCGCGGTGATCTCGGTCTGGCGCTTCACGATCGCCGCGTTCACGCGCCGCCGCCACTCGGGTTCGTTCGCTCGGACCCCCATCGCGATGTGGTATTCCATGCGAGCCGCGCCGGGCTCGTCCTTCAGCGGAACCATGATGAGGGGCAGATCGTCTCGTTTGCGATAGTACGCGGCGATGGGACCCCACAAGAAGCCCACATCGATCGCCCCATCGACGACGTCCTGCACCATCTGATGGGTCGAGGATTCAGCGCGCGTATCGACGGACAAGGCGTAAGGCTTGGCGTGAGACATCAAGTCGTGGCGCACGAGGAGATCTGCCGGCGGGGTCCCGGCAACGACGCCGAGGCGCAGCCCGGCCAGCCCGGGGTCTTGGAGGCCCTCAAAGGTAAAGCCTTTGTCGTCTTTATAGAACATCACGTAAGTGGTGAAATAATAGGGATTTGTCGTCTGCATGATCTCATCGCCGGCGACGGTGCCGATCACCAGGTCGCATAGATGGGCGCGCAGCGTGTTCCGCACGAACCCGATAACCTGTGGAAACCATGCGTAGTCGACCTTGAGACCGAGCTCGGCTCCGATCAGCTCGGCGATCTTGTTCTCGAATCCCTGCCTTTGCTCATTGGAAAACGGCAGGTTATTGGGATCCGCGCAGACCTTCAGCGCAGTGCGGTCGACGATCTCGCCGGTCTCCGCGGCGACCACACTGCGCCCGAACAGGAGCAAGCCGATCAGTGCCGCGACGTGGCGGGAGCGTTCGAACCGCATCTAATCGCCGACACGCGGCGGGCGGCCACGGCCCAATACGCCGTCGGCGCGTGCTTTCAGATAGGCCCAGATGTCATCGAGATACGCGACGACGTCTTCGACCTCGCCAAAGGGCGGCATCACATTCTCGTTGGCGGGGTTGACGTTGGTGCGGCCGTTGACCACGATTTCGTTGAATTCATCTTGCGTCATTTTGTTGGCCGAGTCGACCAAAGAGGGCGCGTAGGAACTCCCTGCCCCGTCCGGCCCATGGCAGCGCAAACATGATTCGGTATAGCGGCGCCAGCCGTTGAAGGTCTTCTTGTCGACTTTACCGTCGGTGACCGTGTAGGGCTTCGGGTCGCCTTCAGCCGCCAGCGCATCGACCCTAGCCGGAAGGAACGCGGCTGCGATGCAGAAGAGCAGCGCCAGTCCTCTCACCAGGGATCCTTTCGAAAAAAAGCCGGCACCCCGGTTCTTGGGACGCCGGCCCCCGATACCTTTGTTGGCGCTAGCCGGCCATTATTCGGGTAGACCAAAAACGGTCAGGACGCCGCCCAGCTGTGTATAGTTCGCCAGCGCCTTATATGCGCCGACAGCACCGAGCCCATCGGTGTCCTTGGTCAGACCCGCGGCCATGCCGATCCCGGCCCAACCACCGACACCCGACAGCACGGCGATGTATTGTTTGCCGCCATGGGTGTAGGTGTTGACGTTGCCGATGATCCCCGACGGCGTCTTGAACCGGTACAGCTCTTTACCGGTCTGCATGTCGACGGCCTTCAGATACCCCTCGAGCGTGCCGTAGAACACGACATCTCCGGCTGTGGCGAGAGCGCCTGACCATACCGAGAAGGGCTCCGGATTGGACCAGATGATCTTGCCGGCGCTCGCATCCCAGGCGATAAAATTGCCGAGGTTGTTTTCGCCTGCCGGCGGGAACATCGACAATGTCGCTCCAACATAGGGCTGGCCCGCCGTATACGAGACCTTGAACGGCTCGTAATCCATGCAGACGTGGTTTGTCGGCACGTAGAAGATCCCGGTCTTTGGCGAGAAAGCAGCAGGCTGCTGGTCTTTTGTGCCAAGGGCGGCCGGGCAAATCCCTTTCGTGTTCTTGTCCTCGCCCTGAGCCTGGGTGCTGAATTGCTTGACCACTTCAGGCCGGCCGGTCTGCATGTCGACATGGGTGGCCCAATTGACCTTCGGATCGTACTTCTCGGCAACCAGGAGCGCCCCGGTCTCGCGATTGAGCGTGTAGGCGAAGCCGTTGCGATCGAAGTGGACAAGCGCCTTGGTGGGCTGGCCTTTCACATTGATGTCAGCGAGGATCATCTCGTTGACCCCGTCGTAGTCCCATTCGTCATGCGGCGTCATCTGGAAGACCCATTTGGCGATGCCGGTGTCCGGATTACGGGCGAAGATCGTCATCGACCATTTGTTGTCGCCGGGCCGCTGCACCGGGTTCCATGTGCTGGGATTGCCCGAGCCGTAATAGATCAGGTTCAGCTGCGGGTCGTAGGAGTACCAGCCCCAAGTGCCGCCACCGCCGATCTTCCACTGGTCGCCCTGCCATGTCTTTAAGGAGGAATCCTTGCCCACGGGCTTGCCGAGTTCGGTGGTATTGGCGTCGAATAGGATCTGGTCGTCTGGGCCGATCGAGTAGGCCCGCCAAGCCTTCGACCCATCCTTCAGATTATAGGCGGTGACGTGCCCGGGCACACCGAACTCGCCGCCGCTGATCCCGACAATGACCTTGTCCTTGACCACCATCGGAGCGGCGGTCATGGTCTCGCCCTTTTTCGGGTCGCCGTTCTTGACACTCCACACTTGCTGGCCGGTTTTGGCGTCGAGCGTCACCACGGTCGTATCCGCCTGGGCGAGAATAATCTTTCCATCGCCATAGGCGACGCCCCGGTTGACCGTATCGCAGCACATCACCGGAATGACCGATGGATCCTGCTTCGGCTCGTACTTCCACAGAATCTGTCCGTTCTTGTTGAGATCGAGCGCAAAGACATTGTTCGGAAACGCGGTGTGCACGTACATCACGTTGCCGATGACCAGCGGCCCACCTTCGTGACCTCGCAGTACGCCGGTGGAAAACGTCCACATCGGGCGCAGGTTCTTGGCGTTGTCCTTGTTGATTTGATTGAGCTCACTGTAGCGCGTGTTCGCGTAATTGCCGGTCGGCATGACCCATTGATTGGGGTCCTTCGAGAGCTTGGTCAGCTCTTCATTGGCGCTGGCCCCGCCGGCAAGCAGGGCAAGCACCGGCGCAGCGATCCAAAAACGAGATGGTTTCATCGCCTTCATCCCTCCCTCCGATCCGATCGTCGGCATCGTCTTCCGCCGGCATCGCATTCTGGGCGACCAAGCTCAAGCTCGGTCTATGTAAGTTAATGGTCGGATGCTATTTGAGTTCTCGTCTTTCGACAAGCGCGGGCAACAGCCCTTGAGCCTGACTGGCCGGCGATTTCCTGTACGGGTCTGTCGGGAGTAGAGGCCACTGAGGAGGGAGAGACATGCCGCCGATTGGACAGAAGCGGGTTGGAGTGATCGGCGCGGGCATGGTCGGGGTGTGCGTGGCAAGCTGGCTGCAGCGCGACGGACACAGCGTTTATCTGCTGGAGCCGGCTGAGCCGGGCCATGGCGCCTCCTTCGGCAACGCCGGATGTTTCAACGGCTCGTCGGTAACTCCGGTGGCGATGCCCGGGGTGATCCGCAGCGTGCCGCGTTGGCTCTTCGACCCGCTCGCACCACTGGCGTTGCGCTGGACCTATCTGCCGACAATCGCGCCGTGGCTCATTCGCTTCATCCGGGCGGGCACGCCCAAGAAGGCGCGGGCGGCGGCGCGCGCTTTGCGTCCCCTTGTCGGGCCGACGCTCGAAGCGCTCCAGCCGCTGGTCCGCGACGCCGGCGCCGAGGGTCTCGTCCATCGCCTCGGCCATCTTTATGTGTATAGGTCGTTCGAGAGCCTCAACAAGGACCAAGCTGCCTGGGATTTGCGCCGCGAAAACGGCGTCGAGATCGACGAATTCGACGCCGATGAGCTGCGTCAACTCGAGCCGGCTTTGTCGCGCGATTACGTGCGCGGCCTGCTGGTGCGCGAGAACGGCCATACCTCAAACCCCCTCGCACTGGTGCAACGGCTGGTCGAACACTTCCTACGCCTGGGGGGCGAACTCAAGCACGCGCGGGCGCATGGGTTCCGGCTCGACGGCCAGCGCCTTGCCGCGATCGAGACGGACAGCGGCGACTTGGCGGCGGATGCGGCGGTAGTGTGCGCCGGAGCCTACTCAAAGCCGCTCGCCGCTGTGCTCGGCGACAAGGTGCCGCTGGAAACCGAGCGCGGCTACCACCTGATGATCCGCGACCCCGAGACGATGCCGCGGATCCCGACCGCCGATGCCGATGGCAAGTTCGTTGCGACCCCAATGGATACGGGGCTGCGCTTCGCCGGCACAGTCGAGCTTGCCGGCCTCGATGCGCCGCCGGATTGGCGGCGCGCCCATATCCTTCTCGAACAGGGGCGCAAGATGCTGCCCGGCCTCCCCGCCTCGCACCCGGAAGAGCAAATCTCGGTGTGGATGGGCCATCGGCCGAGCTTGCCGGATTCATTGCCGGTTCTCGGACCGTCACGGGCGACGCCGGATGTGGTCTATGCCTTCGGCCACGGCCATGTCGGGATGACCTCGGCGCCGATGACCGGCAAAATCGTCGCCGACCTCGTCGCCGGCCGGCCTCCTTCGATCGACATCACCCCGTTCGGGGTCGGCCGATTTTGATAAAGGAAATCTATCGAACGCGCGAAAAGTTCAGTAGCGGTTGCAATGTAAATAAAAAATCTCCTTCTCCACGGGAGAAATTAATTCAATTCGTAACAAGCGATATCGTAACACTTTCGATCATTGGCGCCACTTTCCTTTAAGAGATCCCCGGAACCGGGTCTATTCAAAGGCTGTTACCGGAGACGTTACCGGCTCAATTCCGTTGGCCGTGTGGCGACAAATTTCACAACTGGAGTCGTTGCTATGGCGCTTGGTCAGCGTTCGCGGGCTGACTCACAGGCAACCTCCGAGCTTCTCGACGGCGCGCGCTTAGGTGTAAAGTGGACATTCAATTTCTTTCATTCATTTATGAAGGAAGATTGATGCTCGAAACCTATCATGGCGGCTGCCATTGCGGTCGAGTACGGTTCCGCATCCGGGCCGAGCT
>JBJMQW010000348.1:0-2767 GCA_045802495.1 Allostellaceae bacterium | reverse complement strand
TTGGCCAGCACGCAGCCGGCCGAGCCGGCGCCGATGATGATGTAATCCGCCTGCATCTTCTGCGTTCCCTCCGGGCCTGTGGTTCGGCCTGCTGCCAGACCACTTGTTCGCGCGCATAGTGTAGCGCATCGTGGCCATACTGAAAGATGGCAGGCTGGGACCGTGCACGGGAGTGAGAAGGACTGCTGATGCTCCACTCGGTCTACCTCGCGATCCCGCCGGCGCCGGCGCTGTTTGCGCAGCTGCTCGTCGGGCTGATCAACGGCGCCTTCTATGCGATGCTGAGCCTCGGGCTGGCGGTGATCTTTGGGCTCCTCAACATCATCAACTTCACCCACGGCGCCCAATACATGCTGGGGGCGTTTTGCGCGTGGTTTCTGCTCAATACGCTCGGCCTCGGTTATTGGCCGGCGCTGATCCTGGCGCCGCTTATCGTCGGCGCGCTCGGCATCGTGATCGAGCGCCTGTTGCTGCGTCACATTTACGAGCTCGACCATCTCTATGGCCTGTTGCTGACGTTCGGGCTCGCGCTGATCATCGAGGGCGTCTTCCGCCAGCAATACGGCTCCTCCGGCCAGCCTTATGCGATCCCGCAGGAACTGCGCGGCGGCACCAATCTTGGCTTCATGTTCCTGCCGAATTACCGGGCATGGGTCATCGTGGCGTCGCTGGCGGTGTGCCTCGCCACCTGGTTCACGATCGAGCGCACCCGGCTTGGCGCCTATCTGCGGGCGGCGACGGAGAACCCGGTGCTGGTCCAGGCCTTCGGCATCAATGTGCCGCGCATGATCACCCTGACCTATGGCGCCGGCGTCGGACTGGCGGCGCTCGCCGGCGTCATGGCGGCGCCGATCTACCAGGTCAGCCCACTGATGGGGTCGAACATCATCATTACCGTATTCGCCGTCGTCGTGATCGGCGGCATGGGCTCGATCCTCGGCGCGATCGTCAGCGGCTTTGCCTTGGGGCTCGTCGAGGGGTTGACCAAGGTGTTCTATCCCGAGGCCTCGACCACCGTTATCTTTGTGATCATGGCGCTGGTATTGCTGGTCAAGCCCGCCGGCTTTTTTGGCCGGGCGCGCTGAGATGGCCGGGCGCGCTGAGATGAAGGTGAGCGACCGCCTCTGGTGGTGGCTCCTCACCGGAGTATTGCTGGTCCTGGCGCTCGCCGCGCCCCTTTTCACCTACCCGGTCTTCCTGATGCAGGCGCTGTGCTTCGCGCTCTTCGCCTGCGCCTTCAACCTGCTGATCGGCTATGTCGGCCTTTTGTCTTTCGGCCACGCGGCCTTTCTCGGCAGCGCCTCCTACATCACCGCCCACACCGTCAAAGTGTGGGGCTTTTCGCCCGAGCTCGGCATTCTCGCCGGAACCGCCGTCGCGGCTCTCCTCGGCGCCGTCTTCGGCTGGCTGGCGATCCGCCGCCAGGGCATCTATTTCGCGATGATCACGCTGGCGCTCGCCCAGATGATCTATTTCGTGGCGTTGCAGGCGCGCTTTACCGGCGGCGAGGATGGCATTCAGGCCGTGCCGCGGGGCCATCTCCTCGGTGTGCTCGATCTGAGCGGCAATCTGACGATGTATTACTTTGTCCTTGCCGTCTTTCTGGTCGGCTTTGCGATCATCGTCAGGACGATCCACTCGCCCTTCGGCCAGGTCATCAAGGCGATCCGCGAGAACGAGCCGCGCGCGGTCTCGCTCGGCTATGACGCCGACCGCTACAAGCTCCTCGCCTTCGTTTTGTCCGCCGCCCTTTCCGGTCTCGCAGGATCCCTGAAATCACTGGTCTTCCAGCTGGCCTCGCTGACCGATGTTCAGTGGACGATGTCGGGCGAGGTCGTGCTGATGACCCTGGTCGGCGGACTCGGCACGGTGCTGGGCCCAGTCGTCGGCGCCTTTCTGCTGACCGGCATGCAGCATTACCTCGCCCAGCTCGGCTCGTGGGTTACGGTCGTCCAGGGAATCATCTTCGTTTTCTGCGTTCTCGCCTTTCGCCGCGGCATCGTTGGCGTAATCGCCTCCTATCTGACCACTCGACGAGACCGAGGCCGGGCCGTCGGAACGGCCATTGCGCCCGATGCGCCGCGCGACCCGGCTGCGCCGTCTCTCTCCGAGGCTTCCCGATGAAGTCGATGATCCTTCCTGCCTCTTGTCTGGGAGCGCTGTTCGCGCTGATCGTAGCGGCGCCGGGGTTCGGGGCCGACCCGGCGCAGCGCCTCGAGGCAGTCGTTCGCGTCCATGCGGAAATTCCTGCCGAAGCGCGGACCGCCGCTTTTCTCGGCATACACCGCGACGGCTCGGGCGTGGTAATCGATGATGGCGGGCTCGTCGTCACGATAGGCTATCTGATCACCGAGGCAATGGCGGCCGAAGTGACCGCCGCGTCCGGCAAGACGAGCCGGGCGGAGATCGTCGGCTTCGATGCCGAATCGGGGCTCGGTCTGCTGCGCGCGGCCGAGCCCTTGGGAATAAGGCCGATACCGATCGGCACGGCTGAGGGTCTTTCGGCAAAGACGCCGGTCATTATTGCTGGCCATGGCGGACCGGCGGCGGCACGGCCTGCTGTCGTCGTCTCGCGTCGGACCTTCGCGGGCTATTGGGAATACCTGCTCGAAAATGCCGTCTTCACCGCGCCGCCCTACGCCCAGTGGAGCGGCGCCGCCTTGATCGCCCCCGACGGGAGGCTCGCCGGCATCGGATCGCTGATCGTCGGCGACGCGGATCAAGGCGTCCCCGGCAATATGTTTGTTCCGATCGATCGGCTGCTGCC